>CAZBKA010000069.1:0-16510 GCA_964492365.1 uncultured Pirellulales bacterium | reverse complement strand
AACTCAAGGTTAAAATCGTTATTTTATGCTGAAAGGTAATCATTTCTATAGTCGAATCAGAATATTTTAGACAATTCAGTCTATCTGATTTTTATTTTCGTTTCGGCGTCTTTGGAAAAATTCGCTCAGAATTGTCGAACACTCCCTCGCCATCACACCGGCGGTAACATCAAGGCAATGGTTCAATCTTTTATCCTGAACGATATTATACAGGCTCTTGCAGGCACCAGCTTTAGGGTCATCACAGCCATAAACCAGCCTGTCTACCCTGGCATTAACCAAAGCTCCCGCACACATCGGGCAAGGCTCAAGGGTAACATACATAGTACAGCCATTCAGACGCCAATTACCAATAACCTCAGCCGCCCCGGTCAATGCAATAATCTCAGCATGAGCAGTCGGGTCATTAAGCAGGTGACGCTGATTGTAACCCCTTGCAATTACCTTATTCTCATGCACCACCACTGCCCCAATCGGCACATCACCATTTTCTTCCGCAATAAAAGCTGCATCAATAGCAGCTTTCATGAATTTTTCATCGCTGTCATCATCAACTGACAATTTTCTCTGCTCTGCCGGCATAATCAAATTTAATTTCCTTATTCTTTGACAAAGCCTGATTATCCTAAATAGCGATGGTTGTGTCAATTACTACTTTTACTATGAGAACCATAGCTTAGAGATAAATTAGACTGTTGAATTATCTTGTTATTTTTGATATAAGTACAGTCTTATATATCTCGTGAATAAGAGATGGATTAGGATTATGAACAAACTCTTAAATTTTTTTTTATTTGTGGCAATGGTTTTAGCATTTACAGAGAACGTCTTCGCGGAAAAACAAATCACATTTGACTGCAAAAACCATGAGTTGGATAACAACGACAATTTTTCTCCGGACAGCCAATGGCTCTGCTATGATACAAGAACAACAACCGGCGGCATCGCAGGTAATAGTAATATTGAAAAAGTAAATATTGAAACAGGTCAGATAAAAATTTTATATTGCTGTCCGAACCAGAGTCGGTTCGGCCCCGGAGTCGGTGCTGCCAGCTACAGCCCTTCAGAGAATAAAGTTATTTTTATTCATGGTCTGACAAACTGCAATGAAAACAAACCTTATGACTTTTCAAGAAGAACCGGCGCGGTTGTTGACGAATCCAAACCGGATGAACTGATTTTCATCGACGCCAGAGATGTCACATTGCCCTTTACACCAGGATCGCTTAGAGGAGGTACACATCGCCATCAGTTCTCCGCTGACGGTAAATGGATAGGTTTCACGTACAATGACGCCATAATGGCTGAGATTGAAAAAGAAACAGGCAAAAAAGTTGATCTTAGAACCATAGGCGTCTCAACATCAACGCTCGGACCGGTCGAAGTCGATTGCGATAAGCAAGGAGAAAATGTCAGCGGAAAATGGTTTTCTGCTCTGGTTGTACAGGTAGTACCGGAACCAAGGCCAGGCTCAGATGAAATTTCAAAAGCTTATGGCGATACATGGGTCGGCACAAAAGGGTATCTTAAACCAGACGGTTCATACCAGAGAGCAAGGGTCTTCCTCGGCGATTGCTGCGATGGTAATAGCAATAAATTAACCGAAGCATTCATTGTCGATATTCCCGAAAAAATAAACATACCTTCAAATCAGGGCGCATTTCAAGGCACCGAAAACCAGATGCCCTGCCCACCTGAAGGAGCGGTTCAACGACGGCTCACCTTTACCGAAAACAAAAAACACCCCGGAATAACTTCTGTAAGCAGCAGTAGTGATGGCCAATACCTCGGTATTACAGCAAAAGATGATAATGGCATTGAACAGGCATTTCTAATGTCACCTTCAGGCGACAATGTCAGACAACTTACCCAACACAAAACAGGCATCCAGGGTAATCTACGATGGAACCCTCAGGCAAATCAATTTTGTTATGTCTGTGACAATAGTCTCTTTATTTATGATATTGACAAAGAAAAGACCTACATGAAGACAAAAAAAAGTCAAGATACGCCTTTTGCGTTAATTTGGTCTGGAAATGGCAAAACTATTGCGTATAATCGAAAAATAGAAAATTGCAAAGGACTGTTTACACAGATTTTCGTGCTGAAAGTTAAATAAATTGTGAAAGGATTCTATGCATCTGCATTGGTTGGATATCATTACCCTGCTGACTTATCTATCTGGCATCACATTCATAGGAATTTATTTTTCCCGCAAAAATGTCAGCACGGAACAATACTTTGTTGGCGGCAGAGCTTTCAGCGGTTGGGTGATAGGCATAAGCATGATAGGAACATCTATAAGCTCCGTAACATTTATTGCCTATCCTGGAGATGCTTTTAAAACAGCCTGGCTGAGATTTTTGCCTAATCTGACATTGCCCGTATGTATAATAATTGCCGCCTACATTTTTCTGCCTTTTTTCCGCAGAGGAAAAATCACATCCGCATACGAATATCTGGAATATAGATTCGGCCCTTCAATAAGAACTTATGGTTCAATCGCTTTTATCATAACCCAACTGGTAAGAGTCAGCATGATATTGTATTTAATCTCGCTTGTCATCTATGAAATAACCGGCCTTAGTCCTGTTATGTCCATAGTAACCAGCGGAATAATTGTTGCCATATACACCATTATGGGTGGAATAAATGCCGTCATCTGGACCGATGCCACCCAGACTATAATCTTTGTTATCGGAGGGCTATTATGCCTGTTTGTTGTTGTCAATAAACTTCCCGGCGGATTGGGGCAGATATTTTCCGTTGCGATAGCGGATCATAAATTTGCATTTGCAGAATGGGCCAACGGCAACGTCGAACCTGTATCCTGGGCATTTTCCCTAAAGGACAAAACCGCAGGAATGATGCTCATAATAGGACTGACTATCTGGCTAAACGAATATAGCACAAATCAAAATGTAATTCAGCGGTACTGTGCTTCAAAAAGTACCAAAGAAGCCAGGAAAGCTATGTATGTCTGTGCTTTTACCAGTATTCCGATCTGGGCATTTTTTATGTTTTTGGGAACAAGCCTTTATGTATTTTTCAAAGTATACCCTACTGTCGAAGCAACAGAAATGCTGACAGGTGTAAGAAAAGCTGACCAGATACTTCCTTTTTTCATTATCAATTATATGCCTCCAGGAATAACCGGCATAGTTATAGCAGCAATTCTTGCGGCAGGTATGTCTTCGCTTGATTCCTCTATCAATGCAATTTCAACTGTCACTGTAGTGGATATTTACAGAAGGCACCTGGTAAAAAATAAATCTGATAAACACTATTTAAAAGTCGCCTGGATAGCCGCTGCAGCAGCTTCGGTAATTATGATCATCGGTGCCATTTTGCTGGTTGAAAGCGGTTCAAATACTTTCCAGGACACCGCTGTTATCTTGGGTGCACTTTTTAGCGGGGGCTTGCTCGGCCTGTATATGCTTGGCTTCTTCACTAAAAAAGGTGATGCAAGGTCCGTTGGTTTTGGCATAATCTTTACACTGGCGTTTACTACATGGACAATACTTTCCGATAAACAAATTCTCCCTGAAGCCTTTTGTTTTCCATTTAACCTGTATTATATCGGCATCGGGGGCAATTTTATGATGTTCGTTGTTGGTTATATTGTCGGCACAATACTGCCAGCCAAAAAACGTGATTTGAAAAACCTTAATGTCTGGGAACAGACAAAAATGCCTTTAGAATAATTTGGAGTCGAAAAATGCAATCTAAAAAAATCCCTTCAGGTCTTTGGCCTGTAATGTTAACGCCTTTCAAACAGAATAAAGAAATAGATTTTACCGCTTTGGATAATCTGACCCAATGGTATATCGATTCAGGTGTTGCTGGTCTTTTCACTGTTTGCGGCTCAAGTGAAATGTACACGCTTACTGATGACGAAAGAATCGAATTGGCCAAACGTGTATTAACAAAAGCTGTAAATAAAGTACCCGTTGTTGCGACTGGAACTTTTGGCGGGCCTATACAGAAACAAGCTGAATTCGTAAAAAAAATGTCAGATACCGGCATTGCTGCCGTCGTTTGCCTGGTAAACCAATTGGCTGATAAAAATCAAAACGATGACGTATGGAAGGCAAATACCGAAAAACTGCTCAGCCTGACAGGTAACATCGAACTTGGGCTTTATGAATGCCCAAACCCATATCACAGGCTTCTGTCCCCTGCTTTGCTTGAATGGGTTATTTCAACAGACAGATTTGTATTCCTCAAAGAAACCTCGGCAAATATCGATCTGATCAAACAAAAAATCGCAATCGCCAAAAACAGCCCTCTATCTTTTTTCAACGCTCACAGCGGCTCAATTCTTGAAAGTCTGCAATACGGCGGCAACGGCTTCTGCGGAATAGCTGCCAATTTTTATCCGGAGCTATTTGCATGGATTTGCAAACATTTTAAAGATCAACCCGAATTGGCCCAGCAGCTTCAGCAATTTTTCATCGACAACGAAAAGGCCGTCATAGAACATAAATATATGACCTCCGCAAAAAAATTCATCTCACTAAGGGGAATTAATATAAAAACCACCTGCCGGGCATGTGATCATATATTAGACGAAAAAGATATCAGCCTGCTTGAAAACCTGCTTAAAGAAGTTACAATCTATCGCCAGAAACTTGGACTTTGATATTTGGTTTTATAATGGTCTTATGACTTTTATAAAAATTTTATAAACGCAGAAGGAATAATATGATTCAGGATAAAATGTTAACAATTGAAAAAATAACAAGAAGGATCAAAACTATTGAGCCTTTGGTTTATAGCAGACGTCTTGCAATTGAAAATTACAAGTACTTCGAGCACAAGCCCAACGAAACCAGCCCGCTGGCAACTGCCAACGTTGACGACAGCAAATGGAAAACTCTCAAAAATGGGAAAGCATGGGGCGACTGGAAAACCATGTTCACAATGAAAAGCCGCTTTACTGTCCCCAATGGTTGGTCAGACCAGGGCCCAGTTGCCTTATATCTGCCGCTTGGCAGTGCCAACAATTTCTGCCACCCTGAGGCCCTTGTTTATATCGACGCAAAACCAATTGCAGCAAGAGACTGCTTCCACGATGAAATCATCCTGCCCGCCGAATACTGTGACGGCAAGGAACATTCACTCGTACTTCATGGCTGGACAGGTGGGGCGAACTTCAGACCCACTGATGACAACTTCAACGCGGTGATGAGACAATCAGAAGTAGTACTGATCGACCAGCCAACAAGAAACTTTGTTATAGCATCAAGAGTTGCTCTTGGTGCGGCAAAAGTCCTTGATGAAAACTCCCCTGCAAGAGGAATTATAATCGAAGCCCTTGATAACGCTTTCAAATTGTTGGATCTGCGTGAACCTTTCGGCGAAAATTTCTATAAAAGTACTCCCAAAGCACATAAGGTATTGAAAGCCGGCATTAAACAGGCAGGTCCAGCTTTGGATGTCGAAATAACCGCTGTTGGTCACAGCCATATCGACGTAGTCTGGCTTTGGACACTGTCGCAGACAAGATTAAAATGTGGAAGGTCTTTCCATACCGTAATAAAACTGATGCAGCAATTTAAAGAATATCATTTCACCCAAAGTCAGGCCCAGCTATATGACTTTGTAAGGCAGGATTATCCACAGCTTTTCGAATCAATCAAGGAATATGTTGCCAAGGGCCAATGGGAGCCGATAGGCGGAATGTGGGTCGAGGCAGACTGCAATATCACAGGCGCAGAATCACTCGTTAGACAGCTTTTGCTCGGACGCGAGTTTTTCGCCAAACATTTCGGCCCGAAAGCTGAATCGCCCATCCTCTGGCTGCCTGATGTTTTCGGCTACGCTCACAATCTGCCCCAGTTGATGAAACAGGCAGAACTTGAATATTTCTACACAACTAAAATCTGCTGGAACCAATACAATCGGCTGCCTTATGACAGCTTCTGGTGGCAGGGACTGGACGGCACAAAAGTATTAACTTATTTTGGTTCAACAAAAAGCCCCGGCGAATGGCAGGCCTGCACATACAATGGTCAAGCTACTTCAGAGCAGATACTGACGACATGGACAAACTCACTTCATAAAGAAAATCAGAGAAACCTTATGACTGCGTTTGGTCACGGCGATGGCGGAGGCGGACCAACCCATGAAATGATCGAAAATATTATCGAGATGAAAGATTTTCCCGCGATGCCAAAAGTAACACCTGGCAATGCTATAGACTTCTTCCGTAAACTCGAAAAAGATGCCGGCGCTAAACTGCCCACATGGTCATCAGAGCTTTATCTTGAATATCACCGCGGAACATATACCACACAGGGCAGAAACAAAAGAGCAAACCGAAAATGCGAGTTTGGTCTGCATGATGTCGAATTTCTTGCAGCAGCAGCTTCGTTGCTCGATAATAAATTCAAATACCCCCATGAAAAATTAAATGATTGCTGGCAACTGGTTTGTCTAAACCAGTTCCATGATGCGATACCGGGAAGCAGCATACACGAAGTATACGTCGAATCCCTGCAGCAATACCAGCAGATTAGCGATAACATTGACCAGCTTAAAAATGACAGCTTGTCAGCAATTGCATCAAAATCAAATGCCGACATCCTGATTATCAATCCAACCTCGTTCCAACGCGATGATCTGGCATTTTATCAAGGCAAATTAAATAAAAACCAGGCAATTCAACGCTTGGATGGAACAACCGTGCCGAACCAGCAATCTGAAACCGGCACATGGATAGATGCTGGTACTTTGGCACCTTACAGCATAAACGCTTTCAAAATAGTCACTTTGCCGCGGGATGAATTCAAGACAAATTTAAAAGTCACCGAAAATCTTCTGGAAAATGACCTGCTGAAAGTTAAGTTCAACAACAAAGGTGATATTGTAAAAATATTCGACAAAGCAAATCAAAGGGACATTCTGACCAGCAAAGCCATAGCAAATCAGTTCCAGGCTTTCGAGGATCGCCCTCTCGACAATGATGCATGGGACATCGATATTTTCTTTGAAGACAAAATGTGGCTAAGTGAGCCTGCAACGTCTATAAAAATCCTTGAGTCAGGGCCGCTCAGGGCATCCATTGAGATAAAACGAAAAATAGTAAACAGCGAATATTCTCAGATTATCTCGCTGAATTATAACAGCAATCGTCTCGACTTTGAAACCGATATCGACTGGAATGAAAAACACATCCTGCTCAAATCGGCCTTCGAAGTAGATATCTTCAGCCCCAATGCAACTTATGAAATTCAATGGGGCAATGTTGAACGCCCCACACACCGAAGCACAAGCTGGGACTGGGCAAAATTTGAAGTATGTGCCCAGAAGTGGGCGGACCTCAGCGAAGGCGACTATGGTGTCAGCCTGCTCAATGATTGCAAGTATGGCCACGACATTAAAGATAACCTGATGAGAATAAGCCTGCTCAGGAGTCCGACAAATCCTGACCCAATCGCAGATGAAGGCAAACATAAATTCACTTACTCTCTGCTGCCGCACAAGGGCAAATGGGCACTTGATACGGTTGCACAAGCCTATAGTCTTAACGACCCGATGATAGTATATAAGCAGGAGAAAATTTCTGCTTCAAATGATAATGATAAAATAAACTGCCCCGTAATAAAAATAGACAGTGACAATATTGTTATTGAAACCATCAAACAGGCCCAGGACGGCAAGGGGATAATAGTCAGGCTGTATGAAAACTTCAGACAGCGTGGCAACATTACAATTACCCCTGGCTTCAAGCTGAAAAAAGTTTATAAAACCAATTTGCTGGAAGACAACAAAGAAGAACTGCCGATTGCTAACGGCTCCATAAAACTTTATGTTAAGCCTTACGAAATTATCAGCCTGAGACTAATACCGCAATAAAATTTTAAATATTAGTCTGCCTCATATAATTGTTCACCCAGTTCGCGAATCCAGATATTGCGGTAGCGAACTGCGTTGCCGTGATACTGCAAACTTATTGGCAGCTTATCGCCGTGCGCTCTGTATTCTGTCCTGTTTTTCCACATCGTAGGTCCTTTGATCTCGACATTGTTCTGAACAACAACGCCGTTAAGCAGAACCGTCACTCTGGCAGGTCGGACAACGTTGCCTTTCTCGTCAAATATAGGCCTTAAAAAACTTATATCGTAGCTCTGCCATTCATCAGGCTTTTTGCACGCATTAACAATAGGCGGATGCTGACCATAAATCGCCCCGGTAGTTCCATCTGCATAAGTCTTGTTCTGATAACAATTCAACACCTGCACTTCATAAGTATCCATCAGGAAGACACCGCTATTGCCGTTGCTCTGATCATAAGGGCCTTCATGATTCACCGGCGGCTGCCATTCAATATGCAGCTGACAATTACCAAAAATCCTCTTGGTTTTAATACTGCTCGCCCCCTTAAATGCTTCCATATATCCATTTTCAACTTTCCAGTCAGCCGGTTCCCCATCAACGTTTAACCACTGCGACAAGTCACTGCCGTCAAATAAAACTATGGCATCAGAAGGCTTTTGGCCGTATTCGGCACCAGGCGTAATCACTGCTGGTTGGGGTCTGTCGTAGTCATGCACACCCCAAAGATACATCTTCGATGCTTTGAGTATCTCAATATCTTTAAACATAACCTCGACATCAGATTCAGCATGAAGCTGCAACGAAATATAACCACTCTTTCTGCTCGGCTTATCAACAATATCAGCAGTCTTAAATCCGTTGACATGCACAACAACCCGGTCACCATGTGCAGAGACTGTCATCTCGTTCCACTGGCCAGGCTTAAACCATTTTTCCACATCTTCCCTGCTTGGCTGAACCACCCACTCCCTGCCGTTGGTTTCATAAATCCCGCCAACATCATTGGCCTCATCAATCTCAGCCTGAAAACCCGCAACGGCCACGGGACCAGCAACCTTATCAACTCTGAAATACAAACCACTGTTGCCCTTCACCGCATTAAATTTAAGTCTGATAGTAAAATCATCGTAAATATCATTGCACACCAACTGACCATGATATTTCTCGTCTTTGGTAGATGTTCCAACGATAATCCCGTCTTTAATCTGCCATTTGCCGCCAACCAATGTATGCCAGCCTTTAAAGCTTTCGCCGTCAAATAAAGGCTGCCATGAATGTTTACCTATGTTTTTTATCCTGATATTCTTCCACTTAACCAGCATAGGCTCATCACTATCGGTACCGTGCACCTGCAAAGCAATAAAACCACTCTGATCAACGGAATCAACCAGATCAGCCGCCGGTACACCATTGATCCAGGTCTTCATTGAATCCCCAATAGCTTCAATACGATAATGATTCCATTGGTTTTGCTTGAAAGCATTCCTCGCCGGTTCATTATTCTCAAGATTATTAATCCAGCCCCTTCTGGCTTCATCATAAATTCCACAGCTCCACGCCCGCTCAGCCGGGTCAATCTCAACCTGATAACCAAAAACCTTGGTATGGTCTTTTTCTTCTACGCTATGGCTTCGTATCTGCACACCTGAATTCATCTTCGGGTCAACTATGAAGTCCAGCTCCAAAATAAAATCACCATATTCCATATTGGTGCGTAAAAAACTGTTATACTTTGCCTTAACCGTCTTGCCGACAATACAGCCGTCTTCAACATAATATTCTGCAGGTCCAATCTTGTTCCAGCCATCTAACCCCTTACCATTAAATAAATCCTCCCATTTAACGTCGCTGTAACAACCATCCGATGCAAACACATTTGTAATTGAAGATAAGCTCATCAAAAACAGGCTTGCAAAAATAATACTCTTTTTCATAATTATTCCTTTGCTATGGTAACATCAAATAATCAAAGCTTAAATATACATCAAATAACTGCCAGGTCAAGCAAACAGGCTTGCAAAAACCTGATATTTATGCAACAATATACCGCATGAAACCTATTATTATTCTTATTGCAGGGCCATTGTTTTTATTGGCGATATCAGTACATCTTTACATAAAATTAAAAATGCACAAACAATACGACAGCGATCTGGATGATTACTACTATGAAGTAGAAGACCATCATCCCGCTATCGCAAAATATGAAAAGTGGTCGAAAATAACTTTCTCTGCCGCCACAATAGCCGCACTGCTGATGTTCCTTATGCTCGTTATTTAATACATGTACATATCAAGCATCGGATCCCATGCAGGAAGTTCGACAACAGGCTTTTCATATATCTTCAAAACTTCTGCAGGCACAAATTCCTTCTTCGCAATAATATTGTAGACATGCATATCAAACCAGTTATCATAAAGTGTCCAGTATCCCTTGCTGCCGCGCTCTTCTCCCCAGCTGTTTTCAACTTTCCACTTAACCGCCTTGCCGTCAACAACGTCAACGCCTGTAAAGACCATACCATGTCCCCTGACGCTATTACGATATATTGCCCGATCCGCCTTTGACATCGTCAGGTCAACCTTATAAATCGACTCATAGTCATAAAGATCTTCTGCCATAATACCGAGAGTCCCATCCTGGTCATACCCGACATCTGCTGCAAATAACAAAGGCACATTAGCATCAATAGACGCCATAGCGATCTTCTTTATTGTCTCGATTGGAACATTTGCAAAATTAATATCATGGCCGTCATAAATATTCTTCGAAAGCTTTATCGTATAATGTCCGCCGTATTCATGCAGTGAATCATTAAAGATATTGACATACTCATCCAGGTCAAGTCCGACAAATTCATCATAAAAACTCTTAGGCGTATAGCTCTTCAACTCGCTAAGCTTATCATTAGGATCAGCAAACCGCCATTGAAACTGCGACACGGGTTCACCAAGATTAAGCACCAGCATCCGGTATGTTTCTGCCAGCATTTTCTCCTTGGCTTTGCGAAGTTCATCCACATTTTGTCCATCCGCATACATCTTACGAAGCTTAGCGGCATCAGCACGAAGTTTATGGCTGATAGTCTTATTCATCAATCCCGTATTGCTCGAAGACTGTGTTTCAGGCATAATATCCTTAGGCACAACACCATATTTTTTAATAAGGTCCCTTGCATTCTCCCAGTACCCGCCATCCTGTATCGGCATATTCAGAAATATCATCAACTCCCTGTCCATGAGGTCCCGGTCACGAAATTCGATTATCGTTTCAAGAAAAGTATTAGCCTTTTCCATCTTATCCCAGAACGCCAGATAATTCTGTGAAAACTCGAAATCCTTCATATTGTGTTTCTTGATAACAACAGGCCTCAGCGTATTCAACCCCGCAAAAAGCCAGCACCTGCCAGAGCTTTTCTGATTCGTAATTGAACCAACCTTATCGATCTCCTTGCTGAATTTTTCATTATGCTGCCATAAAATCTTACGATTCAACGCCAGCTCCTTAACATCATTATTGGTCAATGCGTTATACATTGCCGTGGTATCTGTATCCATCTTAAATGATGACTGTATTTCCTCAATTACACCGCTCGTCAGCCCGCCTTCCCCCGCCGACAACACCGAGGCCAATAATAATTGAACGAGCATAACCACCCTGAAATATTTCATAGAAGCTCCTTTAAATAAAAAAATATTTTCAGCAATTTACCAGATGAGAATATATGTTGAAAATAGAATTGTCAACCCATATATAAAAACAAACCGACATCGCTTATTTCAATGGTGGACAATATGTTGCAGTCTGGCCCTTAGTATTCCTGGAAAAAAGGGGTTCTGTTATCTCTTGGCCTTGTGGACTATTAGCACTAACCCAGTTGGGATCATCAACTGTTCGGATCAGTTTTCCATAACCCCAAAGCTTGGCTCCACTCAGATTTTGAGGAGGTTCAGAGCCTTTCACATTCGGGTCAGGTTTCTCCAAAAAACCGATAAAAAGCTCGGATTCATTGGGTTCATTATTCAGGCTATAAGTAAAAACATACGCCCGGACACCAGCATAGGATCCATCTGGCAATCTCCCTGATGGTGCTCTTATGGGCACATCAAGACCAGCTCGAGAAACAAAAAGCTGTTCAGTATTCAAATCATAATACCACTCTTTCTTCTGCTCTATAACTTCATCACCTTGATTTGAACCATGTGAAGCTATTAACTCAAATAGCAATATTGATATACAAACAATGGTAATAATTATTATTATCCTGGAATGTGACTGCATCCATTCTCTTAAGCTGCCATCTTCCCGACGAGAATCTATCCTCTCCCACAAGTGAATTATTTCACATTTCAACCAGTCCGGTATTAAAGCCATATCATATACCCTTTCCAGTGTAGTTACCAACTCTGATACCTTTCAAAGCGTTATACAGCCTTTCTACATCTTCTTGATTTTTTGTTAGACCTTCTTCTTTGGTATCGTACCATCGCCAATATTCAACATGAGTATCAGAAAAGGATAAATTACTGCCATGATTATGTCTTTCCGTTCTACCTGATAATGCCCAGATTCCATTCAGATCAATAAAAGCATGGAAATAACTATCTAACCAGGCATTGTAGCTCTGTGCATCAATAAAAACCATTTTAGTGATTGAATTTTCGATTTGATTTATAGCTATGTAAGGTTTAAAATTCTGCTTTACACCCCTTTCTAATGAACCTGTTGCTTGTGTTCCAGATAATTCCGTAGGTCCCATTGTCCCTGATAATGAGTAGCTTCTTTTTTTGTCAGATTTATCTGATTTACATTTATATACTTCCAAGGTGTTTAAATAAGGCCATAACACTCCATCCATTATCGCTTGATCTGTATTCCCTAAGTCATTACCAGGAATCCGCGGCCCAGAGCTGACCCAATAGAAATCACTCGCAGAATCATTCCACTCCGTATCCGGATGGCAAAGTCTATCATCATTGTCATAAGCATATAATTGCCATGCTATGGTCAGATTTCTAAGGTTTGAACTGCAATCAAGTCTACAGGCTTGTTCTCTGGAATTGCGTAAACTGGGCATCATAATAGACATTAGTAAAGATATTATGGAAATAACAACAAGAAGCTCGACAAGGGTAAATCCCTTGAGTCCACGTACCTCTTTAATTAGCCGAGTAATCCGCATTTTATCTCAATCCCTATTTACCAATATAGATAATTATGAGTACATACCATTTCTTTTCGTTTTTGTAAAGCATAAAATTAATCAGCCAGAAATTGTAATATTAATAAAAAACAGACCGACATCGCTTTTAGACAACGTCGGCCCGTATGTATATTCATAACAAATTGTTCTTTTAATGCTCTTGTGCACCTACATCCGCTGTGCCATTATAGAGTATATTGCCCCAGAAATCATATCCGCCATTATTGCTTATAATTTTTCCGAACTTTTTTGATTCGTAATTGAACCGACCTTGTCGATCTCCTTGCTGAATTTTTCATTATGCTGCCATAAAATCTTACGATTCAACGCCAGCTCCTTAACATCATTATTGGTCAATGCGTTATACATTGCCGTGGTATCTGTATCCATCTTAAATGATGACTGTATTTCCTCAATTACACCGCTCGTCAGCCCGCCTTCCCCCGCCGACAACACCGAGGCCAATAATAATTGAACGAGCATAACCACCCTGAAATATTTCATAGAAGCTCCTTTAAATAAAAAAATATTTTCAGCAATTTACCAGATGAGAATATATGTTGAAAATAGAATTGTCAACCCATATATAAAAACAAACCGACATCGCTTATTTCAATGGTGGACAATATGTTGCAGTCTGGCCCTTAGTATTCCTGGAAAAAAGGGGTTCTGTTATCTCTTGGCCTTGTGGACTATTAGCACTAACCCAGTTGGGATCATCAACTGTTCGGATCAGTTTTCCATAACCCCAAAGCTTGGCTCCACTCAGATTTTGAGGAGGTTCAGAGCCTTTCACATTCGGGTCAGGTTTCTCCAAAAAACCGATAAAAAGCTCGGATTCATTGGGTTCATTATTCAGGCTATAAGTAAAAACATACGCCCGGACACCAGCATAGGATCCATCTGGCAATCTCCCTGATGGTGCTCTTATGGGCACATCAAGACCAGCTCGAGAAACAAAAAGCTGTTCAGTATTCAAATCATAATACCACTCTTTCTTCTGCTCTATAACTTCATCACCTTGATTTGAACCATGTGAAGCTATTAACTCAAATAGCAATATTGATATACAAACAATGGTAATAATTATTATTATCCTGGAATGTGACTGCATCCATTCTCTTAAGCTGCCATCTTCCCGACGAGAATCTATCCTCTCCCACAAGTGAATTATTTCACATTTCAACCAGTCCGGTATTAAAGCCATATCATATACCCTTTCCAGTGTAGTTACCAACTCTGATACCTTTCAAAGCGTTATACAGCCTTTCTACATCTTCTTGATTTTTTGTTAGACCTTCTTCTTTGGTATCGTACCATCGCCAATATTCAACATGAGTATCAGAAAAGGATAAATTACTGCCATGATTATGTCTTTCCGTTCTACCTGATAATGCCCAGATTCCATTCAGATCAATAAAAGCATGGAAATAACTATCTAACCAGGCATTGTAGCTCTGTGCATCAATAAAAACCATTTTAGTGATTGAATTTTCGATTTGATTTATAGCTATGTAAGGTTTAAAATTCTGCTTTACACCCCTTTCTAATGAACCTGTTGCTTGTGTTCCAGATAATTCCGTAGGTCCCATTGTCCCTGATAATGAGTAGCTTCTTTTTTTGTCAGATTTATCTGATTTACATTTATATACTTCCAAGGTGTTTAAATAAGGCCATAACACTCCATCCATTATCGCTTGATCTGTATTCCCTAAGTCATTACCAGGAATCCGCGGCCCAGAGCTGACCCAATAGAAATCACTCGCAGAATCATTCCACTCCGTATCCGGATGGCAAAGTCTATCATCATTGTCATAAGCATATAATTGCCATGCTATGGTCAGATTTCTAAGGTTTGAACTGCAATCAAGTCTACAGGCTTGTTCTCTGGAATTGCGTAAACTGGGCATCATAATAGACATTAGTAAAGATATTATGGAAATAACAACAAGAAGCTCGACAAGGGTAAATCCCTTGAGTCCACGTACCTCTTTAATTAGCCGAGTAATCCGCATTTTATCTCAATCCCTATTTACCAATATAGATAATTATGAGTACATACCATTTCTTTTCGTTTTTGTAAAGCATAAAATTAATCAGCCAGAAATTGTAATATTAATAAAAAACAGACCGACATCGCTTTTAGACAACGTCGGCCCGTATGTATATTCATAACAAATTGTTCTTTTAATGCTCTTGTGCACCTACATCCGCTGTGCCATTATAGAGTATATTGCCCCAGAAATCATATCCGCCATTATTGCTTATAATTTTTCCGGCATTTATGCAAGGAGATGTTGATTGCAGTTTATACCCATCAACACCAGAACCAGGATTTATAAATTTAGGATCTGATGTTATATCATTTGTTCCGCTCGGCCTGCCGCTGGAGTAAACTGTTGAGCCAGACCATAATATTTCTTTTTTCCATGAATTAGCTACCCAGCAATTATTGCTGAAGCTGTTCATAGATGTCTTCATAGCATTGAAATCAAACCGATAGGTCCCAAGTGACAGGAATATATTATTACTGAAATATGATTTTCCTGTACAGCCTGCAAAATTTTTGATCAGATGCACATCACTGCCCGAACCGTTATATATTACGTTATTGTATATCTGAGCACCGGCCCCAAGATGGAAAATGCGTTCCTGATCATTTTGGCTTATATTGTAGCGAACAATAGGATTTATATCACCAATTCCGTCATCATTGTCACAAACCAGCATAAAACCGCCTTCGTTGTCATGGCTGTAGTTGTACTGGAACAGAGTATTTTGGCAGTTATAGTCACAATCATAACCCTGACCATCACGAGTACCTTTCATTCCTGAAACTTCATTGTACTGTAGTATTGTGTTATCTGCACTCCAGGGCCAGATACCTGCTGCAAATTGCGTAGGAGTATTGTTATATGTACGACATGAACCGCCATTGATTACATTATATTCTACAATACAGCCATCAGTCCCGATAGGCACTATTCCATCTCCACCGATATCCTCAAGCAGATTACCTCTGATAACCACATTAACACTCGGGTACCAGTCGCTACTGTCACGAGGATCAGCTGTGTTCATTCCTATTTTGGCATTTCCTCCTACTATACCGTCTCTGTCGGTAGTTTTAATATAGCAACCCTCTATTAATACGCCGTCTAATTTTGTAGGAATTGTATCTCCGCTGCAGAACCAGCCTATGCCGCACCCACCGCCTTCTTCTTTTTCTATAAGACCATTAACATTATGTACATATAATTTTTTCAACTGTATATGACGCATGGTACCAAAGTTCGATGCATTAATACTCACACCTTTTCTCCACGCTCCCCTTGTTGCACCTTGATTAGTGATTTGAAGATTATTGATCTCCCAGTATTGAACATTTTCTATTGAAAGTGCTGCTCCGACATTTCCTTCGCCATTAAAGCAAGGCTTAGTCTCCTGGTCATAAATGTCACTGC
>CAZBKA010000068.1:0-16723 GCA_964492365.1 uncultured Pirellulales bacterium | reverse complement strand
AAATTTATTAAACGATTTACTATCAAAGCCATCACCGACAATCAGCATCTTACCATCTGTTTTAATCGTCTTCCTCTCACTTGAGGCATAAGCATCTTCCACACATGCCCAAGGCTCAACCAGAGCAACCGCCGAGGCTGGCAGATCGTCACTAACCTCAATAAACATTGACTGACCATCAGGAGCCGTTATTATCCTTTCGTCAACAAGAACGTATTCCTGCAATGCACCCTCAAAATTATAACCAAACGCCCCGTTGGAGCTTTTTGTCCTTATCCATCTAAAATCTGCCTGAACAAGATAACGTTTACCCTGTTTATGATTCTTAACTTTATCGCCTGTCTTAACAACAGTAACCACCGCTTCATGACCTGGCACCGCTGGTAGTTCCCCAGGAACATAACTGGGCAAGTCTTTCAATATTTTTTTTTCGATCCCTGAAATAATTTCACTCTTGCGAGGATGATTTGAAAATTGCTTCAATAATTTAAGATCTGAAAAACAAAGCCCGACCACTTCCACTTTGCATAGCATCTGATAACCACTCGGCTCTGATACTGCTTTGGAATCATTAAAAACAAGCTTATCTGGACCAACCAATTGTACTGCATGCTGCGTTTTCGGTAAACATACCATAAATATAATTATTCCTTATTCTGTTTTAACATCTACTACACATCTAAAGCCTATTGTAGCACATCTGTCAAGCCCTGGATACATCAATATAAATTTTGTATGGCTGTTACATGCCATTGGACCGCCTTTAACATACCAATCGCTGCCCTTGGCGTCGAAATAACTGCCGCCCCTTATCATCACAAACCGCGTATGACCATCATCTCGGTAGCTTTCTGTCCACTGCCAGACGTTACCGCTCATATCATAACAGCCATAAGGACTTCGCCCATTGGGATGCGCCTTAACGAATTCCGTCCTGTCACCGGTAGTATTGCATTTATTAGCATCAAATTCATTCCCCCAAGGCCACTTTCTTCCATCATTTCCCTGGGCCGCCAATTGCCATTCAACCTCAGTAGGCAATCTTTTGCCTGCCCACTTGGCATAAGCTCTCGCATCATCTATATCAACATAAACCACAGGGTGGTCAGCCAACCCAGCTGGCATCCTGCCATGTCGCCAATGCTTAAGAAAGTTCGTTTTGCACTCAGGTTCATAACCGGAATCATACAAAAATCTTTTAAACTGTTCATTTGTCACTAAGGTTTCATCTATGAAGAAAGGCTTCACCTCAACAGGACCAATATTATGACTAACCTGTCCATCCCACGGGTGCCCCATAATATAATTCTTAAACCATTCTTCCTCCGGCGACTCTGGATCAGGATAACATCCGCATTCCCTGCGTCTATGCTCAAGCTTCATAACATAGCTATCCCCTGGAACATATACCATACCTTCAGGTTTAGAATCAAGACTGACAGCATTGCTACCAACAACTGGTTTGGCAAATCTGATGTCACTTCGGATTTGCCTGTTACCTGTCTCTGCCAAAGTCGTAGAATGAAGTTCCGCCTGTCTTGCCAAGAGGTTTTTTATTTTATCATTCATCTTTGACTTCTGAATTGCCAGCACACAACCAATCGTATCAATTGGTCTGATTACCTCTACTTTTGCACCACCGAGTTTCAAAACTTCAATTGGTTCCCCTGTCCATAAGTCATAATACAGCACATCATCTTCAGCAGAAATTTCAAATAAAGGCTGATTTTCTAGTTTTTTATCCGAATAATTAAGCACTGTAAAAATCGTAACTCCGTCACCATACCACTTATGAGCAAATATCTTATCATTCTGTGTTGGATAAAAAGGCTCCCAGTTCCTGCTCGTAAAGATATCTGCGAAACATCGCAATATACCAACTGCCTTCTTCCAGTCCTTGCTGTCACCAGCATTCCATGGCATATAGGTACCAAAAACATTTTCCCATATTTTTATTCCGCTGCCGTTAAAAAACGCTGATTCTACCTCACTGCTGTGCTGCGTGTTCCATCGTTTTATCTGATACTGCATGTGTCTTGGTTCGATCCATTTCAGACGCAACATCCCAGGCGGAGTCTTGTCTTGAAAATACTGTGCCCACGACCCGCTACAGTAAGGAAGCTGATTGACCGCAATATTACACTCAGGCACAAGCGATATCCCATTTTTACTCTTATCACACAATTGTCTCAGGGACATCTTCGCTTCGGTCATGGTATCAAGAAATATCCCGTCCGCATCTATCTCTTTAAGCAGTTCAACAAGCATCTGGTCATCACTTTTATCTTCTCTCCTGGTTCCGGTATCCCACGGGTTATAATCGATAAATACCTTAACACCACTTGCATGTAATTGATCAACAAGTTTGCGTATCCCTGCCAACCCTCCAGGCATGTCCCTGTAAAAATCAAACTGGTTTCGCTCATCTACGCCGATCCTCGGATACGCCTGCCATAATAATATCGAATCATAACCGCCAAACTGCTGCTTACCATCATCAACAAAGCTATCAAGTTTATATCCTGACTTAGGATCATAAAAACTGCTGTCATACATGAAAGTCAAGTGACATGCAAAATTCTCACTCTGCCACTTCAATTCGTCTCTGTCATAAATAGATGTATCAAGACCAGAACTTTTTCTCTGCTTTACCATCTCAGCGATCTTTTGATTCAAAGTCAGATTCATACAATCGATTTGAATATTACGTATCTGCACCTTACTGACAGTTTTATCAAAAAAACCGTCCATTCCGATTATAGGTCTGATCCATGTCGTAGCATGATCGAACTTGGGCACCGTAAATGTTCTGCTTACCTGATGCCATTTGCCATCATCTGGTATCTCCATCCCGCTGTCTTGCATCCGAAACCATCCTGTTTTGATATCGTTCCATCTTTTATGAACATCGAAGGCAACATACACAAAATTACTGCCGCTTAAATAGCGGGCATCCATACTGATTTTAAATCTTTGTAATGGCTGAAAATCGCACACTTTCGACAGTTCAATATCAAGCCTGGTCCATACCCTGACCCCATCAAAATTAAATTCGAAAATATTCCAAGCCTCCCCAGAAAGAACAATGTCACGATATACACTCAACATTTTAAGCCATTCGCCGTAGTCCTGATCTTTACCCGGACCATAAATAAAATCACGGGTAATATTAAGACCTGAATATGCTTCTAGACTTGTTTTGACTAAACATTGATCCTCCGGCAAAAAATCATTGACCGTCAGATCAACACTTTCTGCTAATGCTGCAATAGAAATTGAACATAATAACAATAGACAAAGCCTGCCTGCCGTCATAATTAAACCATTCTAATTCTCTACTAATAGAAATTAAAAACCAGTTGTTTCAATTTATAGCGTGTTAATTAGCAAAAAACCATGATATTTCGCAAAATAACAAACCATTTTTGCAAAAATAAAGATTTGATCAAATAATAAAAGCCAGATTCTACAATTCAGAACCTGGCTTCGGAGGAGGGTGATGAAAAGCAAATAATGGCTTCCTATATCAGAATATATTATTAACACCCCACATATATCTTAACAATCGAAAAAAGAGCACAAGTTTCTTTAATGAAAATCTCAATATTCCCAAATACTTTTCTATCAGCTAAGGCTAAACTTTTAAAGTAAAAAAATCTTAAAAATTTAATATTCCCAAATAAACCTTGAATCCGCTTTAAAATCTACGATATTATACGCCAAATTCTTTTTTTTTGTTCTGATATTTTAACTAAAAAATTGTTAATTTTAAATATTTGTCTTACAATAATGCTATGAATAAAAAAATTACTATTGCTGATCTTGCGGAAGCAAAACAACAGAATAAAAAAATTACCGCTGTCAGTTGCTATGATTATACTACCGCCTCGCTCGCCGCACAAGCAGGTATCGAAATGATGATCGTTGGAGATTCCGCTGCTCAGCTTATGTTAGGCTATGACTCTACACTGCCTGCAACCATGGATTTCATGGTTACTATAACCGCCGCAGTCCATCGGGCGGCTCCAAAGGCGTTTACCGTCGCTGATATGCCATTTTTGTCATATAATCTCGGAATATACGATGCAATTAAAAACGCAGGCAGATTCATCGCCGAAGCCGGTGCTGATATGGTCAAGGTCGAAGCTAACAATTCTTCTCTGGATATCATAACTGCAATAAGCAACGCTGGAATAGCTGTGATGGCACATATAGGCATTAAACCTCAATCTATCAGCAAAATTGGCAGATTCAAAGCGGAAGCAACAACCGCCGAAATGGCACTGGAACTTATTGCCTCCGCAAAAAAAATGGTCGATGCTGGCGCAAGTGCCCTTCTGGTTGAGGGAACCGCCGCTGAAGTTGCCGAGATAATAACACAACTATCAAATGTGCCCGTTATCAGTTGTGGCTCTGGACCTTATTGCGATGGGCAGGTACTCGTAGCTCCAGATATTCTTGGTTTAACTCAAGGCAACTTACCTAAATTCTCATTTAAATACAGCAACCTTGCTGAAAAAACCATAGATGCTTTCACAAATTACGCAAAAGATGTCATGGAAAATAAATTCCCGGATAACGACCACTGCTATCATATGAAAACAGGGCAATTGGATCTGCTTAAAAAAATGATGACTGAAGTGAGAAGCTAATCAATAACTAAAATTCAATAACAATAAAGCCTGTTTCTGATAGCCAACCGAATTATTTTGCTGTAATATTACATATAATTGACTTAATATAAATATGATAGGCTTTACTAAATGACAGAAGAATTAGAAACTACAATCGATAGACCAAAAATCAGACGCCCCAGGCCTGTGTTAATAGTCTCCGAAGATAGTGCAACACTTCATAAAAATCTTCTTCAGCGATTGCTTTTAGGATTAGCAGATAACTCCATCAGCCCTGTCGTAGTATGTCCGCCGCAATACAAACTTGATTCTGTAGCTTTGCCAGCAGTAGAAATTATCAGACACCCTTTCTTTAATATTCCATTCATATTCAATAACAAAAATAAACAGATACTCCTCGAAAGTATATCGAAGTTAAGACCAAATATTATCCATTGTCTTTGCCCTGCAAAAGTCTCTCTTACAAGAAACCTTTCAAAAGCTTTGAATCTCAATTATATACTTTCATTTAACTCCCTCGAAAAGCATTGTAAAACACTCGAGATATCTGCTAAAAGATGTTCCGCTTTTATTATGCCTACCCAGAATATGGTTGAAAATTTCAAAAGGCTTTACCCCAGTCTTGCCGACAGGGTCAAGCATATAAATGTAGGAACATTTGCACAGAATCATGTTAATTGCTTAAAAAACTTAAATCAGATTGTATGTATGGTAACCGCCATCGACACCTCGCATACTGAAAAAATAGCAAGCATGCTCTCAGCGATCCGTCATCTGGCAATTGATGGTTACGAATTTATGCTCGTAATAATTGCAAGCGGAAAAAGCGAATTGCCCCTTCGAAAACTTATCCACGAACTAGCCCTCGTCCAGACAATTACAATAATACCTGATACACTACCATGGCAAAACATACTGGCTGTTAGTGACATATTCATTCAACCGACACCGGATCATTCATTCAATCCTATGCTGATTGAAGCCATGGGCACAGGCCTCGCTATCGCTGGATGCAAAGGCGGCGCTGACGATCTGATCATTGAAAATGAAACAGCGGTAATATTCGACCCAAAAGACGAACTCAGCATCTATTCATCGATACAAAAACTCTTCAACGACAGGGACTTCGCACGAAAGCTCGCCCAGAACAATCAGGAAATAATAAGAAAACATCATTCGGTCTCGACCATGATAAACGAGACAATAGATGTTTACAATAGCATCTTAAGCAAGTAAGCCGTAATCCTTCAACGCTTTTTTAAGTATCACTTTGCCGTTCGCATCCAGAGGAACCATCGGAAGCCTTAACTCCTCAGAAGCCATCTCCAGCATTGACATAGCAGCCTTAATAGGTATCGGGTTTGACGCCAGTGATAAAAGGTTTTTGCTCAGTTTGAAAAGCTTCTGGTGCCATTTCCTCGCTGAAACAAAATCACCTTCCAAAATAAGATCCGTCATCGCTTTAACATCTGCCGGAACAATATTAGCAACAACACTGATAACACCTTTTGCTCCAACCGATGCCAAAGGCAATGTAAGCGAATCATCTCCGGAAATTATCGTAATATCACAAAGGTCGACTATCGAGCTTGTCTGATCAAGAGAACCAGTTGCCTCTTTTATGCCGACAATATTTTCCAATGCGGAAAGTCTTGCTATTGTTTCAGGTGTCAAACCGGTCCCGCCGCACCTGCCTGGAATATTATACATGATGATAGGCAGATCTACTTCTTCCGCTATCGCTTTAAAATGCTGATAGAAACCTTCTTGTGTTGGTTTGTTATAATAGGGACAAACCTGCAGCGTCGCAGAGGCGCCTGCTTTTTTCGCAAAGGCTGTCAGGTCTATCGCCTCAGCGGTACTGTTTGAGCCTGCACCTACAATAACAGGAACCTGCCCCGCAGCAACCTTCACTGCTCTTTCCATAACACTTTTTTGCTCAGCATGACTAAGAGTCGGGCTTTCACCTGTGGTCCCTACCGGCACTATCGCGTCAATCCCGTTTTCAATCTGGAACTCAATAAGCTCTTCAAAAGTATTAAAGTCAATCTCACCGTCTTTAAAAGGCGTAATCAACGCAACCATCGCACCTGTAAACATAAAAATGCTCTCCTGTAAAATCAGTCTGACAAAAAATCAGTGTTAAATTCAAAACTAACATTTTGTTGATATAATAATAATTTAAAATACCAACTCAATAAAAATTAAGAAAGAATTTTAATATACTCTCTAACTGTCTGCCCAAGCCCAAGGTATAAAGCCTCAGAAATAAGCGCATGCCCGATAGAAACCTCAAGAACCCCCGGCACCTTTTCACTAAACAAACCAAGATTTTTAAGATTAAGGTCATGTCCGGCATTCACTCCAAGCCCAACCTCGCAAGCTGTTCTCGCAGCCAAAGCATACTTCTCTATCATACCATCCAGTTCTTTTCCACTTGAAAATGCCGTCGCGTAAGGCTCAGTATAAAGCTCAACCCTGTCTGCACCGATCTTCGCTGCCTGCTTTATCCCCGCTAGATTGTCATAATCCATAAACAAACTCACACGGATCCCCAGGCCTTTCAACTCCTTTATAACCGCCGTCAGCCTCCCAACATTACCTTTGACATCCCAGCCATGGTCCGAAGTATTGGCCTTAGGATCATCTGGCACCAAAGTCGCCTGAGCAGGTCTGATATTCTCCATCAGCTCCATATATCTGCCCAGAAATGGATTCCCCTCGATATTATATTCAACCGTCAGCATCTTCGCCAACTCATAAGCATCGCTATAACGGATATGCCTCTCATCAGGTCTGGGATGAACTGTAATCCCCTCCCCGCCCGCATCGATAACAACCATCGCCGCCTCAATAACGCTCGGCATATTCAAATCCCGCGCATTCCTAAGCAACGCTACCTTATTAAGATTAACACTAAGCCTGGTCATTTTTACCGTACCTGTCTGTTCCATTAAAAAAACAACTAAACAACCAGATTATACAACACCTCACAAGCATTGCAAGATAAGCTTTTTAGCTTTAAAACAAAACCAATCGCCCTTATAATACACCAAGTTGTACTTTTTACCATTAAGCCTATTTAAGGAAAACTAAAAATGCCCCAGTCAAATGAGACCTTTAAAAAACTGATAGAAAAAGCCCTGAAATTTCGCGATGAAAGAGATTGGCAGCAGTTTCACAACCCCAAAAACCTCGCTGAAGGTCTGACTATAGAAGCCGCTGAACTAATGGAAAACTTCCTCTGGAAAACCCCAGCCCAATCCGAAAAACTAAACCCGAAACAACTCAATGCCGTTAAAGAAGAAATAGGAGACATTTTCCTATTCACAATCTACCTCTGCAACGCACTAAACATAGACCTCTTTGATGTTACCAGCAAAAAAATAGACATCAATAAAGCCAAATACCCCATAGAAAAAGCAAAAGGCAACTGCAAAAAATACACAGAATATGAATAAATTATCCTGCTTTGAAACTCACTCCGCTTTTATCGCCCAGCGAAACTTAGCTGATTTACCAAACTCAGCTTCCTCTTTCTCCCAGCCATTTTTTTTTGCAAAATACATTTTTCTTTACTCTGCTGCTCAAATATGTGATAATCACCACCAATAATTAAATTATTGTAGCCGAGATTTATGCGTAAGTGCATAGATACGGGGGACCCAATTTTAGGGGCGAATTCCCAAAAAGGATAGGGTACTTTCAAACCCGAGCCCGTCAGCTAACCTCGTAGGCATTTGAAAGGGCAATGGCGGAATATAAAAACTGCTAATCCCGGCAGTTTTTTTTATGCGCCACCTTTGCCCAGAGGTAAAGGAAAAATGGCTTTTATACGAAGTTGGTTCGGGAATTTTACAGCGTTTCAGATTCTTATCATCGGTTACGGCCTGGTTACTTTAACAGGCGCTGTTTTACTATCACTGCCCATATCATCACAGACAGGAACACATCAGCCTTTCATCGATTCCTTATTTATGGCAACCTCAGGCATCAGCACCACCGGATTGGCAGTTGTCGATATCGGCACATATTACAACATGTTCGGCCAAATAGTCCTCTTGTGCGTATTTCAAATCGGAGGCATCGGTTATATGAGCTTTTTAATATCTTTCGCATATTTCATGGGACTGCGACTCTCTTTCATGACAAATATCGTCGCAAAAGAATCACTTTCTGTCCCCGACTACAGAACTATAGGGCGATTCTTTTCTATGGTGCTGATATTCACTTTGGCTTTTGAAATTACAGGAGCATTCATATTAACATTATTATGGATGCCTCAATTTCCGCTTCACCAAGCCATATATCTTGGAATATTTCACTCGATTTCAACTTTTTGTACCGCTGGTTTTAGCCTTTTCAGCGACAGCCTTATCGGATATAAAACCAATCGGCTAATAAATCTTACTATTATTGTTGTCTCAATCACAGGCGGAATAGGATTTATCGTATTACACGACTTGTATTCATATTTGCGGAAAACGATTAAAAAACAGTACCCAAGAAAGCTGTCTGTGCATACAAAAATTGTCGCCGTTACCACCTCCTGCCTCATGCTTGTCGGCACAGCAATCGTATTTATATCGGAAAAATGGCAACCATCAACAAGCTTTGTCGACAGGATAATGATATCCGCTTTTCAGGCAGTCTCCGCATCTACAACCGATGGCTTTAATACTGTTGATATTGGTTCAATGACATCTGCAAGTCTCACATTTATAATGTTCCTTATGTTTGTAGGAGCTTCACCAGGCAGTACGGGTGGCGGTATAAAAACTTCAACATTAGGCCTTCTGCTTGTTTTTATCTGGCATCAGATTCGCGAAAAAGAAGAAAACATAAGTCTCTTCAAAAGAAGAATCGGACACCAGTTTGTTTACAAAGCCATCGGGGTATTTCTGTGGTTTTTCATCATAATAGTAATTGATATGATTATACTATCCGCAACAGAAAAGGCTTCTTATCTTCAGATATTATTCGAAACTATTTCCGCCATGGGAAACACCGGACTTTCAACCGGAATAACATTCAGCTTAACTTTTATTGGAAAAATAATTCTGATAATTACGATGTTCATCGGACGTGTAGGTCCTATGGCAACTGGCTTCTTCTTTATAGGAAAGCAGAAAACATTAAATTACGAATATGCTGCTGAAGATATTTTTGTAGGATAAATATGAGACTAAATTTTTAAGAAAATACTACTTTTTAAACAGACAACTCCGCTTTTATCGCCCAGCGAAACTTAGCAGAACTGCTCCTCGGATTATCCCTGACTTCCTTAATCCTCGGCGTAATCGGATTCTGTGCAACAGACTTGTATATGCCAAGCTCATGGCCCTCTCTGAAAGACTGCTTAACAAGCCTGTCCTCGCCGCTGTGAAAACTCAAAAAACCAATCCTCCCACCAGGCTTCAAACAATCCGGTGCAATCCGTAAAAGCTGTTTCAGAGCACCAAGCTCATCATTTACCATAATCCGCAGTGCCTGAAATGTCCTCGCAGCCGGATGCAGCGTATTGAACTTTTGCATCTGCTGATCTTTCCATTGTTTTATCGTCAATTTTTTAACGTCAAATATCAGTCTGATAAGCTGCGAAGTCTGCGTAATGGGAGAAATCTCCCGCTGTCTGATTATCGCCGCTGCAATTTCCTCATGGTCAGGTTCATCAGAAAATTCCAAAAGCCCCTTTGAAAGCTGCTCCTGCGACATCTTCATCAAAATATCCATTCCCGTCTGTTTAAGTCTGGGGTCCATCCGCATATCCAAAGGCCCTTTGTTCTTATAGCTGATCCCCCTGCTCGGGTCATCAACCTGCATACTCGAAACTCCCAGGTCTGCAAAAATAATATCAAAGCCGTCAATTCCAAGCTCACCAATCACCGAAGCGATCCCCGCAAAATTCTTATTATAAACAACCAAAGGCGTCTCTTTCCCTGCAAGTCTCGCCTTGGTCTTTTCCAGCTCTACGCTGTCAACATCGAACCCGACAAGCTTTCCATCTACCCCCAGATAATCCATAAATACGCTCGCATGTCCGCCATACCCCAGCGTACAATCCGCCACCACCATTCCAGCCGCAGGTTTTAAAAGAGACATAACCTCCTCGACCATAATAGGCACATGCGTACCCGCTGGCGTCTTGCCCTTAGCCCTTAAATGATCCCGGACATCAGGATATTTGTCCAGGTTAAGCTCTTTATATTTTTCCCCGAACTTCTTAGGATGCGTACCGCTATAACGCTTACGCCTCTTATATCCACCATCACCAGATTTTTGTAAACCCTGCTCTGTCATTATTTAAAACCCAAAAACAACGAAAATTAAGTTTAGTATATTGATACAAATTACCAAAACACAAAGCGTATTACCACTATTTAATGATGTATTTGCTTGCTGAAAAAGCATCCAACTGTTAGTATGTTACCTATGAAACTTGAGGGAAAGACCGCAATAATTACCGGCTCAAGCGGAAAGCTTGGCTCCCAAATCGCTTTGGCTTTGGCTCAGGCGGGCTGTAATTGCATATGTCACTACAACCGCAATCAACACGCTTTAGATGGCCTTACAGAAAAAATAACCGCTGTAGGCTCAAAGGCTATCGCAGTAAAAGCCGACCTTACATCAGATAAGCAGATAGACAAAATGTTCAGCCAAATAGCTGATTTTGCCAAACCAGATATCCTCATAAATTCAGCCTCCATTTTTTCTCGCAAGCCCTTAAAAAACATCACCTCCGAAGATGCCCGAAAAATGCTGGATATAAATTTAACCGCTGCCATCATCCTAAGCAGAAAATTTGTCGAACTCACCGATACCGGCAAAATAATAAATATCTCCGATATCGCTGCGATTAGACCCTGGGCAGATTACATCCTCTACTCTGCAAGCAAAGCAGCTTTAAATGCCGCCACAAAAGCAATGGCAAAAGAGTTGGCCCCTGATTTCTGCGTAAATGCAATCGCTCTGGGAATCGCCAATTGGCCAAAAGACATCACCGATGAAGAAAAAAAACGTCAGCTCGATTTTATCCCTGCTTCAAGATTGCCACAGCCAAATGAGATAACACAAGCCATTATCTTCCTGTTGAAAAACGATTATATAACCGGACAAATATTGAATATAGACGGAGGCAGGTGTATTTAGTTTTACTTTTTTGATAAGGCCAAATAAATGAAACTAAACTGGGCAAATCGAATCACAATTCTAAGAATCCTGTTGATAGCACCTTTTATAATCACAATGCTGAAAATCAACGACACTGCCCTGTCGCTCGAAACCAGGTACCTGCTGAGATATATCGCAACCACAATCTTTTTCATAATGGCAATCAGTGACGGCATTGATGGCTATCTGGCCAGAAGAACACACACTGTGACAACATTAGGTTCATTTCTCGACCCGATGGCAGATAAACTCCTCATGACAAGCGCCTGCATACTTCTGGCATCGACAAAAGCACACGTCACAGATTTCAAACTCGACCCAGCAATTGTAGTTTTAGTAATCGGAAAAGATATCTTTCTGCTCCTCGGATTTTTAATAATTTATTTCATCACTTTCAAAATAAAAATTATACCAGTTTTCATTGGAAAATTCTCAACCGCTTCACAACTTATAATGGTCGCTGGAACTCTCCTGGCACCCGAAATGACAATGATTATACCGTCCTGGGTATGGATTCTGAAATTTATCTGGTGGACAGCTGCTATAACAGCCATTTTAACAACTCTTATTTACATTCGTAACGGAACAAGGTATATTGCTGAATGTGAACAAAGTTCAATTTAGTAAGATAAGACGTTATTTGTATTGTAAGAAAGAAAAAAATGCAGTTTAGTGAAATTCCTGAAGTTCTGGAAGACCTGAAAAAAGGCAAAATGGTCGTCCTTGTAGATGCTGAAGACAGGGAAAACGAAGGGGACTTGGTATGTGCAGCAGAGTATACAACACCCGAAATTACTAATTTCATGGCCGCACACGCCAGGGGATTGACTTGTTTGGCCATGTCCGGCGATTTGTGCGATAAACTCGGTCTCTACCCGCAAAGCATAAACAATACTTCACAGTTCCATACAGCCTTTACCGTCAGCATCGACGCCGCTAATGGTGTTACAACCGGTATCTGCGCCGCCGATAGGGCGCACACTATACAGACCGCTGTTAAAGATAACGCAAAACCTTCCGACCTGGCAAGACCGGGACACATTTTCCCAATCCGTGCCGTCGAAGGTGGTGTACTCGTAAGAGCCGGTCAAACCGAAGGCTCAGTCGACCTTATGAGATTAGCTGGTTTGAAACAAGCCGGCGTAATATGCGAAATTATGAACGAAGATGGTACAATGGCAAGGGTGCCCCAACTTCTGAAATTCTGCGAAAAATATGACATTAAGATTGTGTCAATCGAAAAACTTATCGAATACCGTATCCAGCATGAACGACAGGTCGAAAGAATCACAAGCGTCCACCTCCCTACCGACTATGGCGATTTCACCTTGGTTGGATATCAGAGCATAACCTCTGCCGAACCACATCTGGCTCTCTGCAAAGGCGGAATCGGTAAGCTCGACGAAAACGGTAAAGTAATTCCACACGATGAACCAGTATTGGTAAGGGTACACTCAGAATGTATGACCGGTGACCTCTTCCGATCCCAGCGATGCGAGTGCGGCCAACAACTTAAAACATCCATGCAAATGATCGAAAAAGCTGGCAAAGGAGCAATAGTCTACCTCAGACAGGAAGGCAGAGGAATCGGAATGGCTGCCAAATTAAGAGCTTACAAGTTGCAGGAACAAGGAATAGACACCTTTGACGCAAATCTTAAGCTCGGTTTCAGTGCTGATAAACGCGATTATGGAATAGGTGCACAAATACTACGAGATCTCGGACTTAAGAATATAAGGATACTTACAAATAACCCAAAAAAGGTCAGCAGACTCGAGGTTTACGGCATTAAAGTCGTGGAACAACTGCCTCTGATTATAAAACCAGGCAAGCATAATATTGACTATCTCAAAACGAAAAAACACCGTTTTGGTCATATTCTCGACGAGGACTTGTAAAATGAAAAAACGCAGCTTAACATTATTGTTCATCTCGGTAATATTAACATTTAACATCTTAGGTTGCGAAAAACCGAGAACTGTGCTCTCAAAAACGAAAATAAACGATAATAATAATGAAAATATCGATGCGGCAGCCATTTATACTCAGTATTACCCGCAAAGCATCAAAATTACTCCGCTCACAAGCATTGTAAAGACAAACGGCGACACTAAACTAAGAGTGTACGTCAATATGCTGGATTCTATAGGTTTACAGGTCCGTTCACCCGCAATCTTCAGATTTGAATTGTACCAGCATATACAGCGAACAGCTGCCTCAAAAGGAGAAAGAGTCGCAATTTGGCCGGATATCGACATTAACCTCGACAAAGAAAACCAAAAATACTGGAAAGATTTCCTCAGATCTTACGAATTCATTCTGCCTTTCCCATACCCGACAGAAGCAAAATACATACTTCAGCTTAACTGTATAACGCCAGATGGGAAAAGAATTTACACCGAATTAACTCAACTGACATATAAACAATAGTTATATGACAAAATTCACAATTAAATAACTAATCTAAACAAAAAACACTAAAAAAAATTACCCAAACCAACATTTCCATTGACATCACACAAAAAAACTGCTATCATTCTGTTGTATAGTCCAATTGGGGGTGTTAAGTTAAAACACCGTAATTGTGGATGATGCAAATAGAGAGACTGATGAAGAGATGTATTAGAGAGATGGGTGATTATGGTTTTTTCAATGTCTGTTTTACGCTTATACATTCCTGTTGTTTCTCCCTTATTATAAACTAAGTTAAAACTGTTTTGAGTTGTCGCAGAGTTTTTTGGCAATGGTGAAGGCTAACTGTGCGGCTGTGATAAGCAGTTAGTATTGAGAGAGTTTTTTTTAACGTTTTTTTAAAAGGAGATGTAATGAAGAAGTTAGTGTTTTTAGCAGTATTGTTGGTTTTTGTTGGTAGTGCTTGTGCAGCTGACATCACAACAGGTCTTGTAGGCTGGTGGAAGATGAATGAAGGTTCAGGCAGTCAACTGCTTGACTCATCTGGTAACGGTAATAATGGAAATATAGGTTCAAAGGATACTTGGATCGCTGGTGGCGGGCTTAATTTTGATGGCGGCGCTTGGGGTGAAAGTGGTATTGGTTTCAATAATGCTGAGCTTATCCCTGACCTGAACTTGGGATCTCAGGTAACTGTTTCTTATAAAGCACAGTGGGATTCATTAACTGGTGCTGGTTATACTTACCAGGGGTTAGATTCTGCTGGTACCCGTGTTCTTTCATCTGAATGCCCAACAGGCACACATATGCTTAACCACTTTGGTGGTACTAATGAGTGGGCATGGGAAGCTTTCAATGATCAGGATTCAAGATTTATTTACAGCAAGAACGGTGTAAATAAAACTTGGGGCGACTGGATCACAATTACACAAACTGTAAACTTCGAAACAGGTGATTACATGGTGTATGTTGATGGTATACTTTACACTTCAGCAACAGGCAAAACAGGGACATTTACTGGTTTGAAAAGCTTTACTATTGGACGTAATGACTTTGGCGGAACATCAGCCAACATGGCAGACTTCAGAATTTACAACCGTGCTCTTACTGCTGATGACGTAGCTGCACTGGTTCCAGAGCCTGCAACACTTGCTCTGCTCGGTCTTGGTAGTCTTGCTCTTATTAGAAGCAAAAAAAACTAAACAAAGCTGTTGAATAATTTCTAAATAGTTGTTTATAACAGGGTCCATTTTAAACCGGACCCTGTTTTTTTTGCGCATTAACAATACCAACTGACATATAAACAATAATTATATTACAAAATTCACAATTAACTAACCTAAACAAAAAACACTAAAAAAAATTACCCAAATCAACATTTTTGTTGACACCACCCCAAAAAACTGCTATCATACTATTGTATAGTCCAATTGGGGGTGTTAAGTAACAACACCGTAGTTGTATGATAAGAAGATAGAGATTGATGAAGAGATGTATTACAGAGGTGGTTGGTGGTGTTTTGATGTCTGTTCCACGCGTATGCATTCCTGTTATTTCTCCATTTTTTTAAGATGCGTTTAGTACTGTTTTGAGCTATCGCAGAGATTTAGAGGAATTGTGAATAGTATCCTCATGCGGCGGTAAAAAACGGCTATTGTAAAGAGAGTTGTTTTAACATTTTATTGTAGGAGATGAAAGAATGAAGAAATGTGGATTGTTATTGGTAATTTTATTTTTGGTTGCAGGCTCAGCAAATGCAGGGCTGAAACTGTGGTATCAGATGGACTCTGCAGATGACTTCAACCCTCATCACGAGTACACAAACAGGACGATGGTAACAAATAACGCCACTGGAGTAGTTGAAGCCGCTATGACTTCTTTATCTGGTGTTCAGCAATACGATGCTGCTGAAGGTGCACTGTGGATGGATGGCGATGGATGGTCAAACTCGATCAACGGCGGTGCCTGGGAGACTGGACTTTTTACAGATGCTTCAAACCAATACACTTTCTCAGTGAAGGCTAAAAGTAGCACACCTGCTGGCACAACAAATGGTTACAGTTTCTGGATGTCATTCAGTAACGGCGCAGTCATAAAAGGCGACCTTCCTTTCAGGGCTGATACCGAAGCACGTTTCTCTGGTCCTGGTACCTCTTGGGAAAATAATGCATATCACGTATGGGATCCAGCTTTTCCCGCAGTCAGTGTAGATCCTGCTTCATGGAATACATATACTTTCACATGGGACGCTGACAACAACTTTGTCGGAACCTATGTTAATGGTGTACTGAAAGCATCTTTTACAGGCCCAAGCGGCGATGTTCCTGCTTTTGCTGCAGGCACAACCGTTACAGGTTGGGGTTTTGGTGACGGCTACTTCTGCGGAGCTGCTCCTAAAGGTTGGTTCAAGGATTTCAGAATTTATGACAATGCTTTAAGTGCTGAAGAAGTTGCTGCACTGGTTCCAGAGCCTGCAACACTTGCTCTGCTCGGTCTTGGTAGTCTTG
>CAZBKA010000067.1:13779-16755 GCA_964492365.1 uncultured Pirellulales bacterium | reverse complement strand
TCTAATATATCCTCAGAAGTAATATCACTACATATAATCTTTCGCCGATCTATTACATTTTTTAAAGAATTAGTCCTACTCAATTCCAAAAGCTGCCATGAAAAATCATTAAGCCTTAAAATTGCTCCAGTACTAAGATCATACATTAATTTGTCATTTTTTACAGTAAAAAGATGGAAGCTTTGGCTATCAATTGCAGAGGTTGTATCTAAAGTTTGGTTATCTTGGTTCATAATTTCACTTTTACTAATAACTATATAAAAATATTACTATGTCTATTGTTTTTATAAATAATCATTTTAAGCATTACTATCAGGATCAAATCCATGGCCACAATTTTCATCCGCTTCACCTAAACTACAAGCTTGGTCTTCCCAATAGAATCCTATAGTCCCAGTAGGAGTACCACAGTCTGAATCAGAGTCACCTAAACTATTGCAATCTTCATCTTTATCAGATGCGTTTAAGCCATTGTCAATATTCCCTGTGCAAGTGTCATCTTGATCATTGTTATTATTACAATTATTATCTTTATCATAAAAATCTTCACAACCTGCGTCTGAATTACCATTACCACAGCTTTCATCAGGATTAGAAGTATAAGAACCTCCTGTGTTACAATTATCATCAGTATCTGATCCAGAGCAGTTTTGATCTGCACTAACCGGTTCATTACAGTGTTCATCTGTATCGTTGGACAAAAGATTTCCATACATGTTTTCATGGCTGCCACATCCATTATCAGCAACTGTTGCACTACAATTATCATCAGTATCAATCCCAACTACATGTTGATGCCCACACATATCATCAGGATCACCTGTGGTTTTACCACAATTATCATCGGTATCATGATTGTCGTTGCAATCACTGCAAGCCTCGTCTTCGTCTCCACTATTTCCGCAGTTCTCATCATCATCATGCCCAGGTCCTGTAGTACAGCTTTCATCTTTTGCACTCTGACCATACATACAGCTTTCATCTGGATCTGAAACGCTGCATTTTTCGTCAGGATCGGAACTACTGCAACCAGCATCTGATGGCAAACCACTACAATCACAATCTGCAAGTACAAATGGGGTTGTCATTCCAACTATTGCAGCAACAAAAGTAACACTACCTACCTTTTTGATAAAAGTCCTTCTTGATACATCATTATCACTCGATTTCTTTTCGAATTCCATAGTTAATTCCTTCCGTATTATTTTAGATAAATTTTTATAACCATGATACCTGACATTAAAATGGCAAGTGCCAAAATCATTATCAATTTGATATTTAAATGCCCCTTGTTTTCGTTTTGACAGGCAATAGCCGTTACATTGGGTTCCTCTGCAATTTGCTGTTTTGATGCAACATGTGTTTCAGTAGTTTTGTGCATAACACCAGCTTTTACATTAACAGATTGTTTAAAATCAAACTCTTCAGCGATTGCATTTTCAGCCACTTCCATAGCTTTTTTTTCCACCTCCTTTATGAAAGAGTTCCACTCTGGCCATATTTTAGACATCCTTTGTTTGATTTTTTTGACTTTATCCTCTGCTAGTCTTACTTCCGGTGGAGTAAGAGTCCCTATCGCAAATTCGTAAATATGCATATTATATTCAAGCTCCGCATCTTCTTTGGCTTGCTTCCAAACTGGATCCGTAATAAAAGTAAATTTTTCTCTCCATAAATTTGCTCTCTTCTTTACTTGTGGTAATTTTGATATTAAGATTTCTTTATATTTTTCCCACATAAGTTCTTTGTTATTTCGAGACATACCCAATAATTCCTCAAATTGACCTATTTTTGCATCATTGAGGTAGTACATTTTCAATATATCTTCTTTTTTGCCTTCCAAAATCTGTTCTGTAATGTAGACTTGCGAAGCATAGCCTTTTGCATTGAAAAAAACCTGTTCCCTTTGTCTTTTTTCTCCTTCTGATTGAACTTCTGAGTATAGATATTTGTCTATAGAGTGCCAATATCTCGTTCTATCACCCCAATAATAAGTATTTACCTTGTTGTATTCAGTTTTATATTCAAGTAAGAATGGGATTTCTTTTTCTGTTTTTTGTATAACCAAATCCAAATTACCTTCAGCTAATTTAAGCTCTTCTGCCAATTTCTGCATTTCACTTTGTTTGCTCAAATCAAGAATATTCTTACTTTCTGCAAAAACGGATATTCTGCAAATAACAAGTAAGATAAATACAGCTATCTTTAATTTTGAATAAGTAGATATCATGTTAAACCCATTTTTAAATGTTTTACATAACAATATAATAAGCTCATCTTAACCAACAACACGTCTGGTTGTTTTAGATATAATATTTAGTTTCCCTATTAAACTTCCATAAATGCTTCTAAAAGAGGGTAACCCTAAAAACAATATATTTGATTCCGGAATAATACTCAGTTTTTCCCATTTTATGATTTCTTAATAATGAAATCCGTCCCAGTGAGAAACATTAAAATCCTCTTTATTGATAATGGCTTGTGTCCATCCCCACCATCTAAACTAAGTTACACCAAACATTTTTGGTTAGCTCACCGTAAAAAAAATGACCAATTTACAAATAAAGCGGAACAAACTATAAAATGTTGAATAAAAAATTCTCATTTTGACCCAAATATTTGTTTTTTAAGAAGGATTCTGTATAGTGTAATCTAAAAGATTCAGAAAAGATGTAATATATGAACCTATTATGAAAAATAAATCTAACTTAAATGCTTTTAAATAAGCTGATATAAAGTTTCAACCGTTTTTCAAAGTATGACTGCAGTAAAGTATCCACATCAACAAACATTGTCACCATGCCGCTCTGACGAACCAAGCCCACCCATCCTGACACAACACTCGAAAGTCCCGTCCAAAATCAATCAAACACGCAAGTATCCCCAATTTTGCCATATAAAAACACGCTAACTTTTCATCAAAAAGTTGTAAAAATGGTCAAAAAAGCATCAAAAACAACAAAAAAGTCAAAAAAA
>CAZBKA010000067.1:0-13679 GCA_964492365.1 uncultured Pirellulales bacterium | reverse complement strand
CACCCCAAAAAAACAAACTGTCTGCCATTTATGGAGCACCACAGTAGCACCTCAACGATATTTATAAATGTAGCAAAACCTGTGCTTATGAACTCATTACAGGGACCAGCCCTGGCGATATTCTCGACTAAGATATTGATTCCCCTCTTGGCAATTTGTAATTCTTATATTCTCAGCATCGAAGTATAGTTTCCTGCCAGCCCGAAGAGCAGCATTACCCAGCAAAACCGCCTCCGTCAATGGCCCAGCATAATCAAAATTAGAACAAGGCTTATCTCCCCTTCCAAGGCATGCGTTCACCCATTCCTGTATATGACCAGCCGACCTCACAATACTCTTGATCGGTTTTTTATAGTTCTTCATTTTACTCTCTGGTATCAATCTCGGATTACTCCCATAACATCCGCACATTAGTTTCCCCTTGCTGCCGACAAATATTACTCCGCCGTTACTATCCCCCATCCTCCTGCCCTCTTCAAGCTCCTCAGGCCTTGCCGGCATAAGACCGCCATCATACCATTTCAATCGAACCGATGGTTTATCACCGCGAGAAGGAAATTCATAAGTTATCATCGAAGCCAAAGGCGGACTTTCAGAATTAACTTCCGTACTAGACGCCTCGACGCAGATCGGACTCCCAAGCCCCAATGCCCAGAAAACAGGGTCAAGCACATGGCACCCCATATCACCCAGCGACCCCGTACCGAAATCCCACCAGCCTCGCCAGTCATGTGGCTCATAACAGCCATGATAATCTCTGTAAGCAGCTGGACCGATCCACAGGTCCCAGTCAAGATTGGCGGGAACCTCCATCTTTTCTGTAGGTCTTGTTAATCCCCCCTGTGGCCACAACCCTGCCGGTCTATTCGTCCATGCCAAAACTTCTGTAACATCACCTATCGCACCATCCCATATCCACTCACATATAAGTCTCGCACCCTCACTCGAATGGCCCTGGTTGCCCATCTGGGTGACAACACCAGTTGCTCTGGCTGCTTCAGCAACCTTACGAGCTTCTGCAATATTATGTGTCAAAGGCTTCTCACAATAAACACCAAGTCCCTTCTTAATCGCTGCCATCGAAATAACCGCATGACTATGATCAGGCGTAGCAATCACCACAGCATCGATCTTCTCAGACTCTAACATCTTCCGGTAGTCCTGATACCCCTTACAAGGCTGGCCATATTTTTCATTAACCATCGCCATACCCGCATCAAGACCGCCATGCCTGTCACTGATAAATTCCGGATATTCTCTGCTGCCGGTATTCACATCGCACAATGCAACAATATTAACATCATTATTATTTAAGAGATCCTCATTTAGAAGACAAAGCCCCTTTACGCCGATCCCTATACAAGCAACATTTAATTTTTTATTATCAGCCATAGTTTAAAGAGTCCATCCTTGTCTGTATTGCCTCTGAACATAACTATTGGCAATATCATTATTGGTAAATTTCATATTCTCATGATCCCAGCAAAGCCGTTCACCCGACAATTCAGACTTTATTGCGATATTCCCTAAAAGAGCGGCTTCGGTGGCAAGACCTGCTTTTTCAAAATCAGACCCACAACCATCGCCTTGGCCCTTAGCAGCAAGCAGCCATTCTTCATAATGGCCTACACTGCGCGGATATTTCTTCTCAGGCATTTTATATTCTTTCATCTTCGTTTCAGGCAAAAGTCTCGTGTTGTAGATTATACCCTTGTCACCAATATAAAATGTCCCACTCTCAGCAAGCCTTCTGTTGTCCTCTAAAAGCTCAGGCCTTTCAGGTTTCAAACCGCCGTCATACCAGCTAAGCTTGATTGCAGGTTTAGTACCAGTTGCCGGAAAACGCCATCGAACTATACTTGCACGCGGATAAGAGTCTTTATTGGCAACGGACCTCCAACCGCTGCACAAATCGGAAGATGCCCCTTCAACATATTCTGGTGGACGTAAACCAAGCGTATAGAACAGCCCGCCAAAAAGGTGTCCGCCCATATCACCTATCGCACCGGTACCAAAATCCTGCCAGCCACGCCAGACAAAATGCAAATATGAAGGATGGTAAGGCCGATCAGCTGCCGGACCCTGCCATATATCCCAATCCAGATTTGACGGAACTTCCTGGCTTTCTTTAGGTTTACTCATCCCCTGTGGCCAGACAGGTCGATCTGTCCAGTAAATCACTTCCCGGACATCACCTATTGCGCCATCCTCAATCATTTCCCGGACAATACGCATGTGTTCGCTGGCCATACCCTGATTGCCCATCTGAGTTGCAACGCCGGCTTTTTTAGCTGCCTGGGCAACTTTTCTGGCTTCATAAACATCGTGAGTCAAAGGCTTCTCGCAATAAACAGCTTTACCTCGTTCCAAAGCCGCCATTGTTATTACTGCATGGCTATTGTCAGGAGTCGCTATCATCACTGCATCAATACTCTTTTCCTCATCAAAAAGCTTGCGATAATCCGAATATCCCTTAGCCAAAGGGTATGTTTTGAGACCAGTATCAACACGTCTCGAATCTACATCGCAAATCGCAAAAATATTTTCGCTTTCCATACTTTTTGCATTAAAAGCCCCTTTATCGCCGAATCCAATAGCCGCAATATTCAACTTATCACTGGGGGCAGCCTTACCTGGTTTTACAAGCACCGAAGCGGGCAAAATAATAAATAACCCAAATGCTGACGAAGATTTGATAAATTTTCTGCGACTTATCGTCTTTAACATAATGCCCCTATTATCAAAAAACAAAGATAATTATGTGTTAAAAACGTAAATACGCGAACAAAAACCATTTTGTTTTGTATTAAATATAAAAAATGAAACCAAAAATAACGGATTAGACGATTATAACGATTATAGCTGTATTTTTACATTTTGTTATTTTTTATTGCTCTTATGCAATAATTTGTTAAAAAAAACCGTCTGCTTCTGTTATAATGGGTAACCCTATGTGCACGGAGGAACATTGGGGGAATTTATAGTTGGGGTGATGTTATATAATGCAGAAAGATCGATTGCTAAAGAAATTTCGCCAAGCTGCGATGTCAGCTGTGATGTTGTTATGCCTGCTGTCAGGTTGTAAAACACCAGATCAACACAAACTGGACGCTGACAAAGAAGTCTACGATATCATAGACAAAAAATGGAAAAACGACTTCGGCGAAAAAGCAAACTACGTCATAAAAGACGCAAATAATCCCGACCCTGGGATAAAAACCTATGACATATCGAATCTCCCCAATCCGATTTCTCTTGCAAAAGCTGTCGAAATAGCAACCGCAAATAATCGTGTTTATCAGGATCAAAAAGAAGCTCTCTACCTCAAAGCTCTTGATCTTACCCTCGAAAGACATAAATTTGCAATACAATGGTTCGGCACCATAGATTCAGGCTACACAAATAATGCTGACGACGAATCGCTATATACCGATACCGGCATAGGTTTTAACAGGATGCTCGCCTCCGGTGCTGTTATTAGTACCAATATCGCTCTTGACTGGACAAGGTTCCTCACCGGCGATCCGCGAACATCCCTAGGCTCCGTATTAAGTGCTTCCATCACCCAGCCTCTGCTCAGAGGTGCCGGTGAGAAAATAGCACAGGAAAACCTGACACAGGCAGAAAGAAATGTTCTCTATGAGATACGATCTTTCAACCTCTACAGAAAATCGTTTGTAGTATCTGTCATAAATGACTACTACAAGGTCCTTCAGCAGGAAAACAGGGTTCTTAACGAAAAAAACAACTTTGAAAGTGTTTCGCAGGCACAGGAGCGTCTTAAAATGGAAGCTGAAGCTGGCAGGCGTAATAGTTTTGAGGTTGACCAGGCCGAACAGGACAAATTAAGCGCAAGAGACAGGTACATAAGTGCCCAGCAGCAGCTGGAACAGATTCTTGACGAATTTAAGATAACTCTGGCTATACCAACTACAACTGAAATAGTGCTTGATCCTAACGAACTTGACGCCCTGGCTGCCGAGCAAGTCACGGAATCCGACTATACTATTAATGATGCTATTGATACCAGCCTTGTAAACAGACTCGACCTGGCAAACAAAAGTGATGCTGTCGATGATGCCGCAAGAAAGATTATTGTCGCTGCAGACAACCTCAAAGCAGGACTTGACCTCGTTGCAGGAATGAGTGCTCCATCTGCTGGCAAAACAGATTTTGGAAATATACAGTTTCAGGATGGAACTTATAATATGGGGCTTGAAGCGGATTTGCCTTTCGACAGAAAAGCTGAAAGAAATGAGTACCGAAGAGCCTTGATTGTTTTAGAACAATACCAGCGTGACTACGAAATGGAAATGGATCAGGTGAAACTGGAAGTAAGAAATTCCTATCGCAAATTAATCGAATTAGCGGAAAAATATCGCATACAGCAATTAAGTCTCAAACTTGCTGAAAAACGAGTAGAAAGTACCTCTTTACTTCTCCAGGCGGGTAGGGCGCAAACAAGAGATTTGCTTGATTCACAAAGTGCCCTTTTGAACGCGCAAAATGATTTAACCGCGGCATTAGTTGATCACGCCATTGGAAAATTGAGTTTTTTCAGAGACATAGGGGTATTACAGGTTAAACCTGACGGCATGTGGACAAAATAATTATTTTCAGGATAAAATGATGGCTGAAGATTTAAACAAAAAAAAGAAAAAAAACAAGACAAAAAAAATATTACTCTGGATAGTGATCTTAATAATAATTACATCCATTTGTGGTTATTTCATATTCAGGAAAAATCTTACTAAAATTGCCGCTTCTGACGGAGATTATATCACATATGTTGCAAAAAGAGATGACCTCACAATCAGCGTAACTGAAAACGGCGACATAAAAGCACTTAATTCCAAGGACCTCAAATCTGAAGTTGAAGGCCAGACAACCATAATCAGCATTGTAGATGAAGGTACTGAAATTACCGAAGAAGACGTCAAAAATAAAAAAGTACTCGTCGAGCTGGATTCCGCTGACATCAAGGAAAAACTTACTCAGCAGGAAATTACATACTTAAAAGCTGAGGCCTCACTCACAGAAGCAAAAGAAGCTCTCGATATCCAGATAAAACAAAATCACAGCGATATACAGGCTGGTGAAATGAATGTAAGATTTGCTTTGATGGATTTGCAGAAATATCTCGGTGAAATAATCGCAAATAGAATAGTTGATGAAAAAATCGAAATCCTTGAAAATCAGGTTCCAATAAAATTCTTACTTGATGACCCTAATCTCGGTGGTGAAGCCCTCCAGAAAGTTAGGGAACTAGATGGAGATATCTATCTTAAAGAACAAAATCTTGAACTTGCAAAATCAACTTATGACTGGACAGAAAAACTTTACGCAAAAGAATATGTTTCACTAAGCGATAAAGAATCAGACCGTCTTGATAAAGAAAAAAAAGAAATTGAACGGAGCCAGTCAAAAACCGCAAAAGAGCTTTTCGTCGATTATGAGTTTCAAAAACAATCGCAGCAACTTTATAGCGATTACCTGGAATCAAAAAGGGAACTCGACAGAACAAAATCACTCGCCAGATCGAAACTTGCTCAGGCCCAGGCTCAGCTTGGAAGTGAAGAGGCCACATACAAACTTCAAAAAGAAAGACTCGAAAAACTGACCCGTCAATTCAATGCCTGTATCATCGTCGCGCCGGCACCGGGACAAGTCGTATATTCTTCAAGTACAGATAGTTGGCAGAGACAACGCAGACCCATTGAAATAGGTGGTGAAGTCAGGGAAAGGCAAAGTATAATCTCCATACCTGACCAGTCCGTAATGAAAGTTGAAATAAAGGTGCATGAAACATGGATTGACAAAATCCAGCCGGGGCAGAAAGCTTTAATCAGTATTGCTGCCTTCCCTGATCAAAAGTTCACGGGGGAAGTTATAAAAAAGTCACCCCTCGCGGACCCTGAAAACTGGCTTAACCCAGATTTAAAAGTATATTCGACCGATGTCAGAATTGACGGCAGAAACGACTTCTTGAAAACAGGCATGACCAGCAAAGTCGAAGTTATAATACAGCAGCTCAAAAATGTAATCAGCGTACCTATTCAGGCTGTTATTAACCATCAGGGGCAAAAAATTTGCTTCATTCTTGAAAACAACAGACCGTCCATGAGAAATGTCGAAACAGGGCAATTCAATGACAACTTTGTTGAAATAAAAAATGGTATAAATATTAACGATGTCGTGCTGCTGAACCCACCTAGACTTGATGAGTCCAGCTTAAAAACTGATGCACAGGATAAAAATCAAAATAATCAAGCGGAAATAAAGCTAAATGACACTGAGCCTAAGTTAGAAGACGCACCTAAAAAACCAGACAACGCCGAAGGTATGCCAAAACCGGAAAGAAAATAAATGCCTATCGTTGCTATAAAAAATATGACTAAAACCTTTCAGATAGGTGAGTATAAGTTCGATGCGATCAAGAAACTTAACCTCAATATCAATGAAGGGGAATATGTGGCTATAATGGGGCCCAGCGGCTCCGGAAAATCAACTATGCTTAATCTCCTCGGTTGCCTCGATACTCCTACCAGTGGGCAGTATTTTTTAGATAATCAGGATATTGCTACTCTTGAAGATGATATGCTCTCGAAAATAAGAGGCAAAAAAATAGGATTTATTTTCCAGTCATACAACCTCATCGCCCAACTCAATATAATAGAAAACATAGAAGTACCGATGTATTATCAGGGTATGTCTGAAGCTGCAAGCAAAGAAAGAGCCGAGGAGCTTGCCGTTATGGTTGGACTGAAAGACAGAATTAAACATAAACCTTCCGAACTTAGCGGCGGTCAGCAGCAAAGGGTTGCCATTGCAAGGGCTCTTGCAAATGACCCCGTAGTATTGCTTGCGGATGAACCTACAGGAAATCTTGACTCAAAAAGCGGCAATGAAATTCTTGGAATACTCGATGACCTCCATGCAAAAGGAAAAACTCTGATAATCGTAACACATGACGACAAAATCGGAACCCTGTCCGAACGTACGATACATTTACTTGATGGCGAAATAGACAGAGATTACTTAAATAAAAGATAATAATATGCTGTTGTTTGGATTTAAAAAAACTATTAAACTTGGAATTAAAAGCCTGTGGATGCACAAGCTCAGGTCAACCCTGACCACACTCGGCATAATATTCGGTGTATGCTCCGTTATCGCCATGCTCGCTATCGGTGAAGGCGCAAGTCGCGACACACAGGAAGCCATCGCAAGATTGGGATCCAGCAATATTATCATAGAAACCGTTAAACCTCCCGAAAAGCAGACTAATTCCAGCGACGCTACTACAGCAACAAGCTACGGACTGACCTATGCTGATGCTGAAACTATACGCAACTGCGTCCCAAATATAGAAGTAACCGTACCGATCAGACAGCTGACCCAGCAGGCAAGATATTTAAGTCGGAACATTCCTATAAAACTAATCGGAACAGTTGCATGGTATACAAGCATTTCTCCGATAACTGTTACGCGGGGCAGATTTTTAACAAGCACCGATGTTAATTATAAATTAAATATTTGTGTAATAGATGAAAAAACCGCAAAAGACCTTTTTGCCTTCGATGACCCGATTGACAAAGATATAAAAATTCAAGGCAGTTACTACAAAGTCAAAGGAATTGTCGCCTCTACTGTCAGCAACAGCAATACGAACAGTCTTGTCGCTTCAGGCAATGCAAACGCAAGTGGTGAAGCTGTTGGAGTTGTTTACATGCCTGTATCAACTGCGAAAGTCAGATTCAGCGAATTCAAAGCAACCTTCGATGGAAATACCGCAAGCAGAGAAAAAGTTGAACTGCAAAGAATCACCGTCAAAGTAGTCTCAATGAACCAGATTATACCCGTCAGGAACGTACTTCAGTCTCTCCTGGATAAACTTCACAAAGAAAAGGATTACAACATCATTGTCCCGCTTGAATTGCTCAAGCAAGCTGAAAAAACAAGACGCATTTTCAACATCGTCCTGGGTTCAATCGCCGCAATATCTCTGCTCGTTGGTGGTATAGGAATTATGAATATCATGCTTGCCAGCGTAAGTGAAAGAACAAGAGAAATAGGAATAAGACGTGCACTCGGTGCAAGAAAAAAAGACATCGTTTTTCAGTTCCTCACTGAAACTGTACTGCTGACACTAATTGGTGGTCTGATAGGAATTGCTGTTGGAGCACTGATTCCATTTTTAGTGACCCATTTCGGAAACATGCCCACTGTGATAACCACATGGTCGCTTTTGCTGTCTTTCGGAATCTCCGGAGCAACTGGAATAACCTTTGGTCTCTACCCTGCCTGGCGAGCAGCAAACATGGACCCGATTGAATCTCTCAGACATGAATAATTCCGTTGCCGCCTACTAAACCAGTAACAAAAAACGGCAGCAAACTAAAGGCCCGTATGCAGTATTTCATGCGTAGCATTGCGAAGGTAACTCGATATGTGTCTTTCGGAGAGCATTGTCAAAATCTTCCTCGCAACTTTGATGCAATTTTCCATTTCCACAGAACGGATTATCTGTTTAATCTCCGGAATCATTGGCGGGGCTATTGATATTTTCCTGACACCCATACCAAGAAGCAGCATAACATATTCAGGTTCCGAAGCCATCTCACCGCAAATACTCAAATCTATCTTCGCCTGGGACGCATCCTGAATTACCATCCGTATGAGCCTAAGCACCGCAGGATCAACTGATGAATAAAGCGTCGAAACAAGCTCATTGCCTCTGTCAACAGCAAGCGTATATTGTGTAAGATCATTTGTGCCGATACTGAAAAAAGCTGAATCGCGAGCAAGTGATGCCGCCATCAATGCTGCCGAAGGCGTCTCTATCATTATTCCAACTGGAATATCACGATTATAAGGAATCGACTCTTCATCCAGATCTTCCATAACATCATGCAGTATCATCTTCGCCTGCATCAGCTCCTGCTGATTGGTGATCAGAGGAAACATAATCGAAACTTCACCAAGAACAGAGGCACGCAATATAGCATGAAGCTGTGCCTTAAACATTGTTATATTCTGCAAACAAAAACGAATAGACCTCAGCCCCAAAAATGGGTTTGGTTCACGCACAAATCGTTTACTCTGAGTATACTTATCAGCTCCAAGATCCATGGTCCGGATTATAATCGGTCGCTTTTTAAACACTTTTATCGTCCGGGCATAGGCATTGTAATGATCTTCTTCCGTAGGCTCAGTAGGACTGTTCAAATACAAAAACTCCGTTCGATAAAGACCAATACCTTCACCGCCTCGCTCCAAAACCATCTCAGCTTCATCGGGAAACTCAATATTACCGAGCATCGTAATTCTTACACCATCGCGGGTAATTGCTGGTTTTTCTCGTAGAGTATCAAGTTTATGTTCAAGCTGGTGAAATTCAACCGAATACTCTTTGTATTGCTCAATGGTCTCTTCATCTGGATTAATGATAACTATACCGCGGTTACCATCGATAATAACCATATCCCCAGGATCAAATGCCTCAGTTACGCCCTCCAACGCAACAACCGCTGGTATGCCGAGCGACCTCGCTACAATTGCCGTATGACTTGTTCTGCCGCCCACCTCCGTTGCAAGCCCTTTAACAAAGTCCCTGTTAAAGCCTGCCGTCTGCGTCGGACTAAGTTCCTTGGCAACTACAATAACTTCCTCTGTAATTTTTTCAATCGTTTCTCTTTTTCTGCCGAGAAGCTGCTTGAGTAATCGCCTCTCGATATCATTAATATCAGTTGCTCTTTCACTGATATAAGAATCTTTGACCTTGGAAAATTGTCCCGCAATATCGCGAAGTACCGTAGAAACTGCATACTCCGCCGTTACATCCTCTGAATTGATCTTGTCGGTTATTTGCTTGCGAAGTGTCTTGTCATGTAAAAAACGCAGGTGAACCGCGAAGATATCTTTGATATTGCGATGTTCAAGATCGGTATTTTGACCCTGCAATCCCGTAAGATCTTCAATGGCATTTTTAAATGCGTTTCCGACTCGCCGGATTTCTTTGGTACGCAGTGAATGATCAATCTTACGAAACGGTATGCGATAATCTTCTGAATCTATCACTATAGACTTAGCAATAGATATCCCAGGCGATACCGCTATACCTTTTTTTATTTCCATTAGAAATACCTTAATAGTATTCTGTTATTTTTCTTCAGGACCAGGTTCATTAAACATCGTATCTTCAACAAGCTCACGAAGAGCCTCGACTGCCTTCTCCGAATCCTTACCTTCTGCCCTGATCTTAAGCTTCGTGCCGTACGTTGCCGCAAGTATACTTACCTGCATTATACTTTTGCCGTCTACGCTCCTCTCTCCATTACTTACTGTAATATCACAACTATATTGGCTTGCAATATCAACAAACATCATAGCAGGGCGCATATGCAGCCCATCAGCGTTTTTTATTTCAACGGATATTTCGCAAACCACACTATCCAAACCTTTTCTCCTGTTTTGTCCTAATCATCGATACTTGCCTCTAAGTCAGGAAAATTTCAAAATCCCTTATAAAGTCGAATTTTCGTCTGCTTCACGAATAAGATCCTCTATTTCCGCGACCGTTTTTGCCTGTCTCAAAAACTTACGGAACTTTTCTGTCTGCAAGTGATGAAACAGATTTTCCATTGCCTGAAGATGTTTGTCAGGATCGTCGACTGGGCTGATAAGCAGTATGATAGAATAAACCGGTTGCTTATCCAAAGAAGAAAAATCAACACCTGCTTCGCTCATACCAATAGCCGCTACAACCTCACTGACTGCATTGCTCTTAACATGAGGCACCGCCACTGATTTACCCATGCCGGTAGAGGCTTCATTTTCCCGCTTTATAACGGTCTTGATAAGATCTTTACAATTACCTTTTCCAAGCTTACCAGCTGCATCAAGGGCATTAACTAGTTCTGCTATTACACCATCTCGGTTAGTAGATTCCAACCTGGGAATCAACGCCTTAAAACAGACAAAATCAGCAAGTTTCATTTTTTCTCCAAATTATTTTTCTTTAACCAATAAAAACTTTACAAAAAGCACTCAGCAAAACCGAAATTTTAAACCGTTTCTGTGCCGCCAATATGCTTTGATCCACGCTGTTGTTCTTTACTTTTTCTTATCTGACGCTCAAGCTTATGCACTGCAAGATCTATACACTTATATGCATCATCGCTTGTTTCTGTAATAATAAAAGGAGGAGTTTTAGGAGCACGGGCTATCATTCCAACTACAGGATTACTTGGATCACTCCCGTCAATAATAACCTCTATTTCTATTAAATTGTCAAAATGCTTAGGCAGCTTAGCCGTTTTTTCTTCTGCATATGCTTTCAATGCTTCTGTAAGTTCTATATGTCTGCCGCTGATAATAAATTGTGCCATAAGCTCTCCTTACATTTTAAGATTATAATTTTATTCTTTTTAAACTGCCAACTCACCAGGCTCAATGCTAAACTCACCGCCGTTCAGCTTCATACCAGGAGTAATAACACCTCCGCTAACAATAAAACGTATTGCTTCTTCTATCGTAACATCAAGGTCAACAACTTCTTCCTTAGGAACCATTATAATAAAACCCGTAAAAGGCGTAGGCGCTGTCGGTATAAAAACAGTCAAATGTTTCACATTAATCTTACTGCTCAGACTTTCCAAACCATTACTTGTTACCAACCCTATCGCCCACACACCAAGCCGTGGATATTGAAAAGCAACCACACGCGAAAAAGACAACTTATTCTTCGTAAGAAGAAAATCCGTGATTTGCTTTATGTACGGATATACCCTCTTCAGAAAAGGTATTCCCATCATAAATCTTTCGATCATTCGCCACAAACTTCTGCCGACAACACTGGCAAGTACTGCGCCCACAATACAAACTGCAACCAAAGCTAAAACAAACCCAGCCAATGAACCAGGTCCATTAATCCAGAATTTATCCAGTACCTCTTTAGCTTCATCACCAGATAAACCTTGGACAACCATCACCAACTGAACTATACCGCGATTAATATAAATGCTGATGTTATTCTGAATAAAGCTGTAACCCCAGACGAATATCCATATCGTCAGGATTGTCGGCAAAAGTACTGCCAGCCCACGTAAAAAAAAACTCTTAAAATGACCTATCAATCAACACTCCTTTGCTGCATCAAAAACTTATATCTGACATTTCCTAAACTAACACAGGTTACTTCATACCATCATCATAGTCAATAAAAATATCTTTAGGCAAATGTGCTCCCGCCATATGAATTATCGCACCTGGAAGCGATCCCAGAAGCCATAATATCCGTTGAGAAAACGCTAAAACCAGCGCCTTTCCGCTCTCAACCCCGCAAACACTGATAAACGTCCTCTTAAGCCACAATTCCATTATCCCCGCCCCGCCAACACTTATAGGTAATGTACCTAAAAGCCACGATATCGGGAAAAATATGTAATAATATTTCGCATCTGCCTCGATTCCGATCTCTCTGCCGATAAGCCACACACCAAAAATAAATATTCCCTGGCATACAAAAGTCAGTATCAGCGACGCCGTCAACGCTAGTTTTTTACCCCAGTATATCATAATCGCAGAATGACCTTTTTTCAAAGCCGAAAGTCCCTTACTCTCTATCAGGACAAACAACCTGCCAGCCAAATTCCTGCCCTTCCTGGTCAATGAAAACAACGCCGCAAAGAATACACAAATTACCAGTATAACCAGCAATATTTCCTTCAAACCAAAACCAGATTGCTCAACTGTTGCATCATTGGCACCAGAAAAGTCAAACATCCCGCTCCTCGCTTCTGCTGGCACAAACAACAAACACACAATTGCCATCAAAAATATGCCCATGAGACCGACAACCCTGTCAACAAAAACACTCAAAAAAGCTTCCAGCTTCTTATCCGTATGCTTTGTAACATACCATGCACGCAGAAAGTCACCACCAACAGACGATGGCAAACAGTTATTATAAAAAAGACCAAGAAAATGAAGCCTCACAGCTGCCCAGTATCCGATCCTGATTCCCTGAACATAAAGCAGGATGTACCACCGAAACACAAAAATCAGCTGACTCAAAAAATAAAGTCCAAGAGCTGCCCCGAAAAACCACAAATTCATCGAGAAAAGCACCTCTTTAAACTTTCCCATATCCTCCCCGCGAAATGCCCACCATATAGCCACAGCTGCAACTGCAAACCGCAAAACATAAGAAATATATTTACTTTTTCTGCCTTTGGCCATATACTCAACTTTTTACGAATAACTTGTTTCCACAGATAATAACGATTAAAATATCTGTTTGCAAGATACTAAATATGATTTTTACTTAGGAGATATCGGATGTCTGCACCGAAAGAAATAGAAGAAGGTTTGAATTTCACCCCGAAATTTGATTCTAATGGCCTAATTACCGCCATCAGTCAGGACGCAAACACTGGCGACATCCTAATGGTTGCATACATGAACGACGAAGCCCTCAAGCTGACCATAGAAACCGGAAACGCCGTCTTTTTCAGCCGTTCAAGACAAAAACTCTGGAAAAAAGGCGAACAGTCGGGCCACGTACAAAAAGTACAGCAGATCCTCGTCGACTGCGACCAGGACTGCCTCATTTTAAAAGTAACCGTAGACCAGGGCCAATGCCACGTAGGCTACCAGTCCTGCTTCTACCGTGCCCT
>CAZBKA010000066.1:4375-16833 GCA_964492365.1 uncultured Pirellulales bacterium | reverse complement strand
TGGCGGTACAGTTAATGGCCGGCTTCGCACAAAAAGTAATGGGATTTTTTATCTTGTGGGTACTAATTTTGAGGTAAACGGTCATGCTTTATCTTATGGTGATAAACTAAGTGATTATGGAGAATTAATAGAGTATCGGTTTGGTTCGTATTGCTATGATTATTATACTGGCGTGATTACGGGGGTATTGGCAGATGGCTCAATTTTAAATAATGTTTTTGAGATATATAAAATTGGGGATTTTGAAGGTACTGGAGATATCATTGTTGTTCCTGAGCCTTGCAGTTTGTTGCTGCTTGGGTTGGGTGTTGTTGGGGTTTTGCGTAGGCGGCGGTGAGTCAGTTTTATTTTTGGCTGGATTATAAAGGGCTTAGGATTGGTGTTTTCCGGAGCCTTTTTTTATTTGTGATGTCATTTTACTTGTGCGGTACGGACAAATCTGAAAAATACTTTTATTTTTTTTGACATACTACATATAGTGTTTACAATGAGAGTTGTTGCAGATGTTGTGAGGAATTAGTTGGGTTAAAATAGGCAGAGCTGATTTGTGAGATGTCCTTTTTGCAAGAATGATAATGATAAGGTGATTGATTCACGCTCGAGTGAAGGCGGTCGGATAATCCGACGTCGGCGTGAGTGCCTAGAATGCGAAAGGCGATTTACGACTTATGAGAAAATCAGCGAAAGTTTTAAGCTTTATGTAGTTAAAAAAGACAAATCCAGGGTTCCTTACGACAGGGAAAAAATTGTCAGCGGTTTGCAGAAGGCTTGTTATAAGAGGCAGGTATCGGCTGAGCAGATTCAACTTATTGCCGACAAAGTTGAAGAAGACATCTTTCAGAATTTTGATAAAGAGGTAAAATCTGCGTTTATCGGCGAGAGTGTGATGACGCATCTCAGGCGTGCGGATAAGGTTGCATATATTCGCTTCGCGAGTGTATATCGTGATTTTAAAGATGCTGGCGAATTGATGGAAGAATTCAGTCACATAATTGATGATGTTGATGCAGTTGAGCAGCCTAGCCTTTTTGAAGATAAGTAAAGAGACTTGTTACAAAAGGAGCGTAACAAGGTGCGAGATTGATTTTGCAGGCAATTAAAAGGAGGACGATTTATGCAGCTTCAAGTTATCAAATCCGACCGAAGTCGTGAAAAATATCTGCATACAAAGGTCATAGGCACGATTAACAAAGCATTGAGCAGGGCTGAGTATGCGGATGTTTATGAAGCTGAGCAGCTTTCAGAGGTTGTTACTTATTATCTGCACAAAGATTCAGCATCGAAGACAGTAACTTCGGGAGAGATTTTTTCGATTATTAAGGCGGTTCTGGAATCTACCGGCCATGAAAAAGCAGCAGATACTTTGAACGACTATCAATTAAATCGTAAAATGGGACGGACGCGAGTTGAAGTTGTTGATATTAATATTGAGCATCTTTGTGATGCTCATGCGTTGTGCAGCGGCGATAATCTTATTCGAAGCTGGCAATGGAACAAATCTATGATAGTTGCTGATCTTATCGAAGAGTATAAAATTGAGCGTCAAGCTGCGCGTGTTATTGCGTCGATGGTTGAAGAAAAAATACTGGCAATGAAATTAAGCAGGGTACCAGTCAGCCTTATTAGGCAATTAGTATTAAATGACACGGCTTTAATTCTTCAGGCACAAAGTCAGTTATTGGCAGTTTAAAATATTGGCGGCTTCTTTGAGCACATCTTCGGCTTTTTGATCTTCGCGGATGGTTATCCAGTTGATATTTTTAAAAGTTTTGAACCATGTGCGTTGATGTTTTGCAAGGTGGCGGGTGTTTTTCTTTATCAGCTCGATTGCTTCATCCAGGGCAATATGTCCTTGTAAATAGCTGATAATCTCTGCGTATCCGATTGCACATGCAGCCTGCATACTCAAAGGCTTTTCCTCTGCGAGCAGGGATTTAACCTCGTCTACCAGGCCTTCATCGATCATTTTTTTGACGCGTAGATTTATCCTTTTGCTCTCGTTCTCTTTTTCGCGTCTCAGACCGATGATGGTCCAGTCATCAGACTGATTGTTGCTGCCGAATTGTTTCTGGAAACTGCTTATTGGTTTTCCTGTCAGTTTGAATACCTCGAGTGCCCGGATAATTCTTTTTGAGTCGTTATAGTGTATTCTATCAGCGGCTTCTGGGTCGATTTTTGATAATTGTTTGTGCAGATTTTCCAAACCATCGGCGTCAGCGATTTTCTGGAGTTCATCTCTGATTTGTTGATCGGTGCCTGGCCCTTCAAACAGACCATAAAGCATTGCCTTGATATAAAGAGCGGTTCCACCGACCGCAACAGCCGGTTTATTTCTTGCGATAATAGTGTTAGTAATATTATTGGCATCTTCAAGGAAAGACGCAACGGAGAACGACTCACTCGGCTCGACAGTATCGATCATATGGTATTTGACCTGTTGTCGCCTTTGAATATCAGGCTTGGCGGTGCCAATATCCATGCGTTTATAAACTTTCATCGAGTCTATGCTGATTATTTCAGTGCCGAACATCTTTGCCAGATCGAAACCAAGTCTGCCCTTACCGGAGGCAGTAACACCCAATATTAGAATTTTGTTGTTATTCATAATTTCCTGTTAAAGCTTTATTAAAGCGATATAATACAAAATCAGGGCTTTTAAAGCAAAGGTAAACCTTATTACGCAATAGGATTATAGATATGGCGTGTGTGAGCAGTTTCACGACCAGGCTAAGCCAAAAACGCGATTATGTAAATGGCTTGCTGAGCAGTACTTTAGATAAACATATTGATATTAATGACGATTTAAAAAAGGCAATGGCATATTCGCTTGAATCGCCTGGGAAAAGAGTCCGCGCGGCTTTGGTTTTGTGGTGTTCGGAGCTTATTGGCGGTGAATCGAATAGTTATGCGGATACGGCGGCGGTTGCTATTGAAATGGTTCATACTTATTCACTGATTCACGATGATTTGCCAGCTATGGATGATGATGATCTTCGTCGCGGCAGGGCTACATGTCACGTTGCTTTCAATGAGGCGATGGCGATACTTGCCGGCGATGCGCTTTTAACAATGGCGTTTGAAATTCTTGCAGGGGAAATAGATAATCCGGAAATTTCATCAAAACTGATTCTGGAATTGTCACAAGCATCTGGACCGGCGGGGATGATAGCAGGTCAGGCAGCTGATTTGCGAGCTGAAAATGTTGTCAGTGATATGAAAATGCTCGAGTATATCCACCTGAATAAAACAGCTAAAATGTTTAAAGCTGCGGCGGTGATGGGTGCAATCTCAGCGAATGCTGATTCTAAGCAAATAAAAGCTTTATCTGAGTATGGTATGAAAATAGGTCTGGGATTTCAAATAGCTGATGATATACTTGATGTCTGCTCATCGAGTGAGCAATTGGGCAAAACAGCCGGCAAAGATGAAAAAGCAGGCAAATTAACATATCCATCTTTAATAGGTCTGGAGCAGTCGAGGGTGATTGCTGAAAGAATAACGAACCAGGCAGTAGAATCGCTCGCAAACTTCGGTGAAAGAGCCGATGTATTAAGAGAATTGGCATTGACCCTGCTTAATAGAACAAAATAGAAAATATTTTAATGAAACCATTATTGTTGCATGATTTACAGGTTTTTTGATGAGTAATTTTTTAGAAAATATAAATACACCCGCAGATATAAAAAAGCTTTCTGTTGATGAGCTTAATCAACTGGCTGAAGAAATAAGGCATTTTATTTTGAAATCGGTCAGCAAAACCGGAGGTCATCTCGCCAGCAATCTTGGTGCTGTTGAGCTTACAATTGCGCTGCATTATGTTTTTGATTTTGCATCCGACAGCCTTTTGTGGGATGTCGGTCATCAATGTTATACCCACAAGATTATTACATCGAGAAAAGATAAATTTTCCAAGCTTCGGGAGGCAGATGGATTGAGCGGGTTCCCAAATCCTGAGGAAAGTGAGTATGATGTTTTTTCTGTTGGTCATGCAGGGACATCAATAGCTACGGCGATTGGCATGGCAGTTGGGCGCAGACATCAAAAAAGTGATAAGAAGATTGTGGCGGTGGTTGGCGACGCTTCTGTTGTTAATGGCTTGTCTTTTGAAGCATTGAATAATCTTGGTCTGGTTAAAAGACAGATGCTGATAGTTCTCAACGATAATTCGATGGCAATTGATAAAACACAAGGCGCAGTGGCTTCATATTTTTCAAAAGTCAGACTAAGTGAAACATATGAAGATCTCCGAAAAACAACAAGCAATATTCTAGAGCATTTGCCGGTTATAGGCAAAGGTATGGAAGAAGCAATAGAAAGAATCAAGAAAAGCATCCGTATGGTACTGCCTGCGAGCCAGATGTTTGAAGGGCTAAAAATTCCTTATTTTGGTCCGGTTGATGGGCATGACATCGGTTCACTTATTAAGCTTTTTACGGAGCTTAAAAAATTAGACAGACCGGCAATACTGCATGTTCATACCATCAAAGGCAAGGGCTTTATTCCCGCAGGCAAGGATCCTCGGAGATTTCATTCGACAGGTCCTTTTGGGCTTAACGGCGAAAGTTTAGAAGCAGGTCAGGGTCAGAACAAAAGCTTTACAAAAGTTTTCGGTGACCAGCTTGTAAACATCGCAGGCAAAGATGATAAGGTTATCGCGATAACCTGTGCTATGTGTGACGGCACGGGGCTGAGGCAGTTCAGTGAAAGGTTCCCCGAACGTTTTTATGATGTTGGTATTGCTGAAGGTGCTGCAATTGATATTGCGGCTGGTTTAGCCAAGTGTGGTCTGAAGCCTGTGGTTTGCATTTACTCAACATTTCTGCAGAGGTGTTTCGATCAGATTTTTCAGGAAGTGTCCCTGCAAAATTTACCGGTTGTATTCTGTATTGACCGTGCCGGTTTAGTTGGCAACGACGGCCCGACGCATCATGGGCTGATGGATATAGGCTTTCTGCGGATGATGCCGAATCTGGTGCTGATTTCACCTGTCAACGAAACTGAAATGGCTCTGGCAATGGAATTTGCGATTAATTGCGGGAAACCTGTGGTAATAAGGTATCCGAAAGATTTTGTTTCGTCTGATACAGAAGATATGTCAGCCTGCAACAGTCCGTTCGAGTTGGGCAAATCTGTTACAGTTAAAAGCTCACAAGGTTCAAAAACCGTTGTTGTTGCTTATGGCAGTATTCTTAATGAGGCTTTGAAAGCAGCCAAACTTCTTGAAACCGAGGGCGTATATATAGATGTGATAAATGCAAGATTTGCTGCCCCTGTTGATGATTATTTAATGACATTACTGGACCAAGGGAAAAATATTATAACAGTTGAAGATCATGGTTTGGCATGCGGCTTTGGTTCGGCTGTTCTTGAAAAGGCCTCTAACAGTATTGGTAACGCAATTCCAGGAAAAATTATCACCTTGGGTGCCATGAAAAAATTTATCAAACATGACACGAGGACTCATCAGCTTATGCAAATTGGGGTAAATGCCGACAGTATTGTTGAGAAAGTAAAAATGCTTCAAAGTCAGGATTAAGTAAAATGCACAAAAGTGATTTGCCCAGATTAGTGGTTTTTGGCAATCCCGAAAAACAACATGTAGTTGAGGCTGTAGATAAATTCAAAGCTTTTGCTCATGGCAAAGCTCTGATAGTTGCCAGCTATTGCCAGGATGATTACGGTAAACACAGTGTAGAAGGCTGTGATTTTGCGGTAGTTTTTGGTGGCGACGGGGCGATTATATCGGCGGCTCGCTGTCTGAGGCATACTAATATTCCGATGATAGGTGTGAATCTTGGGAAACTCGGATACCTTGCGGAGTTCAGCGTTAGTGAGGTTATAGAGCAATTTGAAGATATCATCTCAGGTAAAACACCAGTCGAAGAAAGAATGTTACTTTTGGCAAGAATATTTTCAGATGATAAAGAAGTATTTGTATCGACGGCTGTTAATGATGTTTTTATCAATTCTGGTAAACCTTTCCGCGCGATTGATTTGAAAATATCAATTGATTCTGAAAAAGTTGCCGGTTGTGTAAGTGACGGGTTGATTATTTCCACCCCTACCGGTTCGACGGCATATAGTCTTTCTTGCGGTGGTCCGATTCTGTCGGAACAACTCCAGGCTTTTGTAATAACACCTATCAGTCCTCATTCACTCAGTTTCAGACCGATAGTTATAAAAGATACCGCAGTTGTAGAAGTTCGTGGAATTCGTGTAAACGAAGGGACAGCTGTTTCAATGGATGGTCAGGTGACATGCAGTTTGCTTGAGGGTCAGATTGTTCGCATCGAAAGACATAAAGGTGACTTCTTTGTAGTTAATAATCCGAAAAGAACCCAATGGCAGACCCTTGCGACAAAGTTGCGCTGGGCAGTGCCACCCAAATATAAAAAAATTGAATAGAAGATTATGTTAATTATTGATCGGGGCAATTGCCGTGAAATCAGCAATAAATGAAATATTGACAATTAGTATTGTGTTTTTTTTGACAGGGTTCCTTTCTGCTGACCCGGCTAATCCGGTTGGCACAGGCAGGGAGCCTTCTTCTTCTGGCAGAAGTGAAGGTCTTCGGAGGACCCCGAACCCGATCGATTCGAGCAGCAATGATATTATCACAGGCAATATAGCAGGCGATAAGTATTTTCGTGGAAGTGTCCCTTATGGTTCAACCACTGACTTCGGTGGAACAAGTGAGTCAACATCGTTAGATAATTTTCTCAGACGTTCGGCTAGTTCTTCAACATACGACTATAATACCGGCAAGTATAAACCATATTATTCTACATCCGGATCAGTTGCCACTATAAGACCGGGCAGATCGACAGTCTTCAGCGCCCCGCGTGTTGATTTTTCAGGCAAATCGGCCACTGGTATCATCGCTACAGATGCGGAACCTACCTTTATGAAAATTAATCCTGATCTGCAGTTATTCAGCAATCAGATCAGACCTATCGAACCAAGCTACCTGGAGATAAAAAGAAAAATAGATGAAGATTTAGATACCAGGTATAAAAATATCAAAACTGAAGAGATTCAACCCGACACAAAACCAAAAGAGAAGGACAGCGAATTTAAAGAGTTTGACGATCAGATTGAAACTTTGAAAATGAAACTTGCAGAAAAGCAATCGACCGATTTAGATAAATTTACCAAGGAAACTGAAAAGAATCTTAATGTTGAAAAGCTTAACGAAACAGAAATGCTAGCCGCTAAGGCAGCCAACAATGAACAGCTTGATGTTTATGACCAGATGCGAATGGAAATTGCAGGCCTGGGGCAGATGCTCAGGGCTAAACAGCTAATTACGGAAAAAGAGACATTGACTCCGGAACAAATCGTTGAAGAAGCGAAGAAGAATCCAAGCCCGGAAAAGGTTGTTGTTGAAGCCCTGACACTTAAGAGTTTTGCGGCTTTCAAAGATGATAATTTCAATAAATACATGAAACTTGCTGAAACATATCTCAAGGAAGGTAAATACTATCGTGCCTCGAATGCATATTCATTGGCGGAGATTTATAAGCCGAATGACCCGTTAGTATATGCGGGAAATAGTCAGGCTCTGTTTGCTGCTGGTGAATTTATGAGCAGTGCATACAATCTTCTGCAAGCAGTTAATATTTTTCCAGAGATCGTAAAAATAAAAATAGATATCATAGCCATCATTGGCGACAAGGATGTTGTTGAGAGCAGGGCATCGGATGTCGAAGAATTGATCAAGGATTTTGACAGTGTTGAGCTGAAATATTTGCTTAGCTATGTTTACTTTCAGATGGGCAGACTCGAACGTGCCAAAGAGCTTATAGATGATGCGTATAAAACCAATCCTGATTTGCAGATAATAAAACTAATCCAGTTCGAGATTTATGAGGCCTTGAAATAGACAGAGAGAATATGTATATTTATCATTAGCGTAAATAGTGGATAAACTTGTTTACGCATATTTGATAATCTACCTGGCAGCAAAACAGATAATGATAAAAGCTAATATTCCGTCACCTATAGAAGATGCGTTAAGCACCGGTGGTCTTATTTCACGCGTTTTTTCTGATTTTGAGCAAAGACCCGAACAGATAAAAATGGCCTGTGCGGTCAGCAAGGCTTTTGAAAAATCAAAACATCTCGCGGTCGAAGCAGGTACAGGCGTAGGAAAAAGTTTTGCATACCTTATTCCTGCTATCAATGCAGTAAACAAAGGGCAAAATAGAATCCTGATCAGCACTTATACAATTACCCTTCAGGAACAGCTTATAAACAAGGATTTGCCTTTTCTGGCGAATTGTCTTGGTATTGATTTTACCGCGGTTCTTGCAAAGGGCAGAAGCAATTATATTTGTCTGCGCAGACTTGATTATGCTGAAAAAGCACAAAAGGGATACTTCGATGGTTTTTCACAGAATCTCAATGACATAAAAAACTGGGCACAGCGAACCAGTGATGGTTCTTTAAGCGATTTGGGTTATGTCCCTGATGCCTCAACCTGGGATGCTGTTAAAAGTGAGCACGGCAACTGCAAGGGCAGAAAGTGTCAGCACTTTCGTCAGTGTTTTTATCATCGTGCCCGGAGGCGACTGGAAAGCGCTGACATTATTGTTGCAAACCACGCTCTTATGTTCAGTGACCTTGCACTGAAACAGAAAGGCACATCATTTTTGCCTGCTTACAAGTATGTAATTATTGATGAGGCTCATAACATAGAACACGTTGCAGAGGATCATTTTGGGATAAATCTGAGCAGCTGGCGCATCGAATATATGATTAATGGTTTATTTAATTCCAGAACCCATAAAGGATTGCTGGTACATTTAAATGCAGATACTGCGATAGACCTGACAGCCAATGTAAAAGCTGCATCAAAAATGTTTTTCAAAAAGGTTCAGGATTGGTACGAAGAATCTCTTTCGCAAACGAATGGCAGATGCGAAAAGGAATTTGTCGATGATACTATTTCTGCCCATCTGAAAAAACTAAGGGCGGAGCTTGTGAAGCTTGCGCGTTCGACTGAAGATGATGATGAAAAATTTGAAATAACACGATTCGTTGACCGCTGTGCTGACATTATCGCCGACTTGAGAGGTTTTCTTGAACAGCAAAAGGATGATTACATCTACTGGGTGGAGGTAACCGGCAAAAGCAGGCAAACTGTTTCTTTAAGAAGTGCACCGATTAATGTTGGGCCAGATGTCAAAAGTGCCTTGTTTGACCGATATGAATCGGTAATTATGACAAGTGCTACTTTAAGCTGTGGTGATGAGTCGCAAGCTGAAGGATTTAATTTCTTTGCCGGCAGGGTAGGGCTGGAAGATTTTGACTCGCTTAAGCTGGGCAGTCCATTTGACTACGAAAAACAGGTTACTGTTTACATCGAGAAAAATATGGCTGAACCGAGCAGCCCAGATTTTAACGGACAGGCGATAGAAGCGATAAAAAAATATGTAACTCTAACCCAAGGTCGGGCATTTGTACTTTTTACCAGCTATGCTATGATGAGCAAGGTCGCAGATGATATGAAGGATTGGTTTTCGCAAAACAATATTGAGCTTCTCGTGCAAGGCTCAGGTGTAGACAGGAGTGATTTATTGTGTCAGTTTAAAGCTGACCACAGCAGTGTGCTGTTTGGTGCGGATAGTTTCTGGCAGGGTGTCGATGTTCCCGGCGAGGCTCTGGGCAATGTCATTATCGTTAAGCTGCCTTTTGCGGTTCCATCTCAACCTTTGATTGCAGGCAGAATCGACCAGATAAAAAACCAGGGAGGCAATCCATTTTTTGACTATCAGCTTCCCCTTGCGATAATAAAATTTAAACAAGGTTTCGGCAGGCTCATTCGTAAAAAAACTGACCATGGAATAATTGTTGTTCTCGACAGCAGAATAATCCAGAAGCGTTACGGCATGAGGTTCCTTAATGCGATACCAAAATGCACAGTAGAGGTTGTTTAGCGTTTACTTATCAGGTCGATAAAAGTGTATAGTGACATCTTCTATCGTTGCAATGCCTTTCTCAACGGCGTCGTCGATTAAAGGTAAAAAACTGTCAATCTTCTCAGCGGTATCAATTATCTCTACGATGAGAGGCATATCCATAGACAAATATAATATCTTTGCGGTATGAATATGATGGGCAGTACCAAAACCCTCAATTGCCCTGGTGACAGTTGCACCTGCAAGATTATGCTCCTTAGCCTGCAGAACGATCCACTCATATAAAACCTTACCTTGATATTTATCTGTTTCACTTATAAATATCCGAAGCTTTTTTCCTTTTTTGTCCTGCATAGTATTCTCCTAAATAAGATTAACTACGACATAACCAAACCAGACACCGAAAAGTCCCAAACCGACACTGGCAATTATATTTATCGCTGCTGCGAAAAATTGTCCATCGGTTATAAGTGATAAAGTTTCATTGCTGAATGTTGAAAACGTTGTAAATCCGCCGATAAAACCAACCATTATAAAAAGCCTGACATTAGGACCAAAATAACCTTTGTTTTGTACCAAGGCAGCCATTAAACCTATAAGAAAACAACCAATAATGTTTACGGTCATCGTCCCATAAGGGAAAAAAGGATTATTTGAGATTTTTTGAGCAAGGCCTGTTACAAGATATCTTGAAACCGAACCAAGAAATCCGCCTAAGCCAACCATCAGGATTTGTATCATTTTCTTTCTTTCTTTTCAGTTCTGTAATGATTAAGGATGAATCCGGAACCAAAATATTAACCGCTGTAAACCAATTTTGGAAAACAAAAAGGCATTGCCCCTGTAATTTTTACAAAATATTTTATGCTGATATTTTTAATAAAAACGCGGTTTTTTCAATACCAGTGTCAATATTATACTTGCTGATTTGCACATACTGAAAATATTCACTATAATAAGAGTGTTGCCGTTGCGAATCTTATGACGATTTTCGTCTAATGCACTTTCCGCGGTATGGTGCAGCGATGGCATTAGGCAACAGGGAGACGGGCCTACAACTTATTGTGATAAAACTGCCCATGTCTCCCTTTTTTATGCGCAGAATTCTTCATATCTTTATTCATCCTGAGAGAACCAACCCAAGCATTTATTTAAAATATACTACTATTAGCCCACAAAAATGCTTGAGGAAAATAAAAACTCTTTATAGAATGCTGACTTTAAGGACATTCTGCTGTAAAGTTCTTTGATGTCTTTTCAGCAGTTATGTGGAAAACGATGGATACGTTATTTTTGTATTGGAGTTACAAATGAGAAACAAAGCTCTTTACATGTTGATTTTGCTTTTGTTTGTTATGACATGTTGTTTAAGTGGTTGCCGTACAGCGCCTAAGGCTGAAACAGGAGGCAAGCTTAAGGTATATGACAGACCTCTGGCGCCAGGTCAGTCGGCACTGCGAAAGATTACAGACCCTGCTTTGATACCAGATTTTACAATGGCCGCCTGCAATCTGACTAACCTCAGGGAAGCAGTAGGTAACAGTATTCACTACATGAAAAAACCTTCAAGCCAGCAGTTTTTCCCGCTTGATGATGTAACTCATGCAAGGGCATTGAGCAGTCTGGAAGAATTTGCCCGTCTGTTAGACGATGGTGTTACGGGTGCGGCTTTGAATGCTGCTATTCGCGAAAAGTTCGATGTGTACATGTCAGTTGGTTGTGATGATGAGGGAACGGTGTTGTTTACCGGATATTATACCCCTATCTTCGATGGTTCTCTTAAAGAGACACCCGAATACAGATATCCTCTTTACTCCCAGCCTAAAGACCTCGAGAAGGGTGCCAATGGTGAGATTCTTGGCAGAAGAGGTGTTGATGGTCAGTTGACACCATTTCCTCCACGAGCTGAAATTGAAAGCTCAGGTATGCTTAAAGGTGGTGAAATAGTCTGGCTAAAGGACCCATTTGAAGCATATGTTGCTCACGTTCAGGGTTCAGCAAAAGTCAGACTGCCGGATGGAAGCCTTACAACAGTCGGCTATGCAGCAAACAATGGCCATGAGTACAAAGGTATATCCAAACAGATGATTGATGACGGCGCTATCACTTCAGATCAGCTGAATCTCTCAGCGATGATGGCATATTTCAAAGCCAATCGTAATATGGTAGATAAATATGTTAATTTGAACCCAAGATATGTATTCTTCCAGCAATCTACAGGCTCTCCTTCTGGCAGTATTAATGAACCAGTAATTGATTTGCGTTCGATCGCTACGGATAAATCTATCTTCCCAAGAGCCAGTTTGACATATATAAATACGCAGCTTCCTCAAGCGACAGGTGATCAGATAACAACCTCTTTCTATGATGGTTTTGCACTCGATCAGGATACTGGCGGAGCTATCCGTGCAGCGGGCAGATGTGACGTTTATATGGGTTCTGGCGATTTAGCTGGAAAACTAGCAGGAAACACCTATCAGGAAGGGAAACTTTATTACCTCTTCCTGAAAGATGGCCAATAATTAAAGTAGAAAAAAA
>CAZBKA010000066.1:0-4275 GCA_964492365.1 uncultured Pirellulales bacterium | reverse complement strand
TTGTGTGGTATAATGAGTCGTTTGTGTGAATATGGATTAAATGATTCAGGAATAAAAATCAAATGGCAGTACCTACAGTTGCGATAATTGGCAGGCCTAATGTTGGCAAGAGCAGTTTATTGAATGCTTTAGCTGGGCAAAGAATAAGTATCGTCGAACCTACCGCTGGCGTTACAAGAGACAGGATAACTACGTTTATATCTAATGACCGTGGGGATAAATACTTTGAGCTTGTCGATACGGGTGGATATGGGATAGTTGATTCTGATGATCTTAGTGAACATGTGGAAAATCAGATACAAAAGGCATTGGATTCTGCTGATCTGATATTGTTTGTGGTTGATATTCGTGATGGCGTTACACCGCTCGATCAGACCATAGGCAGGTTGTTAAGAAGGCAGAAGTTTAATGTGATGGGGGTCGCCAATAAGGCTGATTCAGTGGAAATGTTTCATCGTGCCAGCGAATTTGTCCGGCTGGGATTCGGTGATTTTTTATGCATTTCCGCTAAGAACAATGTAAATAAAACCACGCTGGTTGAAAAGATATTCGAGGAAATAGGTCATCTTGAGTCTAAGAGACCAGATACTCCTATAATGAAAGTTGCGATTGTAGGCAAAAGAAACGCGGGCAAAAGCACACTGGTAAACGCTATGGCTGGCACCGACAGGGTGATTGTCAGCGAAATACCAGGAACCACCAGAGATGCTGTCGATGTTCGTATCGAAAAAGACGGCAAAACCATACTGGTTATAGATACTGCAGGTGTTCGTAAAAAAAATAAATTGCAAAACGATATTGAGTTTTATGGCTACGTTCGCGCTACGACATCGATGAACAGAGCTGATGTTGTACTTTTTTTGATAGACTCAACATTACCGATTTCGCAGGTTGACAAGACCCTTGCCAAATTTATTACAACTGAGTGTAAAAGCTGCATTATTGTAATTAATAAATGGGATCTTGCAAAAAACAGTGCCCATACAGATGATTACGAGAAGTATCTGACTAAGGTACTTCCAGCGTTAAAAACAGCTCCGATAGTATTTACTACAGCAAGCGAAGGTAAGAACATTCAGAGTTTGCTTGATCTGACAGCAGAGGTATTTAAACAAACAGTTACGTGGATACCTACAGCAAAGTTGAATAAGGCCTTTGAAATAATAAAAGAGGAAAAAGCCGGTGCCGCAAGGAAAGGGGTAGGCGGTTGGCCTAAAATATATTATGCCACACAAATTGCCATCAGCCCCGTTACGATACTGATGTTTGTCAATAAACCATCGTTGTTTGATGATACTTACATTAAATACCTAACTGGCAGGTTGCAGAGTCTGTTGGGGATAGACGAAGTGCCTATCAGGCTTCTGGCCAAGGCACACAGGCAATCGGAATAATTAGATTCGACTAAGGCTGGATCACCGGGGTCTCAATTGCAGTAACAGGTATTGGTATGAGTCTGAACTTTGCTTCGACCGGTTGGGTTTTTAACTCAATTTCATCTCTGCCTGCAAATTCTGGTGGAAAGTTATAAATCAGCGTTCTGCGAGGTTCTTTTTCTTTAACATCGCTGTCGTCGATTTCCAGGATAACTTTGTAACGCATATTTTCATAAGCAGTTCTTGCATCTGCGGTTGCATGGATATTTATTGCACCGATTACAGCGTTTTCATTGATAACTTCGACAATGTATTTACCCTGCAGAATCGGACTTAAAATTATTCCCAGTGTTGGTGTTGTGATAGTATAGTCGGCCATATTTTCCTGGTCAGGAGAAATAGAAATTTTTACTGTACTTTGAGCCTCCCTGCGCTGTCCATAAAGTTCGATAAAAGGTGTTTTTTCAATATAACCTGTTTTTTTTGAAAGCTCCACTTCGTTTTTTGTCAATTGCAAAGTTGCCATCAGTGCGTCGCCGCTCCATTCTTCAGGGACAAACATTTCTATTTGTGCTGGTTCCACGGAGGAAGTTTTTATTACTACCCTGCTTTCATTCAGGCATCGAATACCCAACGGTTTTTTAACCAGCTTAACTACACTGACCTTTACCTTTTCAGGCTGGCATGATACGACAGTAATTCCGAGTTTTTTGATTCTCTCATCTTGTTTCAAAAAATTTCGGACATCTAATGTATATTCCCCTGGCTCAGCCATCTCTTGCAGTTTATGATCGAAAAAAAGCATTGTGTCAAACGAACCATCGTTGAACTGACGCTGTACTAAGGATATTTTGGAAGTTGGGCCTTTGAAGACAATGTTTTCAATATTAATACTCGTTTGTTTTTTATCAAAGCTTACAAAGAGCTCATTTGTAGCGGCCTTAGCCACTGTTAAGGTCACAGCTGATTCGAAAGTTGTATCCAGCGCAAGATCGGCCCATATCCAGATAAGGGCTGTGATACAAACTGCTGCTGATAATTTTCCTATTTTTAGTTTTTTATACATCACTTTGCCAAAATTATCTTATGACAGTTCCTCTGATTCATTCTCGTTGCCTTTTGAAAATTTCCAAAAACGCTTAGTTCTTGTAGAAATATTTTCGACAGTGCTGTACAGATGTTTACGCAGTTGAGCTTCTGTAACATTTCTTGTTAAAAGGCCATTATGAGCGACAGAGACAATACCTGTTTCTTCGCTGACAACGATTACAGATGCATCCGAACTTGCAGTAAGTCCCACGGCTGCACGGTGTCTTGACCCAAGTTCGACCCCATCCATGCTGCCTGCTTCGGCCAATGGCAACTGAACCCTGGCTGCTACGAGTATGTCGCCTCGAATAACCACAGCCATATCATGAAGAGGCGTACCAGGCCAGAAAATTGTTTTCAGCAGCTCAGCATTGACTTGCGAGTCGAGCCTGACACCGGTCTCGATAAATTCTCCCAAAGCCACCTTTCTTTCAATGACCATAATTGCGCCGGTTTTTGTTTTAGAAAGGCTGCTCGTTGCTGAAACAAGTTCTTCAACGATTATCGCCATTTTTTGGGATGAACCTGTGAGAAATTGTGGTTGTCCGATGCGGATTAGTGCCCTGCGGATCTCAGGTTGGAATGCAGTTACAGCAATTACTAATACACCTACCAAAAATCCCCTGTACAGGTACTCAAGTCTTTCAAAACCGAATTGCTTGCTTACCAGATTAAGTGTAAGCACTCCGGCTAACAGCAGAAGAATGACTCCCCGGAAGAGCCTCTCGCCTCTGGTCCCTTCAAGAAAATCAATAGCCCAATAGACTATCACCCCTATGAGTATCAGCTCAATAGTGACCTGAGGCCAGGGATATGCAGCAACCCTGCTGAAATATTCACTGATTCTCTCTAACAATCCAATCCTTTGCCCTAATTAAATTTTATAGTATCGCAATCCGTGCGACAAGGCACGTTGAATTTATTCAATTCTGGTTTTTACTCTCATTTCGTTGAGTTTACTTGGTTGGTCAGCCAGCATTACATGATCGATATCTTGCATGAGCATTTCTTGATTTATGCGTCCACTGCGAAAATGTCTCCGCTGCCCTTCAGCGGCAGTCTCACCAGGCTGAGTTGTGGAACAACCGCTTACCCATAGACTGACACAACATAAAACCAACCCTAAAATAGTCAAAACAGAAAAATTTTTCATCATTTATCCTCTTTGAAACAAAAAACGACCGGTTTTTAATCTAAAATAAAGACCTAAAACCAAAATATAATATATTACCAAACCCTGTCGACCAGACAAAACCCAGAACCCACATATTACTGTACAAATTGTAGCAATAGCAAGCCCTTGTGTCAATGTAAAAAGCATTTAAAAGCCAGTAACAAGGCTTAAACCCTTTTTAGATTGGTATCTTTCTGTGGAAATTATACCATAACAGTTTCGATGTTCCAAATTCAGGACAAATTTTTTATGATAACCGTAACAAACTTGAGGTTTGCCGTATTATTGACCATGATAGGTTTTTTTGCGGCAAAACCAGAGGAAGTTAAAGCTGGTAATCGTTTTTCTGTTAAAAAAAAACACCTATTTAACCAATTTTAACATTGCAAAACGTGGTTTTTTAAAGTATACTAAACAACTTGGCGACATATAAAAAATGTATGGTTGTCGGTTGGTTGCTCTTAAAGTAGAAAATTTTTACAAAATCTTAATTTTTTATGGAACAATGAGTGCCTTTTATGCATCTTAGTGTACGGTAAAAGGTAGTTTTTTAGAAATTGAAAAGAAAGGGAACAGTGTGAACAAAAGAAAAGGGTTTACTTTAGTTGAGCTTTTGGTTGTAATTGCTATCATAGC
>CAZBKA010000065.1:0-16979 GCA_964492365.1 uncultured Pirellulales bacterium | reverse complement strand
AGATAATGGATGAGCTGACAAGAACTTCAACGGGCAAAGTTATGCGTTCTATACCTAGTACGGATGGCACGCCACAAGTTTATGGTTTTACAGATTGCCATTGCGGCCAGCAGCTCTGGGATGAGCTTACGAGTCTGCATAAAAATGTCATAATGACTTATAATGGCCATTACTTTGACCGCGACGGCGACGGTATTGCAACGGGACATCGTACCGATGAGGGTGTATGCGGCAACCGAGTGTTCCAGAGTCTTTTCGATGCGCAATGGGCAAGCAATGGCGGCGATGGGTGGATGAGAATTGTTGAATTTCTGCCTGATGGAACTGTTCAGGAAAGGAGCTATTCACCTTATCTGAATGAGTGGCGAACAGGAGATGAATATCAGTTTGCGAATGCTCCAAGGGTCGGCGACATCAATAGAAACTCGGAAGTGAATTTTCAGGATTATGTTATATTTGCCCAAAACTGGCTTTTAACCGAGTGCGGCTGGTGCGATGGTGCAGATCTTGACGGTAATGGTACGGTTGACACAGACGATTTTAAGCTGCTTTGCGAAAAATGGCTGGTTGATTATACTGATATTGACTAAATTAACATTATTTAGTATAATATGGCAGAGCTAATAACGCGTACCTGCCGCCGGTGAATGCAGGCGGCAGGTATGTTTTTTTTTATAAAAACAGCTTTTATAAGCGTAAGCGGCAGGTGTGAGTAAAACAGGAAATTTTTAAATGAAAAACATCGTTTCTGAATTTCGATTATTGGCTTTTTTTTCTTTGATATTGTTGTTTTTTATTTTTAGTTGTTGTTCGGCTTTCGAGGGGGACATTACAGGTGACGGGTATGTAGACTTTGCTGACCTTTCTGTGATGGCATCAAAATGGCTGGTCATCGGATGCGATATTAACGACTGCAGCGGCGCCGACATTAACATCAGCAATAATGTTGATATGAAAGATTTTTCTTTGCTGGCGGGGAAATGGAACAGCCTTGATCCGAGTCTTATCGGGTGGTGGAAATTCGATGCGTTATTTGCTGATCAGGCAATAGATTCTACCGGCAACGGCAACAGCGGTATCTTCCAGGGAAACGCAAGAACAGCGGCCTCTGAAATGGGCGGCGCACTCGAACTTGACGGCGATGGTGACTATATTGCTGTCTCCAATGAATCTAACTTCGATATAACAAAAACAATCACATTAGCAGCATGGGTGAGAGCAACCCAATTCAAAGATGGTATGATGGTCGTTAGTAAGGGAGATTCGTTTTGTTTCTACAGAGATTACGAATTCAACCGCCTGGTGTTTTATTGTGACGGCGTCAAGCCTCTCATAGGCAATATGAACGTATTCGATTTTCAATGGCACCATGTCGCGGCAGTTTATGATGGAGTTAGTGAATCTATTTATGTTGACGGAACATTAGATAAGACACGAACTGCTTCAGGCAGTATAAAACCAAATAATGAAAAAGTCTGGATTGGTAATGCTTCGATGCTAACAGATGCGGCATGGAGCGGCGAGATAGATGATGTACGAATCTATAGCCGGGCATTATCACAAGAAGAATTGCTGAACATATGCAGGCCTTATCATCTTGAGGCACGTGATATGGTACCTTATGATGGGACGGACTATGAGCCTAATAACACCACTTTAAGCTGGACGCCAGGGTTGCTTGCTACCTCTTATGATTTGTATTTCGGCACGGATGCAAATGAAGTTGAAAACGCAGATCACGGCTCTGATTCTTATGTTGGTAATTTTCCGGCAGATTCGAATACATATGATCCTGGTATTTTAGATGATGGTGTATCTTATTACTGGCGAGTTGAACCTGTTGAATAATAATATTGAGAAAGAACAATATGACTGACAAGAAAATCTCACGACGTAAATTCATGCAAGGTGCAGCGGCTACAATTCTGGCTGGCCCGGCGATTTGTCAGGCAAGCAAGGTAAAGAGCTTTCGCGTTAAAAAGTTTGAACCTTTCTCTTTTGTCGTGATGGCGGACCCGCAGTTATTTATGGGTGGTGAAACATATGATACCAATCGATTGATACAGGCTATTTCGCATCTTAATCAGCTATTGCCTCCATTTGTTATAATTTGCGGCGACCTGACCAATTCAGCTTATGACTCAACGGCGGTTGTGCACGAGACGGATGTTTTCTTTAATAAATTTTCTCAGATGAACAGCCTGATTAAAAGATATGATGTTGCGGGGAACCACGATATTGGAACACCGCCAACATATGAATCAATCGCCTGGTATGAACAACGTTTTGCCCCGATATGGTATTCATTTGTTTATCGCAATAATCTGTTCATCATAATGGAATCAAATCTGCTCAAAAATTCGAGCGGCATTAAAGATTTGGCAAATGAACAAATGGCGTGGCTTGAAGAGGAACTTAAGAAATCTACTCGCGCAAAATTCTGCAATGTCATGTTGTTTATGCACCATCCATTGTGTCTTAATAATGTCAACGAGGCTGAGCAGTATTTTAATATCGGAGTGGCTAAAAGGCAGGAAATAATTAGCCTCTGTCATCAATACAACGTTAAAGCTGTTTTCAACGGCCATCTGCATAATAGCGCTTATGTAAACGATAACGGGCTGGAGATAATTACGTCAAATGCAAGCAGCTATACATTTAATACTGACGGGACCGATCCGGTTGGGTTAAGGCTTGTAGATGTTTACGAGGATCATATTGTTCATACTTTCTATGGATATGATGTGATGCCGACATCGCTGACTTTTCCGGTTTATGTTTAAACAGCGAAGCTAAATATTTTTTGTGAAGTTGTCGATATTTGAATATGCAAACAGCAAAACAGATTATCGAACATTTCAATATGAAACCTTTACCATTTGAAGGCGGTTATTATATTGAAACATATCGTGCGAGCGAAGCAATCGCCAAAGCCGGTCTGGCGGAAAGATACAATGGACCAAGAAACCACAGCACATGTATTCTTTACCTTTTGACCTCGGAGATGAAGTCAAAAATACATCGGGTAAAAAGTGATGAAATATTTCACTTTTATACCGGAAGCGCAGTAACTATGTTTTTACTTGGCGAGGCTAAAAAAAGTAAAATTATAACTCTTGGCAATGATCTATCAAAACAACAAATGCCGCAGGTGATCGTCCCTAAAGGCGTATGGCAGGGTTGTTACATAGAAAAAGGTGATTTTGCTCTGATGGGAACAACGGTATCGCCTGGATTTGAGTTCGATGATTTTGAAATTGCTAATCGTGATGACCTTCTTAAACAATATCCTGGTGAGCAAGATTTAATAATAAAACTCACGGATTAATTTTTAGTGGTACCAAGATTGCGAATTACATCCAGCAATGCCTGTGTGCCGTCTCGGCCTCTTCCTTTGGCCTGGAGAGATAGCAGCAATTGTCTAATAAGAGCGACGCCAGGCAAGGGCTGTTTGATCTGATCGGCGTATTCGGTTACGAGTTTCAAATCCTTTAGCTGAAGATCGACCATAAATGCCGGTGCGAAATCACCAGATGCTGCTTTTGTACCAAGAACATTAAGAGAATGACTTGCGGCTGCGCCTGCGGTGGTGACCTTTAAAGTTGTCGCCAGGTCGAGTCCCGCTTTTTCAGCAAAGGCAAGTCCCTCGGCCATGCTCATAAGTGTATGAACGACCATGACCTGATTGGCAAGTTTTGTTATTTGTCCATTACCCGCTTGGCCGCAATAGGTAATAGTCTTTCCCATAGCTTCCAGCACAGGCAGGACTTTTTCAAAAACATCTTTGTCGCCGCCTACCATTATTGACAGTTTACCTTCAATGGCACCAGTCTGACCGCCACTTACTGGTGCATCAAGCAACGCTATACCTTTGGCGGCGAGAATTTTTGACATTTGCATAGTGGCCATGGGTGAAATGGTGCTCATATCTATACAAATAAGTCCCTTGCGTGCAGAATCAATCACGGGTGTTGGGCCATTAATTAAAACGTCTTCAACATCTGGAGTATCAGTAACACATGTTATAACAATATCACTATTGGCTGCTACTTCTGCGGGACCATTGGCCCAGGTTGCGCCTTTTGCAATGAGATCATCAGCTTTTGACTTTGTTCTGCTGAAAATAGTTACCGCATAACCAGCAATGAGCAAATTGGCTATCATGGGTTTTCCCATAATTCCGGTGCCGATGAAACCAATTTTAAAACGGGTCATTTTTTAAATGACCTCAAGCCTACGGAGGATAGCCCTTGCCCAACGTCTGCCGCGAAGCTGTGCACAGATGAGCAATATAACTACCCACAACCAATATCCAACAAAACGTAAATAGTAAAGCGACATGGAGAAAATATCCGCTGTTTTATCATCGGTATAGCATTTGATCAAATACTCCGATGAAAACATGAATCCGCTGACCATAGGGCCAAACAAATTTTGCCAAGGCAAAAGAAATACACACATGAAAAATGACAGGAAGAACGCCCTGCTGATATGATTTATCCCACCTAATCTTCCGAGCAGTGACACTTTCAAAGTAAACAGCAATGTAAGACAATACAAAATTGCAGAAATAATGAGTACGAAATTTACAAACTGCAATACTTTTTGAATCTGACCGGCTGTAATTTTGAGCGATATATTAAAATGTTTTTTCGCTGGCGTCTTTTCAGTCGCTTTCGCCTGGTTAGGCTCGGCAACTACGTCTTTTGCAGCCATTGAAATATCTTCGGGAACTTCAAGACCTGCGGCTTTTAATTCATCAATCGTATTTTCAGGGTTTTCAGAGTTTACATCTGCGACCGCCTGTTCAGCTTGTTCAGCCAGTTCAACAGCAGGTTCTATAACCGGAGAGACTGGCTTATCATTGTTAATTGGAGCAGATATTTCAATAACACTTTCGGCAACTACAGATTGAGCATTATCATCAGAAGTCTTAACACTGCCGGTATCGACAAGCCAGAAGATACCCTGAAGTATCAGCAGGCAAATCAGCACTATTACAAACAAAAAGTTTTTCCATCCTTTAAAAACTTCAACCGCCTCCAAACAATCCGTCGTATCAATCAAGTTTGGCTTGGTCTGGTTCTCACTCATCTTTGAATCTCCTAATCCTGGTAAATGACGATCTAACAATAAATCATCTTTCATAATTTTAGTTCCTGAAAACTAACTGTTTATATTACTTCGGCTATTTTATTACTATTCTGCTATATTATTAGTCTGTAAGGGATTATGTGCAAGTAATTTATTTGACTTTGAGATGTAATATTAAAACCCGATAATAACAGATTTGAACTGCTCAAGAAACGTGATTATTCCAGGTTTGCCACTTTTTGCTTAAGAGAATCCAATTTTTCTTCGACCTGGAGGGCCATTCTGCTGTTTGGAAAATCATGCATTATCTGATTACCAATCTGCAGTGCACTGAGCCATTGTTTATATGATACCGCATCTGAAAATTTAGATGTCAAACTCTCGAGCTTTTTCCTGAAAAGTGCTTTGACGGTATTTTGCAAAGATAAACCTTCTTTGGGAGTGAGGAAATCATCAAGTTCCCTAAGGATCGCCAAACTTTTGTCTATTTCACCAGCTGTAATCGCCTGCTTCCATTGAGCGAGAAGCTCTCTTTTGCGTAATATCATTGCCTGACGCAACTTATGTCTCATAGCTTGGGCATTTTCATTATCAAAATCAGCATAGATAAGACGCTCTATTACCTGGCGTGCCTTCATCCATTGATAATCCTGAAGCATCTGGTCGACATAAGCCTCTATGCGATCATAAGCTTGCTGTTTTGTTGCACTATTTCTATACGGTAAAGAACTGATTTTTCTATCCTTTCCATTTAATCAATCAACCAGACATCATCAAATCGACAGGTTATACGAGTAAATGCAATAGAATCGTGTTATGTTACGCGGATTTTTTCTATTTTATGGAAATTTTGGACAAAAAGAAAAGGCTGGAACCTTGGCGAATTCCAGCCTTGTTGTGAGACAGACTAACAAAAATATATAACAAGTTTATAAAAAATCTTTTCTATCTCACAGGATCAAAATGTACTTAAAGAAAAGACCTTATTTTTATAATATCATTGTAACCAAACCACGACATATTGCAAGCAATTTTTGCTGATTTTTTAATTTTTCCATTATTTTTTTTATTTATAGCGGTTTTCAGCTTAAAAAAGACCATTATTCCGTTTTTGCAGGAACAACGCAATATATATAAATTAAAGGCTCAGTGCCCGTATTTTCAATATTATGCAAAGTATGAGGTGGAATATATGATATTTTTCCTACCGAGACGGCGTAAGGTTTCTTTTCGTCACCTATGTATGCTGTTCCAGCACCTGCGAGAAAAACAAGCTGTTCTTCGTGCTGTTCGGTACTGTGTACTCCACAACATTCACCAGGCTTTAAATATACCCTACCAGATCTCATGCCGCAAGTTTGAGGTACTCCTGCAAGCAATCTTTGGTATTCCAGCTCTTTGTTAAGCTCTATTACTACGGGTTCATTAGCCATCGGTGGTTCCTTTTTTTAGAAATTTCAATTACTAACAGGATTAAACATTATTAATGGCTACGATGTCAATATTTTTCTTGACCTGGTAGCACGAATTTTATAATCTTATGCGCATAAGGTGGGAATATATGATTTTTGAATTTTTGAAAGGAGTGATGATGGTTGTTAATAGAAAATGGTTTTTAGTTTTGGCGATATTGTTGGTGTTTATTAACTTTGCGTCTGGGGATACTAACTGGCAGATTCAGTCGGTTAATTCCAACGGAGCTGGTAATCATCCGGATTTGAGTACCAGCAATAAGGTGACAGTTGAAGGCATCATTCTTAATAATCCGAGTTTTATGCTTAACGGCGAACCTAACGAAAATTCATCAGGTCTCGGCGGGCAGTGGCAGATTTATATTCAGGGAGATGGAAATGACCATGCGGGAACAGCTATCTGGATGGGACAGGTTTATGATAATGCATGGGGCGGTGACGGAACTTATACGAATGAGCAGTGGTTATCTGAAATATATGCATTGAACCATGACCCGACAACTGGATATGAATTTTCAGCAGGTGACAAGGTTAGGGTTACGGGGCTTTTGAAATATTATAATGGCAAGACAAATATTAATGAGCGTCACAGCACAGAAGAAGATAATAATATCACTATTGAGCTTGTGGAGCCGGCAGTCGGTTTGCCGAAGCCTTGGGTAATAACCCTTTCTGATGTTAAGGACGCTAATGATAATAAGATTTTTGATGCAACAAGACTTAGCGGCGGAGAATATTATCAGGGGCAACTTGTCAGGATAAATGACGTCAGCTTTGTGGAAAGAAATTGGGGCGCTGATAATACTGCGGTGATTACGGATGGTACAGGAAGAACATTGCCAGTTAAATATGGTACAGGATATGGTTTCAGCAAGTCGTGCAATCTCGCGGAGACATTCGATGTTATTGGAATCTTTGATCAGGAAGGTGTTTACAGGCTTTGGGTATGCAATTACGATGGCAACGGATTGGTACTTACGGACAGAGGCTCAAAGTATAATCTGGTGGGTGAAGTTACCGGCGATGGGAAAGTTGATTTCACAGATATGGCAGAGCTTGCAGAAAACTGGTTAAAGTGTATCCCAGGTTCAGACGGATGCAGTAACTGATATTTTATCTTGATGATAAAAATAATATGGTGAAAAAAGGATTTAGTTTAGTTGAGCTGCTTGTTGTCATTGCAATAATCGCCTTGCTGATGGGGATACTTTGCCCGGCACTGATAGGTGCACGTCAGCAGGCAAAGGTAGTCGTTGTAAATGCAGAACTAAGCCAAATCTCGCTGGCACTTGAAAGTTACAGTTTTGATAACGATAATCTTTTTCCACCAACAAGGGCCGATTGCAACCCGGAGGCTCGCAAACATGTTTTTGCATTGCCTGAGGAATTGGTTAATAGCGGCTATCTGCCAATGGGGCAGGAGGGCAATGTCACTTATGCTAAGATTCAGGATAGGTACTGGAAAGAGGTAGCGTATAAATATATTGCGGTTGGTCCATTGTATGATTTCAGCGGGACGCCTTTAAATAACCAGTATTTGTATATTCCGAAAACATTTCCAACCAGTGAGAATGGACCTTTAGTCAAATATAAGGAAGCTAAAGAATCGCCTGTATCCTGGGTAATCTTCAGCGTTGGGCCGAGATTCGATAAAACAGGGCTCGAGGAAAAAGGATTTGATCTTAAAGGTGGTTTCCCTGTACTGAATAAGTTTCAATATTCTCAAAAAACAAAGGCTGGGATAATCACAAGAATGCGTCTTAATAAAACTGGTCAACATACAGGAACATTTGCCCGCAGATGAAACTATTACAATTCGCCAATCTAATAATACTATCTGTTTTTTTGGGGTTTACCGGCTGCGGTAAGGTTGATGATGATAGCAAAGCACCTGAGATAGCTGTTACCAATAGTTATATTCAAAGTGCAGTGCAGGAGTTTTCGGGTAATGATAAAGGTGTGTTTTGTTTAACTTCGCCGGGGATGTGTCCTGGACATTTCGATGTTTCGCCGGGGCAGATTAAAAAGCTTTGTAAATGCAAAGTGCTTTTATATTTTGACTGGCAGGAGGCAATAGAGAAATCAATGGCCAGGGTTAAGCAGCAAGGCGTAGAATTTTATGCTGTGTCAGCTTTGCCGGGGATGTGTTTGCCGAGCATTTATTTGCAGACATGTAAGGATACGTTTACAGCCTTAGTAAAAACCTACCCGGCAGAGAAAGATAGTTTGACCAAAAAGATAGAAGCGATAGAGCAAAGGCTTGGCGGGCTGGAAAAACAGGTCAGCGAAAAAATGACTTTGGCTAAGCTGAAAGGTGAAAAAGTAATATGTTCGCGACATCAGGAGCTATTTGCAAAATGGCTTGGGCTTGATGTTGCTGCTACATTTGCCGGGGCTGACAGTGAGTCGATAAATAATATACAGCAAAGTCTTGATAAGACACAGGGACACAAAATCCGGTTTGTTATCGCTAATAAGCAGGAAGGAACCGATTTGGCAAAAGCATTAGCAGATCGGCTTGGTGCAGAAGTCGTATTATTCAGCAATTTTCCCGAGACAAATTTCGATGAGCTTATTAATTCTAATTTAAATCAATTGCTGGAGAAGGCAAAATGAAAGCTGTGTCGGTGAAAATGTCGCAGGTACAAGTTGCCGCTGGCGGGAAAAAGATACTTGATATTGGAGAACTCGATATCAAGGCAGGTGAATTTGTTGCGATAACAGGAACAAATGGTGCGGGTAAGAGTACGCTTATAAAAGTTTGCTGCGGGCTGATAAAACCGAATCGAGGTGCGGTTATATTTAATGATATTAATATCTATAAGGTGACAGGCTGGAGACAGAGTAATCTTCGCAAACACATCGGCTATATTCCACAGGCAACAGAATATAATGCAGAGCTGCCTTTTACTGTAAGCGAAATTGTTGCGATGGGGCCCACGGCCGCCAAAGCTTTGCTGCAAAAGTTAAACAGCAATGACCGTAAAACTATTGACTACTGGATAGATCAGGTTGGACTTTCGGACAGGAAGAGGCAGACTTTCAGATCACTTTCCGGGGGCCAGCAGCAGAAGGTTCTTATCGCAAGAGCTATGGCAACGGAGCCTGGTGTTTTAATGTTCGATGAGCCTTGCAGCAGTCTGGATTTTAACTGGAAATACCAGATTACGGAAATGATCGACAGACTTTATCAGGCAAACAGGATGACGGTTTTGATGGTTTGCCATGAGATTAATCTTTTGCCTCAGGGCTGCAACAGGGTCATACTTCTGCATGACGGCAGGATTGTTGCTGACGGTGACAAAGAGCAGGTTATTAATTCGCAGGCAATCAGGGATGCTTATCAATGCGAAATGGAAACGGTCAAAATTGGCGGCAGGGATTATGTTATTAACAAAGGTATTTAGCTAAAGCAATGGATCCTTTTTTTTATTTAGTGATATATGCAGGAGCAATCGCAGGGGCAAGCTGCGGGCTGCTTGGTGTTTACATCGTCGGGATGCGTATGCCTTTCATAGGGACATGTATCTCGCATGCTGCGATGGCGGGGACTGTCTGGGCAACTGTTTTAGGTATTAATCCGACAGCCGGGGCCTTGATTGCTTCGGTGGTGACAGCGGCATCTTTAACTGCTATAAAACCAGATAAAACAAAACTGGATACTAATGTCGGGCTGGCGATATTGTTTTCACTGATGCTTGGTCTTACATTTTTGGGAATGGGTTTAATCACGGGCAGCAAAAATGAAATTTTATCCCTGCTTTGGGGCAGTATTTTATATGTGCAGAAAGACAAGGCGATAGTGATAACTGTTTTTGCTTTGATACTTGGAGTATTTGCATGGCTATTTAATAAAGAAATGAAAGTATTGCTTTTCAGCAGGTCGATGGCGCAAGCCACCGGGGTGCACAGCGGGTTTGTGTATTGTTTGTTCCTTTGTTTTTGCGGAATTATTTTAGCAGTAAATCTACCATTAATCGGCGGGTTGATGATATTCAGTCTGATAACCAGTCCCGCTGCTTCTGCTTATCAATTATGCAGAGGACATCTGTGGGTAGTAATAATGTCAATCACTTTGGGAGTAGCGACAACAATCATCGGCTTTGGGATATCATATTTCTTCGACCTGCCAACCGGAGCATGTATTGTTATTGTCAGCACGCTGATCTTCGGGGCATCTATCGGTTATCGAAGACTTATCAACAGCAGGGATTAGATTTTATTTTTCTGATTCTAAGGGCGGCCTTGCTGGACCATCGTATGGTTTGGCTCCGCCGGCGGGGATATCTTCTGCTTTTAGCAGTTTGGGATCATTTGTTTTTGGTTCAGTTATAAAACCGAAGTATCTTCCCATCCAGTAGGCTTCTAACCAGCATGAAGGTTCGCTTACTGATTTGCCATCACCACCATCGAGTTTCATCATATCGTCGGACCAGCGGACCGGGCCCATTTCACGAGGTGACATTGCTTTTATACCGCCGGAATAAGGTACATAATCCTTCTGGTGATATAAATCTGCGCGAATGGAATTTTTGAATTGGTAGTCGATTAAATCCAAAGGCCATTGGCGCAGATGCTCTACTGCTTTGCCAGCTTCGCAATCATTGCCGGTCAGTGAGCCATAGATAAAATTGAACCAGGGGATGTGTTCGATTCTTTCGACTTCAAAACTTCTTTCGAGACTTCTGAAATAGAGGCTTCTCAGTGCTGGGTCAGTTTCGTATTTTAATAATGGGTAGTAAACCAAAAATGCCAGACGATCATCGCTATGGAAAATATAGTCAGGCGGGAACGTGTGCTTTTGGCGCAGGATGTTATTTAGGTAATCATCTTCGATTATTTGCTCATATGCTTTTTTGAATTTTTCATTTTTAGTGAGCTGGTATGTTGTTTTCATATAGCTCAGAGCAGACAGACCATTAAGACCCCTGGCCATGAAACCTTCGGTAGTCTTGAAATATTCTTTGTCCCATCGCCCCCATCGGGTTGGTTTGCCGTCAAGGTCTTTAAGTACCCAACCGTTGTCAATTATATGATTGCTCATTTTTTCCACATGTTCGACAGCAAGGGCTTTTTCTTTTTCGTCAGCAACAAGATCATAAAAAATTGAAGCAGCATAATAGTGTGCATCGGATTCGTCACTGCTGGTGTCAGCTTTCCACTGCCATTTGCCATCGGCGGTGTTGTGCCATTCCGCGGGATACCATCCTGAGCCGCCTTGTGCTTTGTGCCCGATTTCGCCATTGGCCCAGATTGCCCTTGCTATGAACCCATCAACGGGACATATTTCCTCGCACCATTTAAGGGTTTTAAAGCTGTTTACTGCTTCATCGCGGGCATTCGAATCGCCAGTGACTGCATATTTGAAACACATTGCACTTATATAATGGCTGGTCCAACCGCAATCATTGTCACTGACTTGTCTGACCCATTGATTTAGCTGGTCGTCCCATTCGAGCTTATGCACAAAGCCAAGCCTTTTATGTCCCCAGATGTTGAGATATTTTTCATAATAATCCGCTTTTTTGCAGAGGGTATAAGGCTGATATTTTATTATTCCAATGCCTTTGTTGGTTGCGATATAAACATTTTTATCATCTGCTGTGATACTGTTTACATTGTTATCCAGGAGCCAACGATCTGCGGCGAAATATTGATACTCACCATTAACACAACGAATCGCCCCGGCGGTGGTTCCTATCCACATATCCTTTTCAAAACCATCAGCCAGACAGGTGACATCTTCAAAGCATAATCCATCTTCACCGGTTATTGTCACCATCGACATGCCCCTGAGCAGACCTATCCCTTTGCCCGTTGCGACATATAATCTGCTTTGCTGTCTGTGAATATCGCGGATATCGCTGAAAGGCAGCTGCCCCCAGTCAATAACATTTACACCGTCGTAGCTGTTGCAATCAAATAATGCGAGTTTGGTTTCCGATGCAACATACAGTGTTTCACTATATGAGTCGATGTTGATAATATCTTCTTTTGGGTCCTTGCTGTTTTCTATTTCGATAAGCTTATCATCTTTAACATAGTACAGGCATCTTTTGGCCGCGACTGTGACGTTGCCGAGATGGAGACACAGGTCGGTAAATTCTCCATCGGCGATCTTTTTCCATTTACCATCGAATTTATATAAGCTGTCTGAACTTATTAACCAAAGAGTATTTTTTAATGTTTTTATAATGCGGATATTTTTTGCCGGGCATGATGTGTTTGTAAATTTGTCGTTCTCAATTACCATAAGAGCTGTTTTTGCAGCAGCGTATAATTTTTCTTTATAAACCGCTACGGATATTATTGGCTCATCCGATGGTATTTTGACGGAAATCTCCTGCAGGTACGGAACATCTTCGATGGTTTCTGCTGAAAGCTGTATGCAGCACAGGGTTAGAAAGACAGTTGACAATATTATTATTGTTTTTTTTGTCATTTTGGTCACCCTTTATATTTATTTTCGATATATGACGCTTATGGGCAGATGATAACAAATTAATATGTCTGTAGCAATTGGTGGTTTTGGATGTTGATTAAAAAAAATAAAAAGCTATAATATGGACTCTAATAACGTTTATGAGAGGAATTTTAATGCTTGCTAAGCTGCATAGTGTCACTCTTGATGGGATAGAGGCGATAATTTGCGAAGTTGAAGTTGATGTCGACAGAGGCGGGTTCGACAAGTCGATTATTGTCGGCTTGCCGGATGCGGCGGTCAAGGAATCAATCGAACGGGTCAGAAGTGCCATACTTAATTCGGGATACCCATATCCCAAGAAACAGTCATTGATTAATCTTGCGCCAGCGGATGTTAAGAAAGCCGGCCCGGCGTTTGATCTGCCGATTGCATTGGGGATGCTTGCCGGTCAGAATGTTTTTTCTAATCCGGCTTTGAAGGAATATATTATCGTTGGTGAACTGGCTTTGGATGGCAGGGTTCGGTCGGTTAACGGCGTTTTGAGTATGACAATGGCGGCAGTAAAAAATGGTTTCAAAAAAATAATCGTACCCCTGGAAAACGCACGTGAAGCGGCTGTCGTAGAGGATATTGAAGTTTTTGGTGTAGGCAGCTTAACACAAGTTGTAGCAATGTTTGAGGGCAGTCTTGAGCTGGATTCTACGGTTGTGGATATTGAAAAACTTTTCAATGTCGCGTCGAATTATAGTGTTGATTTTGCTGATGTTAAGGGACAGGAGTCCGTTAAGCGGGCATTGACCATCGCAGCGGCGGGCGGGCATAATATTATGATGATAGGCCCTCCTGGGGCTGGCAAGACTATGCTTTCACAGAGACTCGCGACTATATTGCCGCCTTTGTCACTGGCAGAATCCCTGGAGACAACGAGGATATATTCTTCGGTGGGTCTTCTGGGCAAAGATGAAGCGCTGCTTGCGAAAAGACCTGTGCGGATGCCTCATCATTCTTCGAGCGGACCGGCTTTGGTGGGAGGCGGAACGATACCCAAACCAGGTGAGTTATCGTTGGCGCATCACGGGATATTGTTTCTGGATGAGTTTGCTGAGTTCCCCAGACATGTACTTGAGCTAATACGTCAGCCTTTAGAGGATAATTATGTCAATATCTCACGGGCAAAGGGGACAACGAGATTTCCCGCGAACTTTATGCTTGTGGCGGCAATGAATCCGTGCCCATGCGGCTACTACGGCAGCGATGTCAGGGCGTGTAAGTGCAGCCCGAACCAGATCGAAAAATACATGTCGAAAATATCTGGTCCTTTGATGGACAGGATCGATATTCATATCGAAGTGCCGGCGGTATCGTTCAGCAAACTTCGCTCGAAAGCAGAACAGATCGATTCAGCTACGATAAGAAAACAGGTTCAGTCAGCCAGACAGATACAGGACAAAAGACTATCTAACGGCAAGGTTATGACCAATGCATCTATGAGCCATAAAGAGGTCGAAAAATTCTGTCAGCTTGATGAATATGCTGAGCAGATGCTGAAATCAGCGATGAGCGAATTTGGTCTGAGCGGCAGGGCACACGACAAAATATGTAAAGTCGCCAGAACAATAGCCGACCTCGAAAACCAGGAAAATATCTCAGCCGAGCACATCGCAGAAGCAATAAGTTACCGCAGGCTCGATAGAAAGCTTTGATTTTTCTATGCTGCGGGTTTCGGTTATAAATTACTTATTCACTTTTTTAAACTACGGTTTGCTTCCTTCATAGATATCATATCTAAGCAGTCTGCATTCTATGGTACCGTTGAAAAATGGTACTTTTCTGCTTGTACGCAGGCCCACTTTTTTCGCCAGGTCTATATTACCAGTGAATATGTAGCCGGCATAGCCTTTGCATTTTTGTTTGAAGAAATCGCCTATTCTTTTATAAAGCTCTTCAAGTTCTTTTATTTCACCAAGCCTCATGCCGTATTCTGGATTAAGCAATACGATTCCGGGGGCCTGAGGAATTTTAGTCTCAGCAAAATCGCAAACAGCAAATTCGATAAGGTGGTCGACCCCGGCGGTTTTTGCATTTTGTTTAGCTGCTGAAACTGCTTTTTCATCAATATCAGTCGCGATTATTGGAAAAGCCAGAGTTTTCTTCGCAGCTTTGAGAGCGTTTTTACGCATCTCCTGCCAGAGTGCTTTGTCGAAGTCTTTCAGATGTGCAAAACCGTAATTGCTCCTTAAAAGCCCAGTCGACTTATTCATCGATATCAATGCCGCCTCAATTGCCAATGTTCCGCTGCCGCACATCGGGCAAACCAGAGGCATCGAACCATCATAACCTGCGGTAAGCAGTACACCTGCCGCGAGGGTTTCCTGCATTGGTGCTTTGTGTGGAATTTTTCTATAGCCCCTGTCGGCAAGTTTGTTGCCGGAGGTGTTTATATAAATCCAGCAATTTTTATCTTTCCAGTAAAAGTTCAGCACAACATTATTGCGATCCGGACCTGAATCTGGTCTTTTGTCCTTAACTTTGGCTATGCTGTCTACTATCGCATCTTTAACTTTCATAGATGGAAACGCGGAATGTATTATTGCGGGATTGTCTGCCCTTGAGACAACGGTGAAATATTCATCCTCGGGAATCACATCAGCCCAGTTCAGTGATATCAGGTAGCGATATAGCTGGTCTGGGTTTTTACTTTGAAATTCCTTAAACAGATACAGCACGTTGAATGCGGTTCTCAGATTAAGGTTAAGTTTCATACAATCGACGATAGTGCCTTTTATTTCCAGACCTGCTTTATGCGGGTTGAAAGTTTTATAACCAAGAGCTTCCACTTCTTTTTGCAGACAATCGACAAGCCCCGGACTGCATGTAATTAAAATTGTACTTTCTTTGTTTATATTCATATCGCTATTATAATAACAGATTTCTCGGCAAAAAACCAGTAATTGCTGATTTTCAAATATTGCTGATAACAAAAACACTTGCAAAACCTTCTGGTTTAGTTAATGATAATGTAATAATACAGCCGGAATGTAAAAGAATTTTATTCGAAAGGGTTGCGGAAATGAAAATTACAATTGATATAAAAACTCTGATCGCAGGTATGATTTTAGGTGCGATAATCATTATGGTATCTGGCGCCGGTGAGGGAAGTGCCGATACAGACCGGTTTGGAATTGCTATTCCCACGGATGGTTATGGTTTGATCCGTACCCAGGATGGCGGATTTTTTGTGGTCAATCCTAAAAATGCCATGGCTTCAAGGGTGATGTCTTATAGCAATCTTACATCAACACCTGATAACAGCAGAACGGTTAAGGGTTATTTGCTGAACACTGATACCATAAGCAGACCTAGCACTAAGTAAGTTTTTATAGGACCTGATAAAGGCTTTTGCTTATTAGTGTCGATATAACACAGATTTGATTGCTTTTAGCAGATTAATGAGTCAATTTTTGTTAATTGCTGCGAGAGAAGTGTCGATACAGTTGCTGATGTAATTAATAATAAATTCTTTTGTATTAAGGGGATTTTTAGATGGGCATTCAGAACTGGTCAGAAAATATTGTACTTGTGGACCTGCCACAAGAGCCGCAACTTGGTGAAGAATTGAGGGCTGTAACAGAAATCGCCTGCAAAAGAGGTGATTGCGAGGTCGTGCTTGATTTTTCTGAGGTTGACATTGTAACTTCTTCAAGTCTCTCAAAACTTTTAAAGCTTAGAAAGCTTTTGAGCGATTGCGGCCAGAAATTGATTCTGTGCAATGTAGCCGCTGCAACTAAAGGTATCTTCGTTGTAACAGGCATAGACAGCATTTTTGATATGGTAGATGACAAGTTCATAGCACTTGCCAGTCTTCAGCTTGCTAAATAATAATTGACTGGGCGGCAACAAAAAAGTACAATTGTACTTATAGTTATCGAGCCGGCTACGAATATCGCTTATAATAGTGGTCTTCGTAATCTGCTCGTTGGTTTGTTATG
>CAZBKA010000064.1:0-17332 GCA_964492365.1 uncultured Pirellulales bacterium | reverse complement strand
TGATTTTTAATACGGGTTATTTTTTACATTCAGGCTTTTGTTTTATCGGTAGTCTTACGGCCTAGAAAGCGTATCAGACCATCAAGTATTGTTAATGGGTTTGGCGGGCATCCGGGTATATAGAGGTCCACTGGTACGATAGTGTCTGCGCCATTTTTAACCTGTTTATGGTCGATGTATGGGCCCCCTGAAATTGCGCATGCACCGACGGCAATAACTATTTTTGGTTCAGGTACCGCATCATAAGTTTTTTTCAGAGCGAGAAGCATATTTTGTGTTACCGGTCCGGTGATTAATAGTCCATCGGCGTGTCGTGGAGAAGCAACGAACTGTATGCCAAAACGTCCCAAGTCCCAAGCTAATGTATTAAGTACGTTTGTGTCGGCTTCACAAGCGTTACAACCACCAGCACTGACTTGTCGCAGTTTTAGTGAACGACCTAGTATTTTCTTTAAATCTTTGGCCATCGTTACACCATGTTGAGTCTGCCGGTTATTAAGAATGAGCATATCCTGACGCTGATGTGCAGCCAGGTGGTAGTCATCTGAGAATGTAAAGATCTGCTGCGGACAAGCATTTGCACATTCACCACAGAAAAGGCACTTGCCCATGTCGAGGCAGGGATGATTTTCTTTAACAGTAATAGCGCCAGTAGGGCAAATTTTGACACATGCATCACAGCCGGCGATGCAGTTAACAGCACTAAGCTTTGGGAGGCCTTGGAACCTGTCAGACAATTTCGGCGCGGGTCCCTTTGGGTACTTCATTGTTCGGTGTCCCTGCTGCAATCTGGCGAGTATTATTTTAAACATAAATTTTCCTTATCTACATCCAAGCGGTATTGGAACTTATTATTACCTATTATAAATCATGTCCACAATATGACAAATTAAAGCTCTTGTTACATAATGGGAAGTCTGAAATTTCCTGACTGCGTAATGCATAGGCCAGGGCAGCCCAGTTGTGAAACGACGGATCTACAATCTTATACCGAGCGAAGTTACCCTGTTTATTTGTAATAGCGACATGGCAAACCTCGCCTCGCCAACCCTCATTAAGGGAAGCAGTGAAACTATCAGGTGCAAGTGAACCAAGTTTTACAGATGTTGCTCCAGTTGGGACAGCTTCAACCTGATTTCTGATAAATTTTATTGATTGCTGGATTTCGAGCCAGCGGACAAAAGCACGTCCGAAGACATCACCAGCATCACAGGTAGAAACAGGAATATGTGAAAAACGAAAGATTCCGCTAGGCTGATCATTTCTTATGTCCCGTGCCAACCCAGAGGCGCGTGCAGTGGGTCCAACGATACCCAGTTCAACAGCAATATGCTGCGGCAGGGGACCAGTGTTTTCAAATCTGGCCATAACGGATGGAGTATTCCAGAGTAAATTTACGGCAACCGTTGTATCCTTTTCAGCTTTATCAAGACGTCGCAACAACTCTGATACTCGATTATCATCAATATCAAAACCAACTCCACCAGGGCGTATCATTCCTCGACCAAATCGGTTTCCGCATAACAGAGCAGTCATATTGAGAAACTCGCCTCGGATACGACCGCAATAACTGGCGGTAGGTAAAAAACCGACATCACTGGAGAGTGCACCCAGGTCGCCAACATGGTTTGCTATGCGTTCAAGTTCCAGTGCCACGCCCCGCAGCATCTGGGCACGAGCGGTTTTTTGGCAATGTGCCAATGCTTCGAGTACCTGGCAATATGCGGTAGTATGAGCAATTGTTGTGTCACCTGCTACAGTCTCAGCGTAATGAATAGATCTGTTGTCTGGTCCGCCAATCATGGCTTGTTCAATGCCTCGGTGTTGAAATCCAAGTGCAATTTCGAGGTGAAATACCTGTTCACCATGACACTGGAAACGAAAGTGACCTGGTTCGATGATGCCGGCATGTACGGGGCCGACAGCTACTTCATGTACCTCATCGCCGTTGACCTGGAAAAAGTCGCCTACAGCTGGCAATAAAGCATCATCTGGTGATCTGTTCCATGCATCATGGTCCGTTTTTGAAAGGTGGTACCTGACCGGTTTAAACCACGGGTGACCAATCGGTTTTAATCCGAATTGCTCAGCTATTTCGCGTTCGAATAAATGAACTTGCGGACAATCAGGCGTAAGTGAAGAAAAGCGGTCGCCTTTAATTTGGGTTCTACCGACGTAAAGCAGGTTCATTTCATCGTCAGCCATTACAGCATAAATCTCTGTAATATCGGATTGTTGAGTTGAATTACCGAACATCGCAGATACCCTGTGACCTGAAGCTACGCCGTTAAGAATAGTCTGTTTAAAGATATCAAATTCAAGTGTCGGAATAGCATCAAGCGAAGCGGCTCGTCCATTGCATAGTTCTGCAAAACTGTAATTATTCTGGGTCATGGTCGTCCCTCTAAAAAGCATACTGCATCTTTGATCAATGTTTGTAATGGTGCTGGAATATATAAACCTATAAGCAGAGTCATCATCATAAGGATTACTACAGGTGCAGCGGTAAGCACCCCGTCACGGTATGCAGTAGTGTGAACACCTGCCAGTTTTTTACCAAGAACAACAGTTAATACAGTCCCACCCATACCAATAAAAACCAGCAACAACAGAACCAGAAACAGTCCACCGGTGAAGAATCGACCTGTGTCAAAAGCTCCGTTGAGAATAGCAAACTCACTGATAAAAGGACCGAATGGCGGCGAACCAGTGATTGCTAAAAATCCTACGAGGAACAATGTACCGGACAAAGGCAGGTGCCGCATGGCTCCACGAACCACATCAGTGCTCTTACTACCATATGCCCGGTGAATATTTCCTGAAGAAAGGAAAAGCACACCCTTGGTAAGACCATTTGTAATTACATGAAGTAATGTACCGAACAGGGCAGGTCCTCCGATTCCAAGTCCCAATACGAGGATTCCCATGTGTTCTACGCTGGAGTAGGCAAGCATTCTTTTAAAATCATGCTGTTTAACCATAAATAGACCAGCCACGGTCATAGAGAAGAGTCCAATGAATAAAAGCAGCCTTGAGATATAGACACTTTCACCAGCGGCTAAACATATCTGATAGACCCGTAAGATTGCGAGAAATGCACAACTAGTCACACCACCGGCGAATATTGCACCGATGACACCAGGTACCTCTCCATATACCTCTGGTTTCCATGTGTGCATCGGAGCGAGTCCCATTTTTGTACCATATCCGACAAGCAGTAGTATAAATGCTGCATGGAGCCAAGGTTTTGACAACAGTTGTGCGTTGTTAAGAATATGCTCAAAAGTCAAATTTGTTTCGATTCCAGCCTGTAAAGAGGCGTAAGCTAAAAAGAAAGTTCCAAGCAGCGCCAATGCAATTCCTACCGAACCAACAATAAGATATTTCCAGGTAGCCTCAATGCTGTGTTGTGTTCTGTTGAAATAAATTAAAGGTGCAGTTACAAGAGTAGTGCCTTCAATTGCGACCCACATCAGACCAAGGTGGTGTGACCAGACAACGACACTCATAATGCCAAGAAAGCTGAGAAGGCATGCGCAGAAAACACGATTTGATCTTTCTTTTCTATACTGAAGATACCCCACGGTATAAAAAGAGCAGAACAAAAAAAGAGTACTGACCACCAAGAGGACGATTCTCGCGGGTGGATCCAAAATCAACCATTGTGTTGTAAACATGAGTTCCGGCCTCATGAGCACAAATACTACCATAGCCATGTATGTAGTTGCTGTCAGGGGTAACAGCCAGGGCCTTAGTCGATTTGAGGGAATTGCAGCAGCGATGGCGGCCATCATAAGCGGGAAAAAAATCATCACAAATGCCATAGATTATTCCTTAAGTGAAACGAGCTGGCGAGTATCCATAGAGGAAAACGCCTGGTTAATATGGTTGATAATAATACAAGTTACAAAAATTCCGACGAACAGGTCAAGCAATACACCAAGTTCCACGATTAGCGGCATAGCATCAATCAGTAACATACTAAAGATAAAAATACCGTTTTCCAGAATTAGATAACCGATAACCTGACTGATTGCCTTATATCTGGTAACCAGGAGAATAAAACCAACAAGTACTGTCGCGATAGCAGTGGGGACCAATAGTGTGTGATAATGCTCAGCAGCCAGCGGCAGTTCACCAGCAAACAACAAAGCACATGCTGTTGCAATTGCGCCGAGTATAATTGAAGGCAGAAATCCTATCAGCGGTTCGACCTCATGTTTGATTTGTGCCTCTCGCAATGCACGAATTATGATAGTGGGTATAACGATTGCCTTGATCACAATAGCTGCAAAGGCCATTAGTAAAGCAGGGATGGTCATTTCCTTATGTATTAGCAAAGGTATGATTCCCAGTAATACGCCTTGCATGGCTACGATCCGTGTTACTGCAAGGATTCGGCTGGTTCCCAAAGCAAATAAGTTCATCATCAAAATAGTTACAAGAACGGTGTTTAATAAATTAGCCATTAATAGTACCTCACTAAAAGTATAAAGCTAAAAGCAGAGAACAGTAAAGCAGATATCAGAAGATATGGTACGTGACACATTCGGAGCCTGGCCATTACGGATTCAACAATTCCAATCACAATTGCCAAAGCGAGTATTTCAATAACGAACAGCGGCCAATTCATCCACATTGTTTCCATATGAAACGGCAAGACTATGTTCAGTAAAATAGTACCGAGAATAAAGAGCTTCATAGATGCTGAATAAAGTATTATTCCCAGTAAAGGTCCGCTGTGATCTAAAACCATTACCTCATGTATCATAGTCAATTCAAGGTGTGTATTTGGATCATCGACAGGTATCCTGCAAGTCTCAGCCAGCAAAACAATAAACAAACCTATCGAAACGAGTACCAGTGATGCTGCCATTGTCAGAGAGAACTTTGTTGCTGGACCGTGAAGCATATCGGTTAGTGTAATAGTCCCCGAGATTTTTGCCAGTACCAGAAGAGCAAAGAACATTGCCGGTTCAGAAAGACAGGCGAAAGTTACTTCACGTGCTGCTCCCATTCCTTCAAATGAAGATCCAGTATCTAATGCGGCAGCGGTTGTGAAGAATCTTGCGAGCCCCAAGAGGTAAGCAAAAAGAATCAGGTCCCCTGTGAAAGCAATTGGTGCGTTAAACGGTCCGGTTGGTACCAGTGTACCGGCCAAAATCACAGTTGCAAGTGTAACGACCGGCCCTGCGATAAAAATCCATGTTGTCGTAGTGCTGATCACCATTGACTTACGCATAAGCTTTATAATGTCATAATAAGCCTGCAGCACGGGAGGCCCGTTTCTGCCTGCGAACCATGCCTTAGTTTTGTTGATGATACCAGGCAATAGCGGAGGCAGAGTTACTAATAACAAGATATGAATTATTTTTTCAATCATGAGTTAACTCCAATCATACTATATATAAGCAGAATAATAACAATGATGAGTATGTAAAGAACATAAAAATGTGTCTGCCCCTGCTGTAAAACGCGAAGTGATGGCAGATACCGACCAGCCAGATTGAAAGCAGGGATTACTATTCGATCAAGAACCGCATCTGGGACAACATTTTTGAAATTAGTAGTTTTAGGAAAAACCCCAGAAATCATTGGCCAATGATTTTTAGGCCAAAGCATAAAAGCAAACAAATTAACAAGTGTCTGACTGAATGACGATCCAGTATATTGTACGCGTGTTGTTTGTCCGACGTAGCCGCAACCCCATGTTCCAGCTTGGCGGAGGGTTTTGGCAGGTACTATCTTTTTCAACACAAGGACAATTATTGCAACGAGCAAAATAAAAACCAGACTCATTTTTGTAATCCAACCCAGAGGAGCAGCGGCAGTGATTAATATCGTGTTTTCCGGTAATGATGCCCAGGTTCTGACGGCGTTATCGAACCATTTCATTGCGATCATGGGGAACAACCCGATACAAATGCAACCAAGAGCCAGAACTGCCATTGGTATCATCATACTTGGTGACGGGTCATGTGCGTTGTTAGGAGATTTGGAACGCGGTGTTCCAAGAAACACAGTGCCCAATATTTTAACAAAACACATAACAGCCATTGCTCCAATCATTGCCAATGGTACAGCTGCAACGGCTGCAACAGGGAACCCCTGTTTACCATAAAGTCCTAGAGTCTGAAACAGACCGCTGTAAATCAACCATTCGCTGGCAAAGGCATTCAATGGCGGCAATGCACAGATGGCGACAGCACCTATAACGAAGAGAACCATTGTTCGCGGCATCAGTTTTGCCAGACCACCCATTTGATCGATATTCCTGGTTTGTGATGCATGTATGATTGCTCCGGCGTTCATAAACAGTAAGGATTTGAAAAGGCTGTGATTCCATACATGCAGGAGTGCACCGCCCATTCCAAGTATTATCCATTCCGGTTGGTTCAGTGATCGACCGAGCATCGCCAAACCTAAACCAATCATTATTATTCCAATATTTTCGATACTGCTGTATGCCAACATACGCTTGATATCAATTTGCGCGATGGCAAATGCAATTCCAGCTACACCTGTAATTACTCCTAATGTCAAAGCTACACAACCCCACCATACAGTTGTTATCCCAAGCATAGCAGTTATACGTATAATGCCGTAAATTCCCATTTTGAGCATAACACCTGACATAACTGCTGAGACGTGGCTTGGAGCGTTGGCATGAGCACCTGGCAGCCATACATGCAGAGGCATTATTCCAGCTTTAAAACCAAAACCGATTAATGATAAAACAAAAATTGTCCCAGCTATATCCGTTGGTATTGCCTGGACCGGTATCATTGCAAATGAATTTGTTGCGTGCCGCCAGAGAGCGAACATTGCAATAATGCATAATACTCCGACATGCGTAGCGATTAGGTAAACCCAACCGGCTTTGCAAACTTCAGGTTTGTCATCTTCAACAGTTGCAGCAAAGTAAGCAGAGATTGCCATAATTTCCCATGCAATCAAAAACAGGATTGCATCGCGTGCAACAACAACTAAAGCCATTGAACCTGCAAGCAAACCATAAAACAAAACAAGCTGGTGACTGTTCTCCGGATGTTCAGACTGCTTCCAGTATTTCAGTCCGTAAACTGAACCCAGTACGGGCACTATAAAGACAGGCACCAAAAATACTAAGCTGATAGCATCAATCGTTACATTAAACTGTCCCCAAGGTAAAAACCATGGCAGACACAATGTCGGTGCAGTTGGATTGTTAAACGATACAACTATACCAGCAAAACCTAAAAAGCTTCCTAGACACATAAACAGTACAGCAATCCGTTGTCCCATCATAGAACGTAATGAAAACAAACAAGCCGGCATGCCGCTAAAACATAATACGGCAATAGCTGCAATTATCATCCAAACACTTAACATAATAAATTTTTTTCGAAGTTTGATTCGTGCATGATTCTGTCACCAATTAGGTTATCATCTAACAACAGGTGATAAGTTTCTTAAATGGCATCATCGTGCGAATAACTGCGTTATAAACTCCTTAAATGGTATCATTGTGCTCATCAACAGGATCACTATAATCAGGATGTAGAGCAAATATTGTTGAGTTACCCCTTGCTGGAATCGGTGAAACCAACTAAAACATTTTACGAATTTCCGGCTGGCAGGCATTATCACCCGATCCAGTATAAAATCATCAACATGGCTTTGCATCTTCGCTGGTTTAGGAAACAACCCTTCTACTCCAGGCAAATGAATATCAGGATGAAGTACCAATCGAAACATTTTGACAATCATCTGTGCAAATGATGAAGCAGTGTATTGTATCCGACTTGTCGGTGAGGTATAGCCGCAACCCCAGGTTTCAGCACTACGTGATATTTTATAGCTGAACCTGAAGAAGGTCGCTATTGATATAATAAGAACAAATGATAATATCGACATAAAGCTTACTGCTTTTAGCGGAGCAGCAGTGCCGATGCTTGTTATTGGTGAATTCGGTTCAATTATCCAGCTTGATATTGTATTGTCCAGAATCGGCGGCAGGAGCATAGGCATCAGACCAATCACAACACAACTGGCGGCCAGAATTGCCATTGGTATCAGCATTATAACAGGTGATTCGTGTGCATGAGCCGAGGCATCAGTACGCGCGGTACCCAAGAAGACTGCACCATAAACTTTTACGAAGCAGGCTAATGCAAGGGCGCCAATCATGGCGAGAATTGGTATGGCAATCACAGATACCAGTAATCCATCTGTTATTGTCGCATCGAGCAGACCTAAATAAACAAATAACTCACTCACAAAACCATTAAGCGGAGGCAGGCCGCAGATAGCGACTGCGCCTACAACAAACATCGCAGCGGTACAAGGCATAATTTTGGCTAATCCGCCTAGTGAATCTATATTTCTAGTACGCACGCTATGTACCACCGAGCCGGCACAAAGAAACAGCAAAGACTTGAACAAGCTATGGTTCCATGTGTGCAGCAGACATCCGGCCAATCCCAGTATAACCCATTCAGGTCGGTTAGCGGATCGTCCCAGCATTGCCAGACCTAATCCCATCAGAATTATGCCGATGTTTTCTACGCTATGATATGCAAGCAACCGTTTCAGGTCATGTTGGGCAATTGCAAACGCCACACCGAGCAAGCCGCTGATTATGCCAAGCAGGAGAATAAGTCCCCCCCACATATATGGCGGGGTGGGCATCAATGACATGAATCGCACTAATCCATAAATACCCATTTTGAGCACAACACCAGAAAGCATAGCAGAGACATGACATGGGGCATTGGCGTGTGCGCTGGGTAACCAGAAATGAAACGGCATCATGCCTGCCTTTACGCCAAATCCTAAAAGCGACAGAAAGAACAGTATATTCATTACGCATAGACTTATTGCATTGCTGGAAACAGGCTTTAAGTCGTAAGAACCCGTTGCCCATCTCCATAGAGCGAACAAGGCGAACAGCGACAGTGTACCGATGTGTGCAGCGATCAGATAAATCCAACCGGCTTGGCGGCATTGTGTTTTGTGATCTTCAGTTAAAACCAGGAAGAAAGCTGATAAAGCCATGACTTCCCATCCAAATAAAAACGCCATAGCATGTCTGCTTATGACCAGCAATGCCATACCAGCGACTAATAAACCCCAGAATAGTTGAAGCTTTCTGCTGTTTGCTATATGCTTAAGTTGAGGCCAGTATCCGATTGCGTAGATTGAACCAAGCCCGCCCACGAAGAAGACTGGAACAAGGAAAAATGCACTCAAACTGTCAACACCAATGATTGAATTGCCCATCGCAGGCCAGGGAAAGCTTAATGTCGAGAATTGATTAGCTAACAATGATAACGATGCGCCTACCAGAGCAAGTATTGAACTGATGCACATTATGCATACAGCGATACGTTGCCCCCAGGGGTTCCTTCGCGGCAGAAACAGTCCCGGCAACCCACTGGCTGCTGCAAGAAATGAAGCTATTATAATAAGGTAAAGAGGCATCAACACGTTCCTTCTAAAGCTGATGAACCAAAGATTTCATTTCATAGTTAATGAGCATTAGGATGAGTCTCATTATGGGCATTATTTATAGCAGGAAGAGCAGCTTCAGCACGAGACAGCGTTTCCATCAATTCTTCGCGTGAAGCCTGGTTATTCAGAGCTTTTTTAAAATCCGGATTCTGCAGAACAAAACCAAGACGAGATAATATATGCAAATGTGCACGGATAGTTGGACTAATGAGAGTAAAAAGCGTACTTACGGGCTGACCGTCAATAGCACCAAAATCTATTGGAGTGTCCAGAAAGCACAGCGTCATACTTGGCTTAGAGACATGCAGAACAACTGGATTTCGAACGTGTGGGATGGCAATCCCTTCACCGATACCCGTGGAGCCTAATGTTTCGCGAGCCATCAGAACCTGGTACAAAAAATCACGATCGACCTCTTCTGGGAGGTTAAGAAGGTCAACAATAGAATGAAGCACTGACGGTTTGTCGTTTCCGCCGACACGGTAAGATATGCCTCCCACTTTCAAAGCCTCTGAAAGACTCGGCAATGGGGTTTTGCTGTGTTCTGTTTCCTGAAATATTTCTGGAGAAACCTGTATTCGCCTGGAAGTGGCCCACTCGAGCAACTCAGACCGGTTGAATCGGTATTGCTCATTTATCTGATAAACCGGCACAACCTGCTGTTTTATCCAGCGATATATCGTTTTTTCTGAAACATTCAATATTTTGGCAGTATCTTTAACAGATAATTGCATTGGTGCATTCCTTTGGATATTCTTATATACATATTGACAAACGTGAACATTGTAAAATTTTGTCCATAGATGTCAAAATAATTTTCAAAAATTAAGACTATTCAAGGATTTTTTTCATAATTCAGCCTAAAAACAGACAATAGCTCAATTTTAGGGTTGTTTTCTAAAAGAAAAATGGTAAAATAAGCAGAATTTGTTCTATGGTGTTCATTTTAACACATTGTCGGAAACATTATTTTTGTGAGGGCCTAAAATGAAAAAGTATTACAGTGCTGCATTTCTTTTAGTCATTTCCATGTTTTTATGCAATTCAGCTTTGGCGGTTGATTTGAGTTGGTCGGTAGCGCCTAACGCGGTTTCTCAGACGGCTATATCGATGGAGGTGGCTGCGGAAGCCCAAGCAGTGGAGTATCGGTTTGTGTTCGTGAGCAGCCCGACAGGTGGAACTGGTGGAATAAGCAGCGATTGGCAAAGTTCCCGCAGTTATACTAATGATAGTCTAAGTATTAATCATCAGTACGGCTATTATGTTGAAGCAAGAGATGCTAATGGTGTTACTATTGGGACATCACCAACTGTTAACAGGTATACCCTAACCAAGGAACCTGCAGGTGTAGCTTTTCCCTATCCATCGTCATCAAGCACTTACATATATGCGATGTATAATGCAGTTGCTGGTAATCTTGACGGTCTTCTTAGCAGGGGCGGTTCAGGTTATATTATTTATTGTAAAGAGACAGGCACTAATTCAGGCTGGAGAGTTTCTAATGGTCAAACTGCATTTACGGGTCTTCTGGGAAGCAGACGTTATACTTTTACCAGCAAGCTGCGAAACGGCGATGGTATTGAGACCGCTGAAAGTGCAGAATGCTATGGTTATACCAAAGCTTATAATCCTGGAGCCCAGCCTTTAAGTAATATTTGGACAGACAGCATTACCGCAAACTGGTCAGCCAACAATAATTCTGCAGGTACGGAGTACCTTTGTGAAAATACTACTACCGGTGTAAACTCCGGCTGGATTACGGAGACTTCGTGGATATGTGGTGGTCTGCAATTTGATACCAAATACACTTTCAGAGTTAAAGCAAGGAATGGTGGTGGAGTTGAAACTGCATATGTAAGTCTTGGTTCAGCAACAACGCTGGACCTTGGGAAAGCATCGAATCCGAGTCCATCTTTTGGCGATGTTCTGGCTTGGCAGGATGGGGTTACGCTCGGCTGGACAGTTGGTGAAGATATTCAGAGCAGCAATGTTTACTTCGGTACTGATTCTTATAAGATAGCAGATTGTGAACCTAATTCCAGTTTATACCTGGGCAATGTTTCGTCTAATAGTTTTGGACCAATTGCTCTTGAAAGTAATACCTATTATTACTGGCGAGTAGATGGAGTTGATTCTAACGGCGGTGTTCATATTGGTCATGTCTGGAGTTTTACGACTGCTTCAAAGGATCCTGTAGGCTGGTGGAAGTTTGATGAAGGCAGTGGTGATGTTTTTTATGATTCAAGCGGAAATAATAATCATGGAACCGTGCTAGTACATCAGGGTTCTAAAAATGATCCTAACTATGTAAAAATGGACAATTTCGTACCTGGTGCATCTGGTTTTGCACTTCATTTTGATGGTAAATGGAAAACAGCTTATATACCTCATGATGATGTACTAAAGCCTCATCAGCAGATGACTATAAGCATGTGGCTTCGTGCAGATGTTTTGGAAAAAGCTGGGAATATTTATGATAAAGGAGATGGTGGTGATTATGGGGCATCTTCCAATTTCTTTGGATTGGACTCAACAACCAAGTTAAGGTTCCGTCTTTTTGTTGACGGTGAAAGACTTGATGCAGATGCTCCGATTACAAAAGCAACATTTGCCGATGGTCAATGGCATCTTTATACCTGCACCTATGATGGCACCGCAATGAGGATTTATAAAGATGGTGCGGTGATAACCGAATTAGCTTGCAGGGGAGAGATTGGTGTATGTGGTACAAGCAATCTTTTTCTTGGTTCTCTGGGTAATTACTGTCCTGATAGTAATCCTGGAGTTGCTCATTACGAGGGTGATATAGATGATTTGAGAATATATGCAAGGGCATTATCTCAGGATGAAATTCTTGAGATGGCCGGTTCGATTAATGGAGCAACGAATCCTGAGCCTGGCAATGGTGAAAAATCAGTTGAGGTTGACACTCAGTTAAGCTGGACAGGCAGTGGGGAAGCGGAAAGTTTTGATGTTTATCTTGGTACTGATGCACAATCAGTTGAAGGTGCTGATACCTCAAGCGCTGAATTTATGGGGAATCAGTCGGCTGATATTAACAGCTTAAGCCTGACGAGTCTGGAAGCCAGTACAGTTTATTACTGGCGTGTAGATGAGGTTGATGGTTCTGAAATCATAAAGGGTCAAATCTGGAATTTTGAAACTTTAGGCAATGTTGATCCTAATCTTATCGGTTGGTGGACATTTGATGAAGCCTCCGGGAATGTTGCTTACGATTCAAGCGGGAAAAATAATACAGGTACAATTGCAGGCAATCCAGCGAGGGAAGCCGGTGTTTCGGGCAATGCAGCAGTATTTTTCGGCACAGATGAACATATGGATATAGCTAACGAGTCAGCTTTTGATCTATCAGGGAATATGACTCTTTCTGCATGGGTTAAAATTTCGTCTTCAGCGGATTCAATGTATATTATTTCCAAGTCAAACTCATTCTTTTTCTGCAAGGACGTTGATTCAAGTACATTAACCTATTATTGTACCGGTACAGGCAGACCTGTCCTGGGCACTATTGGTATTGCTAATGGCAAGTGGCACCATGTTGTTGCGGTTCACGAAGGGATGAAGAAAACTATTTACGTAGATGGTCGGCTCGATAAATCCGTAACAACAACATCAAGTGTTATCACTGTCAATGATAATCCGCTTTGTATTGGTGCTGATGGTGTTTGGTCCGATACAGAGCTTAGCGGCTCAATTGATGATGTAAGAATTTACAACAGGGCCTTGTCAGTTGCAGAGATAACATCGTTATCTGATGTTGTATTTTCAGTTTCGCATTTCCCTGTTCCTGCGGATAATGCCAGTTATGTTCAGCTTAATTCTGGTTTAAGTTTTGCAGCCGGCAGTTATGCGACGAGCCATGATATTTATTTTGGTACCGATTATAATGAGGTTGCCAATGCTGATACATCGAGCAGCACATTCAAGGGCAATCAAAGCGGTTTGACATTTGCTCCTGGTACTCTAGAGATTGAAACTACTTATTACTGGCGAGTCGATGAGGTTGGCACCGGTGGCGTTATTAAGGGCGATGTCTGGAGTTTTACAACGACGGACATTGAACCTGATTCAAGCTTGCTTGGAAGATGGAGCTTCGATGACGGTATGGATTATACAGCTCATGATTCGAGCGGATACGGTCGAGACGGTAAACTTTGGGGTGATCCTCAGTGGAACATAACAGAGCGTATGGGTATGAGCCTATTTGTCGGGTATAATAAGAGCCGTGTTGAGATATCCAAGGAATCCGCGTTTGATGTTACAAGCGGGTTAACAATTGCAACGTGGATTAAAAACAACGGATTCAGATATTGGGGCGATAGCGATAGCATCGTTCACAAGGGAAGCGATGCCTGGTATCTGAGACGCAATGGCGGATGGGGAAGTGCAGATTCTCTTATATTCAACTTACAGGGAGTCGGCAGCGTCACGACATCAGGAGCTGTTACTATTTCTGATGATGATTGGCACCATATAGCAGCTACCTACAATGGCAGCAATATGTGTATTTATATTGATGGTCAGTTAAACAATTCTATTAATAAATCAGGTCAGATTGCGACCAATAATACACCTGTCTGGATTGGCAATCTACCAGTAGAAGCCAGCAAGGTACTTGAAGCTGGAAGGTTGAAGGATGTTCGTATTTACAACAGGGGGCTGAGTGCATCAGAGATTGCATCGATAGCGACGCCGCCTTATACGAGCAATCCGAGTCCGGCACATAAGTCAACTGTTGAATCTGGAGATGTTCAGTTGTCATGGAAAGCCGGCAAAGGCGCTGCTTCGCATAATGTTTATTTTGGAGATGACTATTTTGCTGTTTACAAAGCAACGGTCGATTCTGATGTGTTTAAGGGTAATGTTGCGGGAAATACATTCTCACCATCTCAGCTTGAACGCCGAAAGACTTATTACTGGCGAGTTGATGCTGTAAAGGGCAGCAAAGTTACGAAAGGTAATGTCTGGAGATTCTATGTTCCTTGCCAGGGCGGTGATCTTGAGGGTGATACTAATGGTGACTGCGTTGTTGACCTTAAGGATTATGCATCAGTAGCGAAGGACTGGTCGGTTGGTGAAGGTTCTGTTGCGACTGCAGGTTTGAGTTGTTCAACGTTAGGCAACAGTGAAGGCATCAAGATGTCGTTAAGTTCTGTTGTGGTTGAGTTAAGCACGGATTCGGATGGTTATGCTAAATTCTACAGTTACGACGGCCAGACTCTTGCTGACGCTGGTCAACCGGAACTTCAGTGGAAAGTTATCAGTGCATTGCTTCCTCCAGATGCAGATTTGTCTTCTGTTAGTGCGAGATTCGATGAGGTTGTTTATAAAAATGTCGGAGGCAGCTGGAAAGTAAGACCAGCTGGGGCTCCTGCACTTTGGGATCCGAACGAGATGAAAGATGTCTTTTTCTGGCCCGAAGGCAAGAATATCGTCGATGGTTATGATGTTGATATTTATAAGAGTAACGCGTTCTGGCCTGCACAGGAAGTTAAACTTCTTGGCACCGGTTCGATGCGTAAGTGGAAGATTGTTAAGCTGGCAGTTCCTCTGTTAAGATACAATCCTGTTTCCGGTGAGCTTTCGAGACTAGCGATGGCGGATATTTCGATCGATTTTAATAAGATATCATTGCAGTCGCTCAATTCGAATGTTTACAGCAAGACCGATGTAACCGGTTATGACAGGGTTCGCAACATGACAGTTAACTTCGATCAGTTTGCGGATAACTACGATGTTGTTGCAATGAGTAAAGCTTCAGCTAACTCCGGTAATGCTGAAGGTCTTGCTTATGTGATAATCACAACGAATGAGATCGTCCAAAGGAGTGCAATGCTCAATAACTTTGCTGCTCATAAACAGGCTCTTGGCTACGATGTCAGGATTATTACAGAGACAGACTTCGATGATGGCGATTCAGCCACCAGGAGAACACTTGATATCAGGAACTGGCTGATTAACTTCCAGAATACGGATCCTGGTATTCTGGAATATGTATTGTTTATTGGTGACCCGTATCCAGATGGCGGCGGAATCCCAATGTATAACAGCGGCGGCGATCCAACGGATCTTTATTACGCTGAATTGGGCACTTATTCCCGCCCATTTATCGCAGATGTTTTGGTAGGAAGAATTCCTTATTACGGAATTATCAGCGATGTTGATAAGATATTGGCCAAGACGATTGACTATGAAAACCAGTTCTCCAATTCTCTTGAATGGCGTAAGAACAGCCTTATAATGATGAAGCCTTTGAATGTTTATAGTAATCCTTCAGGTGGAACTATTGGTGGAACAAGCTGGTGGCTTGGTGAGCAGGTTAAGAACGAGATTCTTGTTCCTAACGGCAGGAATTACCATAGGATTTATGACGTTAATGTTTCTACCGACTATAATCATATTATGCCAACTCCGGAGACTTTCCCCTGCAGTGACTACACGGTAGCAGATACATGGGCTGAAGGTAAATTCGGTCTGGCGATGTATACAACACACGGTGCACCAACTGGCGCTGCCGGTATAATCAACCTCGCATTGATGCCTGAATACCATGATACTTATCCGAGTTTCCTCGTTCAGTGTTCATGTTCAACTGCTGATCCTACAAACAGGCGCAACCTCGGGTTTGAGTTTTTGAAGAATCAATCTGTAACTTCTGTTGGTTCAACTACACCTTCTTATTATGATCCATCAAGAACTAATTTTAACAATAATGATGGTTATTGCCTGTCTCAGAACTATCAGTATGTTAAGCGAGTCGTAACTGAGGGTATGACTGCCGGTGAGGCTCTTTATGGTCTCATAGCAGCGCAGACCAGTACTACCAACATATATAAGTTTAATCTCTATGGCGATCCATCGTTGAGTCTGCTTGCTCCAGGCCCAGCTGATATTGATGGCAACGGTATATATGATTTCAGGGATTTGCAGCTGCTGAGTGAGGAATGGCTGGAAGATAGAAACCAGTAGTTGATTAAATTTTAAGATGATATGTGGGGCCTGTGTGATTATTCCAGGCCCCTTTTTTTGAAAAATTTAATAAGGGGACGCGGATATGGGATGTTATTTTCATAACAAAGCGAGTATGTTTCTGGTTGTTCAAGTTGTATTTTTAATATTTGGTTCAATTGCTGCTGCAACTGAGGCTGATCCAAATCTTGTTGGCTGGTGGAAGTTTGATGAAGGGGCGGGGGATATAGCCTATGATTCCAGCGGATATGGAAATCATTGTACAATACTAGTTAATGAAGGGGCATCTTCTGACCCTAACTATATCCGGATAAATAATTTTGCTGCTGGGGTTTCAGGGACATCTTTACAGCTTGAAGGTGTTTGGCACACAGCGTACATACCTCATGATGACATATTGAAACCTGCAAAAGAGATGACGATAAGTATCTGGCTTAAAACAGATACTCTCGACAAAGCTTGCATAATTTATAAGAAGGGTGATGGTGGTGATTACGGTGCATCAATTAATCAGATTTCAATTGAGGGCAATCCCAATAATTTTTCTTTAAGATTTATGCTTAATGCTGGTGGTACCAGACGGGGATTAGATGTTCGGATCAATTCAGCTGCGTTTGCTGACAATCAATGGCACCTGTATACCTGCACCTATGATGGCAGTGATATGGAGATATATAAAGATGCTGTCGTAATTGGGCAGTTGAATTGTCCAGGCGAAATAGGTGTTTGTGATAATCAAAACGCGTACCTTGGTTCACTTGGTAATTACTGTCCTGCTGAAAATCCTGGAGTTGTTCATTATGATGGTTTGATGGATGATTTGCGGATTTATGACAGGGCTTTAACTCAG
>CAZBKA010000063.1:15962-17392 GCA_964492365.1 uncultured Pirellulales bacterium | reverse complement strand
ATGCAGGCATCAATTTCTGAAAAATCGTACTCACCATGTTTGTGTTCAATTTTCGCCCAGTTTATTGGAATATTAACCCTTCCAAAAACAGATACGAGATTCTTTAGATAATTTTCGTTACCAATGAAAGCTGGGTCCAAATTGCAACCAAGGCATCCTCTGCTGAATCTTCGGTTCTTGGCTCTCTTATTGAAAAAATTTAACGATTGCTTGACTGCCAGTGCCTCACCTAAGACCATGGATTTTTTTAAAGATTCGTCAGCATACTTCGAAGCAAGAGGTGCGTCTGCTATGTTCTGAACAGCTTTGACAAACAGCTTTCTGGCATCTTCAGCCAGATCACCCTGATTATTAAAATATGACCAGTCCTCACACTTGTTGATTATTCCCATTTGCCTGGCACGGGCGATTTCAACATTTAAAACATATGGTTCCGGGCGTTCAGGGAGGCAGGTTGTTTGAAGCATTATCCTTCCAATTGAATCTACGGGCCAAAGCAAAGCTAATCCTGCTGTTTCAAAAGTTGCTTTTTCGCAAGTTATAAGGCCGTTTTTAAAGGTTATGGTTGCTTTGCGTATAGCGATTCCGTCGGTGCCGAAAAGATAAGCACCGCATAGTTCAAAATCTTTGACCAAACTGCCGTCTTTAAAAACCTGAAATTTCACTTTTTCCGATATCCCAGCTATGAATAAAAATAATTACATCTCAACGTGTATAATATCAGTAAAATAAATATTATCTACCGTTATAGCAGTGTGATTATACCAATAATGAGGTTAAAGGCAACTTAAACTTTGCTCTAAACCTATTTACGATGCACTTTTAGCAATTGAGTTAACTTTTTTCACGGTATCAAAAGCAATTTGCCCAAAACGCTAAAAACAGATGTAACTGCTTATTGAGGCTTAGTTTAAACTAAAACCTGGTGAGCAGAGGGTGTTTTGGTGTTTCAACTGGAGCTCATAAAGCAGATTATTCTTTTCTATAAGCTTTGCGATGAGACTTACCTGATTGAGTATTATCTCGAGGAGGTCCATGTTGACTGCGGCCTGTTCCCTGGTTTGCTGCGGGATAGCGATAATTACGTAACCACAGTTTGTGTGCTCGGTTACGAACTGACTTGCTATTAAACTTATGTTATCAATTTGCGTTATCAACGGTTCTGCGCCGTCGTCAATATTTTCGCAAATATCCTTTATTGTTGTTGTGTTTATATTAAGTTTTGCAAAAGCATCAGTGTCACTTGGCCAAAGGTGTCCTTCACGGTCAACTATTACCATTACTACCCCAGAATCGGGGAATATTTCAAATATCTGCCTTGCTACCTGCTCATTGAGCAAACATCCCTGTGAAAAAAGATTTTCATACATATCCATAATCGTTTACTCCTTAATATAAACAATTTTCTTATCTTTTTGTCGGTATGATTG
>CAZBKA010000063.1:0-15862 GCA_964492365.1 uncultured Pirellulales bacterium | reverse complement strand
ATTATTTTTTTGGAGTTAACGGTGAGGTGCTTTTATATTTTACTATTTTCAGACATGTCCCTTTGTCTTTGTACTCTACTTCGTCCATATAGGCACGTATCAGGAAAAGACCTCTGCCGGAAGGTTTGAAAATATTTTTTCCACAGCGTGGGTCGGGGACCTTATCTGGTTTGAAACCAGTCCCTTCGTCTTTTACGGAAATCTCTACTTTTTCGTCATCTATCCTGTAGTTAAAATTGACTTTTTTATCTAAGTCCATTTTGTTGCCATGCTTTACGGCATTTACAAATGCTTCTTCTACCGCTAAGTGTATTGAGAAGACATCATCTTTGGTGTATCCTTTTTCTTTTAGCTTGGCTGACAGATCATGCCATATCAAGTCTACAAGAAGCGGATTGCTTTCAACTACCAGATTCTGGCATATCGGATTTGAAGTCATCATTATCTACGCCGTAATTTTTTTAACAATTCAGATAAGAACAATATATTCCGTAAAGCAAAGCATCAGAAACTGTCCAAAGCGTCTTTCACATCGGGACAGATATCGAATATCTTGGTAAGTCTGGTAATTTTGAAAACTTCGTGGATTTTCGGGTTAATGCTACAAAGTCTCAATTGACCCTGGTCCTCGTATATCTTCTTACTGATTCTTATTAAAAGCCCCAGTACCGCTGAGGATAGAAACTGGACGTTACCGAAATCCAGAATCATATTTGCTCCGTGATTCTGGTCAATAACGGACATAACCGACTCCTGCAAAGCCTGGATATCCTTTTCTTCAAGGATTTTTTCATCAGTAAAGGCAATTACCACTGCCTTTTCGGAATACTCAACACTAATTCTTGGTCTACCGTCAGACATAAAACAAAGCTCCTGATAACAAAAATACGCGTGAATCATAGTCCTAAAATGCGTATCTGTCAAGTAATTAGCGTTTACTAAACGCCATTGAACAGATTATACAATATAATTTGCGGAGGGAAAAATGTGGGTATCTGGAATTTTATATCCTGGTAAAAAAGAGTTTTTTTTTAGGCACAACTGGATTTTGTGTCTATGCAGGGTGTTTTAATCTAAATTTACCCCATATTTTTTCATGTTTTCGTTCATAAACTGCCACCCCCAACCTATGAGTCTGCCCTGATCGAAGACCAAAGGTGTCAATTCTTCATTATTTACAGTCACAACGGTGTTGTAGAGGGTGTTTTTGATATCGGTATAGTAATATACCACCTCGAAAGTTCTATTTTCGCCTTGGAGTATCTCACTCTTATATGGGCTGTTTATCGTAGGCTCACCATTTTGACCACCGGCACGAGCATTGCCCATTATTTCCAATACCTGTGCCTTTTCCATATCAACGGAAAGTTTCAGCAGATTCTGGCGATTTATAGTTCTTACTTTATCAACATTTGAGCTGCAGCCAACGCATAGAAGAAGTATCATTGTCAGAAAAATAGCTTTTTTCATTTTTCACACTTTCGATTATTAGATTGATTATTGATTCATCTGCCACAAATACATTAGTTCAGGGGTGTTCAATTCGTTTAATGTTTTTCTGTTGAAGCTGAAGTTAAGACCTGTTTTTGCACTTAACAGTTCAGTCATAGAAAAAACCGGATTGTATTCTATAACCTCGGCGTCGTCGATGCCGGCCAATTCATATATCATTTTAAGAGCATCATCAAGATAACCTATGGCATCGATGAGATTTTTCTCGAGAGCCTCATCAGCACTGTAAATACTGCCGTCAGCTAATCTGAGAACATCGTCAATAGTAAGATTGCTTCGTCCCTGGTCGACGACACAGACGAATCTTTTATAAGCAGGGGAAATCACTTTTTCCTGAAGATAAGTTAACTGCTCTTCAGAAGGCTGAGTAAAAGGGCTTGGCCAATCTTTGTGCGGACCTGACTTTATTACTACAGGGCTAACTCCTAATTTTTCTTTTAGAAGCCCCTCAACAACAAAATATTCCATAATTACGCCAATTGAACCTGTAATTACAGTAGGCTCGGCAATAATTTTTTCACAGGCAACAGAGGTGTAGTATCCTCCTGAAGCTGCTAAACCCTGCATGAAAGCTATCACTGGTTTATCAGTATCTTCGCGGTATTTGAGTATTTCATCGTATATACGATCGCTTGAAGAGACCATTCCCCCGGGTGAATTAACGCGTATTATTAATCCTTTGATAAGCGTATCTTTTCGAGCAGCTTCCATCTGGGAATGAAAATAATCATACTGTTTGTCGTCTATCAGCCCGTCAACTGAAATAACCGCAATCCTTTGTGTTTTTGCCCCTTCTATAATAACTTCGCTTTGAACCGATTGAGAAACCGACTCAGTACCGACCAAAACCAAGATAATGACCCCTGCAATTGTAAGCAAGATAACGCCGCTGACGAGTACGGAGACGCAAGCAAAGAGAAATGAGAAAATACGCCCCAGAAAACTTCTCTTAGGCTTAACTTCTTTCTCAATTATAATTCTTTCAATGCTTTTTTGTGACGGCTGTTCGTTGCCGTGAGGCATATCAATATTATCGTTCGGATTATAATCCATAATTGCTCCTTTGCGGACTTTTATGTCATTGTAAAGACAATATTTGCCGGCGTCAAATACTAAATATCTTCCAGATTTTCCAGAAAAATACGATGAATTATGAAATCGGTCCGTTCTTAGAAATTATCCCTGGCTTTGCAGAGGCAGTTTATGATCTGTGTATTGTATTTGTTTGTTTTGCCTGCCCAGAGCCAATTTAAAATATCTTCGATCTGCGTGTCTGTAAGGTTTGGCCAATTATTAAACTTCAGTTTCTCCGGCAAGCTGGTATTTTCTACATTTTTGATGAGCCAATTGATTCCTGCCATTGCACCCATTGCCATGTTGACAGGTTCGAGACCGTTTTCGATTGCTAGAGCCATTGTTCCGAATATCCTGTCCTCCATAGCGAGTTTACGTACAACATCTCTGCCAGCTCTTGCGACGGTGTCGCCGAGGTATTTATTGGTCATTCTCTTTAGGAGATCTTCTGCGTAAAGTTTATAACCTGACTGAGTGAACAGAGTATCTCCTATATTTCCATACTTATTAATTAATGCTTTTCCGGACTCATTGATGAAAGCATTGCTGGCTATCTGCATGATTTTGGGGTCATTATTAAGCTCTGTCATTCTGGACCAGCCTTTAGAAAAACCGAGATAAGCAAGCAAAGCGTGGATAGCATTGTGACCATAAAGCTTGGCTTCTTCGAATGGGAGCAGGTCGGATTTTTCGACAAAGACTTGTATGCCTGGAACGAAGCCTTTGATATTGGTCCTGGTGACAAGTATATGGTTAAACTCTTCGACAAGGAATGCCCGGTCAATTCCGCGGGCAATCGGTTTAAGATGCAATTGTTCAATTTCTTCGATATCGGTAACAACCCTGCTCATCTTACCTATAACAGTGTTTAAAAAACGGATGTTATTCGAAATATGAGTTCCTATTTTTGCGGAAACTGTTTTTTCGAGAATTTCAGCGGCGAGGTTATTATTTTCGGCGGTATAAATTATTTTTGCTTTTGCATTGTTGGTGGTGATAGCGTTGCTGATGAATGAGCTTACGCTGTTGTCACCTCCTACGTCATAAATTTTTACGCTCGGCAAAGATGTCACTATCTCTGTGGAATCAGCCAGTACCTTTAAAAGTTTTTTTCTGTCCGAATCGACAGTCGGGTTAAGCAATTCGATGTTATCGATTTTTAGTGCCTCGATGCCGTTAGATTTTGCAACGTTGACATAGTAACTACCGCCGTCGGCTCTTACGGCATCAACCAGTTTCTGATCGATTTCCGATATTACAATCCGTTTGAAATTACCTGAAGCGAAAGCCTCTTTAACAAAAAGTCCGCCTTGAATAGGGCCAAAACCAAAACCAGTAAAAATGTGATCTGTCATAATCTAAGAATGTTCCTGTTGAATAATTATTTTAAGGCTTTCTGTAATGACTTGAAGTTTTCAAAATCTTTATCGCTTCTAACAACGGTTAACATTTTATCAAAGCTTTTTATATTTGCATATCTGTCATCGAGCGGGGACTTGATATATAACGAAGCGAAAAGGTTTCCCATCTGGACAGCTTCTTCAAAATTAATAGTTCCGCTTTTAAAATCTTTAAGATTACCAGCAATATAGCTTATGAACCCTGCACGGAAAGAATCTCCTGCTCCAACCAGGTCGGTAACTTCACCAGCCATGAAACGTGACTGGACTTTTGCTGGGCCAAATTGATTGCCCCTGAGTACATACTTTATGTAAGCGCCGCTGCTGACTGTTACACCTAACAATTTTGATCGGCTGTCATTTGTCCAGTATTTCTCTGAAAGGAAATTAAGGAAATCGGAACACATCTGGTGCTCGTTCATATTGTGATAATCTTTTTTCTGTCCCAAAGTGTTCTGGATCATTTTCGCTTCATCGCTGGAGGTAAAAAACAAATCGAGTTCACTGAGTAGTGGGTCGAGAAGTTTATATTCTTCGACGGGCTGACCAGCATCGATTAACTGTTGCGGATTGCCGGTGAGTGTATGGCTGTCAACTATGGTGACAATTCCGCGGTTCCTGCACCATTTAACAAACTCAGCAAGATCGCGTCCGCCATTGGCATCGCCTTTGTCTGAAAGACCAGAATACATGTAATAAACTATTTCCGGGTTCAGGTTTTCGATACTCTTTTTAAAAATCTTAAAATCAAAATTATGATTTGCATTTGGGAAGTATGCTATGCCGCCTCTATCGCCGACTTTTTTGTCATAAATAAATGTGGTTCCTGTCGGTAGAGAATTATCTATAACAGTGCTCGACATATCGATCTTGTTGTTGGTCATTACATCATAGAAGAATCTGCCTTGAGCGTCGAGGCCTTTGAAATCACCTTTGCCAAGATTGACACCAACTGCAACTTTTAAACCTGTCTTTGCTACCAAGGGGGCCGTGTTGCCTGGTCCGCCTGCTGTTGCAAAACCTTCTTTTATCCATTTCTCAAGCTGCTGCTGAGAATAATCAGGCATATCCTTGGCAGCACACTTTGCCAGACCGCCTTTACCGGCCAGAGCTTCGGTAAATTCAAAATCTTTTCCTCTGAAATCAACAACGGCTGTATTTAAAATCATCAAATTCATTATTCGTGACCCGTTTAAATATCTTTTTATTTGTCAGAGCATATTAACAAACCTTGAAGACGAATACAATATGCCTGAGTTAAGGTAAATAAAAAATGCCCTGCAGAAACGAACAATTTTGAACAATTTGCAGGGCATTAAACTCTTTTGCGTCAGGTGAACTGTTTATTTGCGTCAGCTAATCAATATGTACCCATTTAACTATCTCATATCTGCTGTTTTTGTATGAGCCGTTTCTGGCGATTTGTCCGCTTTTGCCTGACCAGGTTAATGTTACATTATTATATTTGCCTTTTTGGAAATCCAGCGTTTCGCCGTCGTCTTCGATTAATGTGATCGGGGCAGGATTTTCACCGAAGACATAAACGGTCAGCTTAAAGACGGTATCTTTTCCGATGTACTCTACCGGCTCAGCGATTGGTAAGATGCTATTGTCTTTTATGAACACGGGACATTCATTGAGTCCCATTTCGATTGGGTATTCCTGACCGCCTGTGAATTTTTTATGTGTCCAGAAACAATACCAGTTGCCTTTTGGAAGATATACGGTTCTTTTATTGCTGCCTTTGAAAAACGGTGCAAATAAAAGGCTGTCACCAATTAATGATTGATCGTCAATTTTATATGTTGCGGGGTCATCAGTGTAATCCATTACCAAAGCTCTGAAGGGTGGTTGGCCCTGCCAATGATATTTTGCGAAATTTGCGTAAAGGTATGGAACCAGACTCATTCTGACATCCATAATCTTTTTGCACAGTTGCTCAACTTCTTCTGCATTTTCGAGAAATTCATTTTTATTATTTTTGGTTTCATCGAACTGGAGCCAAGGTGGGTTCTCGATCATCCATGAATTAAAACATAGCTGGGGCGAAAAACAAGCCTGCTGAGTGCGTCTGATAAGGTCTGGAATTGAACTTGTCTGCCTGACTTCCGGCGACCAGAGGATACCGGAAAACCCTGCATTAAGTCCCATACGCATATAATCAGTGTCATCATACATGTCACTATATAGTGTAAATGAATAAGGAGCTGCCAGTGCGCCGGAGGCACGGACGTCGCCGTAAGTTCTCATGTTATTTCTGTCAAAAATTTCCTGCATCGTCCGCTGATACAAAACACCTAACATATTGTGCATCTGTTCGCCGTCGGTGCCTGAAGGGAATTCGCTACATTCCGGGAAGCCCCATGATTGAGCCTGGGTGTAATCGGAATTATCACATTCGTCGATCTTGAAGGCTGTGACGCCTTTTTTTACGAGGTATTGCTCGTGATAATTACCAAAAATATTTCTTGTTTTTTCCAAGGTAAAGTCGGGTACGAGGCCGCCCCATACGGGGTAGTCGCCTGATAAGTGCATTAGTGGTTTATACAACGGGCTGTCCCAGCGGACATACACATGTTCCCAGAGATTTAATTTATAATTCATCGCAACGATTTCATTAATAAATGCATTCGGGTCGGGGAATTTCTCTTTGTACCAGACATAGCTGCAAGGATAAGTCCCCGTCTGCCACATCGGTTCAAGACCTAACATATCAATGGGAAGGTGTTTTTCTCTGAAGTATTTTGCGAGCCTTAATGCATTTGCAGCGTCGAAATCTTTTTCGCATCTGTATTTTACACCGAGTCCCCACATTGGAGGCAATATTCCACCGCCGCTGAAGAGATTGTATCTTGCAACGGCATCTTTCATTGCAGGGCCTGCGAAAACATAAATATCAACACCCTGTGCACCTGGGACATCTACACTGACGACATTTGATGTTATCATTCTGGGCTTATACAATTCTTCCGGCGTGTCACCAGCTTGTGTTGTGTTGGCGGCCTGGTTCTTGTCGGCTTCGGCAAGTTTGGGGTGGCTGCCGCAATATAATGCAACGTAGCGGGCTGTATCTATATATATGCCATAACCGGCAGTGGAAACATAAAATGGAACTGGTGCGTGGGTAAAACCAACATTACCAACAGGGTAAGCGTTGGTTATTAGTTGTCTTCGCAGACCTCGCTGGTCAAATGAATTGATCTGTAAACCAAAACCGAAAAGTCTCTCGGTATCATTTAAAGGCAAGTCAACGGTGCAGCCTCTGGTTCTTGTTTTGTATGATATATTCGATAAATCAATCGGAGGTGTTGTTGTCGGCGGCATTTCGGCTAAGGCGTCTTTTTTCATTGGGTAGCATTGGTAAGCGGTTGGGACGATTTTTTCCGGCTCGCCACAACGTATTTTCCAGATGCCTGGGGCAATTTCTGTTATCTGCTGAGTACCGGAAAAACATATTTCCAGTGAAAATGCTAATACTAAAAATAACATCCATGATTTTTTAATATTCATAAAAAGCTCCATTGAAAATTAGTGATTTTCTTCTGCTGGTTTATCTTTCTTAGCTACAAGTTTAAATGCGAGGACTGGTTCACCGATGTCACCAAATCGCCCTTTAAGTTTTATCCAGTTCTTGTCCATCATATCGCTGGGCCAATCAGGAATAGTAACTGCAGCAATTAATTGAGTTCTGTCCATAGGCTCAATTGAAACTTTCCACTGTTTAGGTGAAAACTCCAGACCGCTCGGCGGGTCGAGAAGCTCAACGGTTCCTTCGACAACTTTGTCGGTGAAATTATAAGCATAAAGTACAATATCCCTTGGCTTATTAACTTCGATGCCGTGCTCCTGAATTTCAACCCAGTTCTCATAAGTGCCCTGAGTGTCAGCGGCGGGTATCTGTACCTGTAAAATAACGGGGCATGGTTTGCCGGTTCTGTATTCAGCTATTTTCTTTGTTTCAAGATTCAGCTTTTTGGCCTGGTCCTTTTCCAAAACAACGAAAACAGCTTCATCGGTGAGTTCGTCGGGCATTTTTTCAAGCTGCCTGCCAAGATAATCATAAATGCCTTTGATTTGCAGATCGTTCGGTGCCGACCATTTATAATGGATATTTCCTTTTGTTTCCCAACCACCATCGGGGTTCTGTGCCCAGCATACGAGGACGTCACTTTCGATTCCGTCTGGTTTTGCTCGGAAAGCGTAGATATTTGCGATTTCGTCAGGTTTTAATCTGCCGATGCTTTTGGCACCGGCCATGAATCTGCCTATTGCGGCTAAGGCGACGTAACTTGGTCTTGGTGTCATATCAAGCCTTAAAAGACCAAACTGTGAATTTCTTGTAGGCATGTCCTCGATATAATGACCAAGGCAAAAATGAAAATGCTTGTCAACTCCGTTGTAGATACTGCTGGCATAAGAGTGGGCCATGTGTTCAGCTTTTCGCTGTGCGTTTTCCCTGGTATAATCACACCATGGATGTTCGCTGTTGTAATCCATACCGCGGTCCGCTTCGGTCAACCAAATCGGTCTTCCGCAAGCAGCTTGTATGGAAGGTTCCCAGAGTTTATCATAAGCGTTAGGCCAATCGTAAGAATGTATACTGTAAACCTCGTAGTAAGGCCAGGTCTCATTGAGGAGATAGCCGTCAGTTGTAAGCTGACTTGGAACGCCGCCTGATGAACAACCAGCAACAATCGCATTTGGATTGCCTGCTTTGATACCGAGATAAACAACCTTTTGCTGTGTCACTATCTCATCGATCGTATGGGCTCCAAAATTATCTGCGTTAGCTTCGTTACCGCTTTCCCATGCCTGGACAGTATTTTTAAATCTCTCTGCGAAAAGTTTGCATGTTTTGTAAACATCTCTCAGGTCACGTGGAAACTGCCGACCTCTTTTGCCGTCCATCTCATCATCAACAGTCCATTTTGATCTTGTAGGAACACAATGAAGAATTTTCAAACCATACTTAGCCTGTAAAGCTGAGGCAGTATCATAATTAGATTTTCCGACGAATAGCAACTTCTCCTTTTCCATTTCACGCAATGATATTCTGTCACGTGTCCAATTCACACCCGCTAATGCTGCCAGTTTTGCAAACCTCTCCTGTCCCGCAAAATCTTTTTTTGCAAACCAGGCTATTGCAGCATCAATACATACTGGCGAATCCTGCGGGGTAGGGGCTTTCAGCTTTGCAAGCACCGCACAAGTTGTCCAGTCAACGAGAGTGTCTTTTTCATCCAGAAAATCCATCCTGTACCATCCGATACCAAGCTTACCTACCTCAATATCCTTAACATCAAATTTGGCTTTTCTTTTGAGATTGCCTTTTTTGATAATTTTGTTTTTGTCATCAGTAAGCTGCCACTTAGATGCTTCCAAACCTATGCCTAATGGGAATTTTACTTTTACTTTTTCACCGAGCAGATAAACATTGCCCGGATGATCCGGACCTGCAACAGGGATATTCCTTTTTATAAAGGCTAAAGTTTTCGGTTGATCAAAGCTGCCCTGGTCGGCGTATGTAATTGAAAGAGTTAGAGAAAGCAGCGTTACCAATAAGATAGCGGGTAATAATCTGCATTTAGCCATAATTGTGTCTCCTTGAAAATATACTTACATATTGCAATTTACAAAAGGATACCGCATTTTCAAGGTATTTGTTCAATGTTCTGCAACAATAAATCAGTCTGTTGCCTGCTTCAAGTAAATTCGCAAAGCTTGACAGTTGCGGTTTTTACACTAAAATCAACCGCTTATGACAAAAAAGAAGAAAAAGAAAAATAATATAATAATCGATTTTATAGTATACCTTCTGGTCAGAATGCTGGTGGTTGTTATTGGGCTGTTCCCTGCTGAGACAAACCTTCAGTTTGCATCCTGGCTTGGGAAGGGATTATGGAAACATTATAAAAGGGGCAGAGAACGTGCCATTGAAAATCTGCGGGCAAGCTTTCCTGAAAAAGATAAGCATTGGATCGATGAAACCGGTCGCCGCAGTTTTGAACAGATAGTAATGATGGCAATGGATATAATACTGACTCCGAAGCTTGTAAAGAAAGAAAACTGGCGAAAATATTCTATATATATCAATGCCGAGCGTGCCAAGTGGATGATGGCGGAAGGAAAAGGTATGCTGATGGTTACGGGGCATTACGGTAATTTTGAAATAATGGGTTACCTTCTGGGCCTTTTCGGTTTCAACATTTACAGCGTTGCCAGGCCTTTAGATAATAAATTTATCAACCGATATTTATACAGTGTACGAGAGCGTGCCGGGCAAAAAATAATCGACAAAAAAGGTGCCGCCAAAGTAATGGACGACATTTCCTCTACCGGCGCAACATTATGTTTTATCGCGGACCAGGATGCTGGCAAAAAAGGAGTGTTTGTTGATTTCTTTGGCAGAAAAGCGAGTACATATAAAAGTATAGGTCTGGTCGCTTTGATGAACAACCTTCCTATAGGGGTGGGCTACAGCAGACGGGTAGACAACAGATTTTTCTTTGAGATCGGCGTTGACCGGATAATTACCCCGGATGAATGGGCCGATAAAGACGACCCTTTGAAATGGATTACGGCTGAATATACAAAAGCAATCGAAGATTTTATCCGGAAAGATCCGACACAGTACTGGTGGCTTCACAGACGCTGGAAACATCGGCCTAAAGAAGAATTGCAGCAGGGGAACGAAAAAAAATGACATTAAAAAAGCCTTTCTGAAAGTGAAAGGCTTTTTTTTTAGTTTAAAGTGAAATTTTAGAATGCTGCGGCTACTGGCTAGTGTTGCTTTTCAGTTCGCGAGGATCACCACCTTGTTCGACGACAGTAATCTTATCAACACGCCTTTGGTGCCTGCCGCCACTGAAATCGGTTTCAAGCCAGACCTCAACAATTTTTCGCAACAAAACTTCACCTGTAAGATCCCCTGAAACGCAAAGCACATTAGCGTCATTGTGATGCCGAGATATCTGTGCGGTCAGTTCATCGTGACAAAGAGCAGCACGGACACCTTTGATCTTATTGGCTGTGATTGACATTCCTATACCTGTTCCGCAGGCAAGTATTGCGCGTTGGGCATTGCCTTTGGATACTTCTGTGGCAGCCAGATAAGCAATGTCAGGATAATCTACTGGTGTATTGTCAAATGTTCCCACATCAATACACTCATGTCCTAATTGCTGAATAATAGCTTTTATCTGCTCTTTAGAGTTATATCCTCTATGGTCACTTCCGACAGCCACTTTCATATAACGATCTCACTAATAATATTTTTAATATAATTTTCAATCGTATCTGCACATTCATTATAAACGCTCTGACTTTTGCCTATAGGGTCCGGCACATCTTTGTCGCCGCCCAGCAGAAAGCACTTTTCCCCAGCATCAGGGCAAATATTCAGGATTATGTCCCGGTGTGATCCGCTCATCGTAAAAATAAGATCACTTTGTTCTATTAACTTTTCACTGAGAGACTGGCTACGGTGCTGCGAAATATCGACGCCTTTCTTTTTGCAGGCAACCACAGATTCACTGCTCACGGGCACACCAGCCATAGACAATGTTGCGACCGATAATACCTTATACCCCATCTGTTCGAGCTGGTCAACATTGCAACCTATTTTTTCAGCCCAGTATTTTTTAAATAATCCCTCTGCCATTGGGCTTCTGCATGTATTGCCGGTACACACAAACAAAAACTGAACGGTAGACTTGTGATGCAGTTGTAAATCGGAATAAAGACCTTTCCGCAATACATGAAGGCCTGTTTTGCCTATTTTTACAACTGAACTGCTCTTTTGATATTTACATGGTCCGGTATCGAGCACGGCGCTGATTTTTCCATTCAACTGCTCCAGGACCTGTTCAGCATTGATTGCGGGTTCCTGACCGGTAATATTGGCACTTGGGGCGACTACAGGATTATTTGTCAATTGCAGCAATATTGAAGCTGTTGCACTATCGGGACAGCGCAACCCTATAGAATTATCTTTGTATAAAAGGTCAAATACCTGTTTTGGGAACTTAAGCCTTTGCTGCTGGAGGTCTTCTTCTTCCAGGTCAAAGACAATTGTTAAAGGTCCTGGCCAAAAATTATCAATCAGCTTTGCGGCGCGAAGCCCCAATCTTGGCACATACTTGTTAACATCGGTTCGCAGACCTATATGAACGGTGTAATGCTTCTCTGGCGTTCTGCCTTTGACGGAGCTTAATTCGTTGATAGAATCGTTTTTTACACGACAAGCCAAACCATAAACCGTCTCGGTTGGGAATGCTACTAATCTTCCCTGGTCAACTAATCCGGCAGCATAGCGAATTAATTTTATGTCAGGCTTAACAGGGTCCAGCTTTATTACTTGAGTATCCATTGGGTTAGATAATATCCTTCGACAGTCGAAATTACAATAATAAACCCGTAGTTAATCTCTAAAAAACTTGGATTTGCTAATTCTAGTTCTGTATATAAGTCTTCTGTTGATATAACTTTGCGACCGGGATAAAGACAATTGCGGTGCCCAGCATCATCAGAGTAAAGAACCAGTAATATTGAGAGCCTTGGAGTTTGCTTGTACCATCTGCATTTTGAATAAATTGATTGACGATAGCTGTAAAAAAGTTACCCAATGTCACTGAAAGCAGAAATACTGCCATTACAAAAGATTTCATCTTCTTCGGTGCCTGGGTATATGCAAACTCTAAAGCTGTTATCGAAACCATTATCTCTGCAGATGTTAAAATAAGATAAGCTAAAGCCTGCCAGCCTATGGTAATGTAATTACCTATAGATATTTGCTGCTGGATCCATGCGGAAACTGCAAAACTAGCAGCTGCTATGAAAAATCCTATTGAAATTTTGCGAAGCGGGTTCAATTTGAACAGCTTATTAATAGCTGGATAGATTGCATAAGAAAAAGCTGGTATAAGCATCATTACCATTATGGGGTTTGCTGCGGCCATCTGAGAAGGGAGTATTTTTATACCGAACCAATTTTTGTCCATTTGCTCAGCCTGCAATATCCAGGAAGAATAACTTTGATCAAACAGAGCCCAGAACATCGCAACAAAAGCAAATATAATAGAAAGTTTACCTAATGCGAGCAGACCTTGACGGCTCAAAGTCTCGGCAATAAATCCTGCACCTTTGACCTGGGTATGTGTAAAACTCTTATTACCAAACCAGAAAAGCACCGTTGCTGCAAACATGAAAATTGCAGGGACACCGAAACCCGCTGTCGGCCCATATTTTTCTAAAAGCCAGGGACACAGGATATTTGAAATAAAAGCGCCTAGATTAACAGAAAAATAAAACCAGCTGTAAACCCTGCTTACTAAGTGCTGATTGTTTTTTCCGAACTGGTCGCCAAGAAAGGCTGATATGCAGGGCTTATGCCCGCCGGAGCCTATGATTATCATAATAAGTCCGGCAGCAAGACCGACCCTTGTATGATAGATGCTCATCACAGCAAAACCTATGCAATATATGATTGAAAAATAGAGTATTGTTTTGTACTTACCGAGCCAGATATCTGATATAAGTGCGCCGACTATGGTTGCCAGGTAAACCAAACCTACAAATATATGGTGCCAGTATGTGCTTTGCTCGTTTGTCATGACATTAATCTGACCGTCGGCGCCAAGCAGGTACTTAGTCATAAAAACAACAAGAATACACCGCATACCATAAAAGCTGAAACGTTCAAAGGCCTCATTGCTGAGAATGTATTTGACGGCTTTGGGCATTGTATAAGTCTGATTTATATCGATAACTGTCTGATCATCGCTCATTTATCTGCCTTTCAAAAAAATAAGACAGACCAAAGCTATTTTATTTGAACGATGGTTTCAAGCTTTTTATGGACATATGTCATTTTGTTGAGGAAGCGAGTTTTTTTGGGACCAGTGAGTCGAGTATGGATATTTTTTTTACAAAATTATAAAAAAAATGAAACAAAAATAATTTTGGCGTGTCTATATATATAGAAGCGTGGATTCAACAGTATATATTGAAGAGGCAGTTTTTGTGGGAAGCCTTGATTTCAAAATGTGATCAAAAATAAAAGAGTAGTGGTTTTACCTCCAAATATTATGATCTCCTTCATAATACGTTACAGCTGTCGGCCTTTGGGCCGGCAGCTGTTGACTTTTACAGAATGAAGGGACATTTTGTGTGAATTTTCAAGAAGGAACCAGTGTGAAAGCTAGTTTTTTTAATCAATAACAGGGGTCATAGTCATTTCCAGTTGACTTTTTGTGACAGTAATCTTGTCAATTCTGACTTTTCTGTGCCTGATTTCAAATACAGGGTCGAAAGACTGACCGTTGAGCAATGAAGCAGCAATGGCAGCACCGATTGTGTCTTTGCTATAATTTTCCTGTTTTGCTCTGTGCTGATACATTTTTTTAGCGATTATTTTAGCTACGAATGTAATATTCATCGAACCGATGTTTATTTTGCTGATGTTCAGCGTCATCATACCCGTTTTGTCAATCATACCTGAAATTATGACGGTTATGACGAAATTAAGGCCTTTGGTTTGGGCATTTGCTCTGATAACCAGACCATTATCGACAAAAAAAGCCTGCGGAGCGGAAATTTTCACATCTTCAGATTCTATCGGCCACTCGATCAGGCTGATAAATTCTTTTGTCTTTGACTGCGGGATGGTTATGTTAAAAGGCTGTTCTTTCTGTAGGCTGTTATACACATAGGGCGCTAATTCATTAGTTACATACTGGCTGACACATTTATCGTTTTTGATATCTTCAGGGGTGTAACCAGCGGGTTTATCCAGCAGAAGCATAAAGGTCAAAAAGCCAACTAAAAGCCAAAGAGAGAGTATAATTGCCAACCTGAATTTTTTGTTTGGTTTCTTATTATCCTGTTGTTTTTCCAAATCTGCACCTGTTTATCGTTTTATTTTATTTCTGTCTTGCTCAACTACGTGTGTGTGATTATAGTAGTTTAAGCAATAACGAGAAGGGATTTTTCCCTAAACGTTCAATGTTTTTAATTTTTAGCTGATTAGAGTATAACCATTGAGAAAGGATAGATTTTATAATGTCGAGTAATTTTGCTGATCGTCTTTTTGACGCTGTTAAAAAGAAAAAGACTCCGCTTATCGTTGGGCTTGACCCGGTTTATAGCAGACTGCCCAAGGCCATCAGGAATCATCGTGAACTTAATGACGAAACCGATGCAGCTGCTGCGGTAGATGCTATTTTTGATTTCTGCACTCAGACGATGCGAATCATTGCTCCGATAGTACCAGCGGTTAAGATTAATATTGCTTTTTTTGAAAGATACCTCTGGGAAGGAATTGAAACTTATTATTCTCTGATAACAGAAGCAGAGGATCTTGGCATTGAACTAATCGGTGATGTTAAAAGGGGAGATGTTAGCCATACAGCAGAAATGTATGCAACAGCCCATCTGGAGAATTCTGAATTAATTGGGCTTGAAGATACGCTTGTTCCTGATGCGATTACTATTAATGGATATGCAGGTGCCGACGGTATCGAACCTTTTGCAAAAATGGCTGATAAACAGGGCAAGGGCATATTTGTCTGGGTCAGGGGTTCGAATCCATCAGCTGCTGATATACAGGATTTCAAAGGTGAAGATGGTGTTATGCTGTATGAAAAAATGGCTGAGATTGTTGCTGCAATTGGTAAAGAACCGGGCAGAATCGGCAAGAGCGGCTACAGCAATGTCGGTATGATCGTAGGCGGTACCGCACCTAAGGTAGCAGCTGAGCTTAGAAGAAAATACGACAACACATGGTTTTTGGTACCAGGTTATGGTTCACAGGGCGCTTCAGCGGAAGATTGCGTAAAATTCTGCAAGTCCGATGGTACAGGTGCTGTGATAAGCGCATC
>CAZBKA010000062.1:0-17538 GCA_964492365.1 uncultured Pirellulales bacterium | reverse complement strand
GAGGATACTGCTTACAACTGCCGGGGCCGCTGATAACCTGGATATGGGCTGGAATGCTGAACACAACTCTGTGGGTACAAAATGGGGACACGGACCTTCGCATATAACCATTGTGCCGGCAACAATAACAATAAACTCAGATATCAAAAAAATATATGCTCTCGACGGCAAAGGAAAACGCAAAAGATCAATACCAATTACAAATATAGATGGAAAAACAACATTTAAAACTGGTGCAGAATTTAAAACATTATGGTATGAGATAATAGCTAACTAATCGTAACATCATATTACAAAGGATGTTAGTAACACTTGCATCTGTTTGTATATTGTGTTATATTGCTGTAAATTGGCTGGTGTAAAAAAAGTATTGCAAATATTCGTAACTTCTTTATAATACTCGGCTTTGTGTATGAAAGTCGTGTGCAGTAATCTGCCACGTTAATTTAAACTTAACAGGAGTTCGGTCCTTATGGATTCTATGGTTGAAACCAATGAAGTAGCTAATGTTAATGCTGTTATCAGCATTGACGTTGATTTATTCGGAAAAAATCTTCCTTCAATGCAGCAGATAGCCTCGCTAGCTGGCTATGTAATGTCAGACAGCAAGCTAATTGACCAGTTCACAAAAACTGTCGAAGATAATATCACAAATTCTCTCGCTGCCGGTATTGGCCTTTTTATTCTTGAAAAATACAATCAGGCAATCGAAACTCTGAATAAAGCGAAAGATTGTAAAGAAAAATTCATCTATCTTGGATTAGCTTTTCGCAAAACGGGAAAGTTTCAAGAAGCGATTAAGGCTTTCCAGCAGAGCTTAAAATTCGGTGCTGATAGCTTGGATATTAACTTTAAAATGGTTTCAACTTATCGGCTTGCCAAAGATTATGACACGGCAGAAAAAAAGTTGGCGGAGTGTGCAAACTTTGAAAACGTAAACGCCGAATATCATTATCAGCTTGCCCGTCTTCAGGAATCTTCAGGGCTTTACTCGAAAGCTCTCGATAGCTTTAAAAAGGCTCTTGAGTTGGCTCCGGATGATAAAAAGATACTTTTCCATCTTGCATACCGTTGTGACCTTGCAGGATTTGAAGGCGACGCTATCGATTATTATAAACAACTCGCTAAGACAGCTCCCGTCAATGTAAACGCTCTTTTGAATCTGGCAGTTCTGTATGAAGATGTTAACGAGTTTGATAAGGCTTCTGATTGTATAGAAACTGTTCTGACACACCATCCAAATCATCCAAGAGCCCTGCTGTTCGATAAAGATATCGAAAGCTCAAAGACAATGATTTATGACGAGGAAAAAGAGAAAAAGAAATCCCGCAAGAACCAGGTGCTCGAAACTCCTATATCTGATTTTGAACTGTCTGTACGAAGCCGAAACTGCCTGCGTAAGATGAATATTTTCACACTTGGAGATCTGCTAAACATAACCGAAGCAGAGTTGCTCAGTTATAAGAATTTTGGTGAAACTTCATTGAAAGAAATCAAAGTTATCCTTGATACGAAGGGACTGGATCTTGGTTCCCTCAGCAACCAACCAAGCGAACTCAATGAAAATGGTGATTACGGAACCTCAGAAGAAGATGACGGTTTGCTTGCCAAAACAATCGATGAATTACACCTTTCAGTCCGTGCTCGTAAATGTTTACAGAAGCTTAACTTACATACATTAGGTGAGTTAACCAGGAAAACTGAAGCAGAATTGCTCGGCTGTAAAAACTTTGGAGTTACAAGCTTGAATGAAATCAAAAAAGCTCTGAGCCAGCTTGGACTGTCGATGCGAACTCTTGAGTAATCAAAGATATACCGATTAAAATAATTTCATCGGAAAAATAAGTTGTACAAAACTTTCGAAAAGCTGAATAATATAAAAAAATATATTGATCAGCTTTTCTTTTGCGCAGATGGTAAATCTAAGACTGTCACCCCTTATTATCTGTTGATTTTTTATATTTACATTTTTTGCTGCCTAACAGGATGCAGCAAAAAATTACCTGTTGACCAGACGCCTCAAATGGATGCATCACCTGATTTTTTTATTCGAGTATTACTTTTAAAAGATATAACCGAAGCTGTTATAATGTCATCAACTAATTTATATATAGTCAGTGACGATGGCAATGAAAAAGCATATAATGAGGATCTGAATGTTACTATATTTAACAGCCAGATTAAAATCAATGATGACAATTTTACCGGGACAAGCTTTGAGTTTAAAACTTCTCCGCCAAATATTTTTTCAATCAATGGCGAACAATATCGAGGAAATTTAAGGCTTATAATCAATCCTGAAAAAAATGCATTTTCTGCAATCAACCTGGTTCCATTAGAACCTTATCTTGCGGGTGTCGTTGGAGTTGAAATGCCTGATTACTGGGAACCCCAAGCCCTCAAAGCGCAGGCAGTAGCATCCAGAACATATTGTCTTTACATAAAAAAACGCTTCGGCACAGGTAATGATTATGACATGCGAAAAAGCCAAGCCAACCAGGTTTACCAAGGCATCAATGCAGAATCCAAACAGACCTGGGATGCTGTTAATGAAACAAATGGCATGGTACTTACCTGCATACAGCCTGATGGTGAGGAAAATATTTTTCCGACATACTACAGTTCAACTTGCGGCGGACATACAGAAGACAGCAAGAATGTTTTCGGGGATGACTTTCCGACTTTAAAAGGTGTTCCTTGTCAATATTGTAAAAATGTTGCAAAACCCAAATACTATTTCTGGCCTGGCGTAAAATTCGATTTTAAAACGGTCAACGAAAGATTATTAAGTCATTACAGTTCACTTGGAAAACTCGAAGAAATAGTTGATATAGCTACGAAAAATCAAACTGTCTATGAAAATTTCATAAGAACTACAGCTGTGGAGCTTACCGGCATAAATGGTCAAAAAGACTGGCTACGGGCAGAAGACTTCAGGCTTGCAATTGATCCTTCAGGGCGTAAAATTAAGAGCACCATTTTTAAACTTACAAAAGAAGATGATGGTTGGTTATTTCAATCCGGTCGAGGTTTCGGCCATGCGGTAGGAATGTGCCAATGCGGCGCCCAAGCAATGGCAAGGCAGGATGCTGACTTCAAAAGGATATTGGAGTATTATTACCCAAGTTCAAAAATAATTAATATCTACAACTGATATACTATGGAAAGTTTTAAACTTATAAATAAAGATGCAACCACAAAGGCACGCAGAGGTGTGCTTAGCACAAGTCATGGCCAGATACAGACTCCTGTATTTATGCCTGTTGGAACCGCAGGTGCGGTAAAAGGGACAACACCTGTGATGGTCGAGCAAACCGGTGCTGAAATAATCCTCGCAAACACATATCACATGATGATAAGGCCCGGTGTTGAGATAGTGGAAAAAATCGGTGGTCTGCACAAAATGATGGCATGGCACAAACCCATACTAACAGATAGCGGCGGATACCAGATTTTTTCTCTCAATTCGCTTGTGAAAATAGATGACGATGGCGTTATCTTCGCTAGCCATGCAGACGGTTCAAAATATGAGATGAATGCTGAAATCGCTACCAATATACAAAACAGACTCGGTGCAGACATTATTATGTGTTTCGATCAATGTGCCCCCTACCCATGTGAAAAATCTCAGCTGCAACAGGCAATGGAAAGATCTATACGCTGGGCAGCCAGATGTAAAAATGCTCATGCCAATGATAAACAGCTTTTATTCGGAATAGTTCAGGGTGGCACGGACCTTGAGATGAGAACTCATTGCGTTCAGGAATTAGTAAAAATGGATTTTCCAGGATATGCCATTGGTGGTTTAAGCGTGGGTGAAGGGCATGAAAAAATGATCGAAACCGTTTTACACACTGCCGCTGAACTGCCTGAAGATAAACCAAGGTATCTTATGGGTGTAGGAACTCCGCTGGATATAGTCAGCGCTGTTAATTGCGGAATTGATATGTTCGATTGTGTTATGCCAACCAGAAATGGGCGAAATGCATATGCTTTCACAGAGCAAGGCCCAGTCAGACTCAGGAACAGCTGTCACAGCACAGATACCGGACCTATCGAGGAAAATTGTGACTGTTATTGCTGCAAAAATTTTCCCAGAGCAACTTTAAGACATTTTTTCAACGTTGGTGAGATGCTTGGCCCGATTATGGTTTCGCTACATAACATCAGGTTTTATCAGCGTTTAATGGCAAAAATACGCGATTCCATCGAAAAAAACGAGTTTTCACTGTTCGTTGCTGAAAAAACTGAAAAATACAGAATATTTAACAATTAAAAACCTATAAATTTTCTGTCATTTTCTTTGGATTTAGATTATAAGTTAGGGTTTTGATAAACTTCTACCAAGAAAGGATTGGACAATGGATAGTATTTGGAATGTAGTTCAGAATTCAGCTGACAATGCGTTTGTCAGCATACTCGGTGTAACATCAGAGGCTGTAACTGAAAACCAGCAGCAGACAACAACGGCAGTTGCTACTACGCCGACGGATCCTAATTCCGGAGCTGTTAACCCACAGCCGTCACCCTTTATGCAGTTTGCACCGATTATATTGATCTTTGTTGTGATGTATTTTATGCTTTTCAGAGGGCCGAGGAAGAAACAACAGCAACACAGACAGATGGTGCAGGCTCTTGAGAAAAACGATAAGGTCAGAACCATCGGTGGTATTCTCGGAACAGTTATCGAAGTAAAAGAAAACGAAGTTACCCTCAAGGTGGATGAGTCAAATAATACTAAAATAAAAGTTTTGCCGTCTGCCATTGCAACAAATATCTCGAAGGAAGAAAAAAAATAAATCTGGTATTGCAAAAGAAATTACAGAAAAATGCCGATTATCAGACTTTAAAGGCAATAAATAATATTACTGTTTCTTTAGTCTCATAGGGAAAGATTATGAACAAGAACTTGACTTGGAAAATTGTTTTCATTTTAGCTATTACTATTGTTTCTTTCTATACTTTGTATCCCTTGAATAAAACATTGAAGCCAGGCATCGACCTGGCTGGTGGTACAAGTCTCATTTATGAGATCAATACTCAGGGGTTAGAGCCGGCAGAAAGGAAAGGTCTTTCTGAGAAGATGATTACAATCCTCAGAAGACGTATCGACCCGGCTAACGTTCAGAACCTCATCTGGAGGCCTCAGGGTAACACAAGGTTTGAGATACAACTGCCGCTCGCATCTTCACAGGCACGCCAGGCACGTCAGGAATATGAGAAAGCTCTTGATTCGCTGCTTTCAGAGAACATCAATACAGCTTCGATCATGAGATCGCTCAAGAAGCCTGATGCAGAGAGGAAGGCTGACTTCGAGAAATACGCCCAAGGCTCAGCTGAAAGACTTGCGATACTGGAAGAATTAGCAAAAACCTATGATGAAAAGCAAACACAGGAAACGCTACGTGACAGGATAAAAAAGGAGCTTGATACTGCTGAAAGTATGATGCCAGTTGCAGGGTTGGATATAGAGAAGATCAAACCCAACCTTAATAAGTGGACAAAACTTTCTGATGAAAAGCTAGCTGAGGAACTAAAAACTTTCCTCGGCGCTAATACAAATATTGATATGCTTACCAAATACGTTCAGACCTATGCTAAGTGGGCAGAAATCGTTGAAAAGCTAATTGCACCAGAAACTGGAGAGCAATATAAATATAAAGTTGCCTTGGGAAATCTTGACAAGCTTAGCCTTTCAGAAGACGAAGTTACTGCTGTCCTTGAAAACAAGAATCTGACAGTAAGACAGGAGACAATTAACAGTTTAAAGGCAAAATTCACGGAGAAAGCCGCCAAGTTTGAAACACTTGCCATTGCTTTTGATAAGTATACGCCTTTCAGAGGCAGACTCGATGATCCGAAAGATATCCAGAGAATGCTCAAAGGTGCCGGTATTCTGGAATTCAGAATCCTACCAACCAAAGACCATCCTGAAGTTGATGCTGATGCCATGGAAAACTATCGCGCAAGGCTCCAAACCAAAGGACCTAAATATGCGTCAGATCAAAATTACATCTGGTTTGAAGTTGAAAAACCAGAAGAATTCAAGGTTGGTAATGCTATAGTAGCCCAGTTCGGCGAAAAAATGTATGTACTAGCCAGCAACAAAAAAGACGAAGCGTTGCTCCATAAAGCAGATGAAAAACCATGGAAGCTTAAGAATGCGATGCCTCGTCCCGACCAGATGGGAAGAAGAGCCATCGGCTTTACGCTTGATGAAAGAGGAGGCAATCTCTTTAGCAACATAACCGGAAAGAATCTTGAACGGCCTCTTTGTATAATACTTGATGGTTTGGCATTATCTGCTCCGAATATCCAGAGCAGAATATCAACTCAGGGTATCATCACAGGCTCGTTCTCTCAGGTTGAAATCGATGATATGACCAATAAGTTAAATGCCGGTTCTTTACCAGCAAGGCTTAATGAAGAGCCTATATCAGTAAAAACCATAGGCCCTTCTGTTGGTGCTGATAACCTTGCCAAGGGTATCAAAGCCGGTATTATCGGTGTGGGGTTGGTTATTGCGTTTCTGATTGTGTATTACACTATCGGTGGAGCAATTGCAGACGTAGCGATGCTTATGAACCTGCTTTTGGTGCTGGCTATAATGGCACTTATAAGAGCGACATTTACTATGTCAGGTATTGCCGGTACTATTTTGGCTATCGCAATGAGCGTCGATGCTAATATTCTTATCTTTGAAAGAGTAAGAGAAGAACAGGAAAAAGGCGCCTCACTTCGACTTGCAATTGCTAATGGTTACCATAAGGCGTTTATTACTATTTTCGACTCAAACCTGACCACTTTCATCACAGCCGCTATCCTTTACTGGGTTGCATCTGAGGACATTAAGGGCTTTGCAATCACACTTATGCTTGGTCTTGCATCAAGTATGTTCACCGCGTTGTTCGTAACAAGAACTATCTTTGACTGGCTTCTTGCTAAGGGACTCATGAAAGATCATCTGGTAATGTTAAAACTTATCATAACACCAAAGATCGACTGGATGAGACTGCGACCGGTATTTTTTACTTTTTCGGCAATTATCACTATTGCTGCATTGGCTATATTCTTCACAAGAGACAATGCCAAGAACAATAAGTACGACATTGAGTTTACTGGCGGTACTATGGCCCAGATCACTCTTAAAGATGACGTAAATATGACACGGCAAGATGTCGAAGACTGTATTCGTAAAGCTGGTTCAGACATGGGCAACGCCCGTTTAGCTTCTGCGAATGTTTACAGCATAGGCAAATCAAACAAGGAATATGCAATAAACACGACCGCTACAAATAAGGCTTCTGTTGTGGTAACTCTGGCTCCTGAGACAACAATGACAGCAGAGCAGATTGCTGATGCTATCGGCGATGAGCTGTTAAATCTTACTGTTACTGCAAAAGGTAATAATGCTTTTGAGATAACAACAAGCAATACAAATAAAGTGGCTGTAACATCAGTCCTGGAGAATGTTTGTAAGAATGCTCAGATTTCAGAACCAGTTATTGATATGGTTGTAAACACTGCTTTGATGGCTGCTTTCGAAGATAAGCTTCAGGTTAAACAAAATCTGAACCTGACCATTACTTCTACGGACAAGATCACAGAGGATATGATTGAATCTTATCCTGAGCTTGCTGATTTCATCGGCGGTATTAAAATAACATGCGAACTTGGAAAAGAAGTTTCTGGTGAAGAACTGATACAGAGATTCAGTGATGTAAAATCAAGAATCGATTTGCGTGACATCGAGTGGTATAATTATGATGTTATGAACTCTGACCTATCTGGTATTACGCCTGAACAGAATGTAAAATCTTTCGTCTATGCCAGCGTGAATCCGGAAGCTGGATTCAGACAGTTCGATGATACAGAATGGCAAAACTTTGCTGATAATGAAACCAGTAAAGTCACTGCTGTCGGCCAGTATGAGTCATCGCTGGCTCAAATAACACAAATCAACCCTACCGTTGGTGCAGAAGCAAAAACAATGGCTTTGATCGCAATTGTGCTTTCATTGATTGCACTGGTAGTTTATCTATGGCTCAGGTTTGGTGATGTTCGTTATGGTGTCGCATCCATCATAACTTTGTTACACGACGTCTGTGTAACACTGGGTATGGTCACGGTGTGCACATACATCGCTCCGACAATGATAGGTGAGAAATTGCTTATCGGTGATTTCAAAATCGATCTGGCAATGATTGCAGCATTTTTGACTCTTATAGGTTACTCCATCAATGATACCATCGTTATCTTTGATCGTATCAGGGAAAACAGACATAAAGTAAAACTTACTCCTGCAATAATCAATGACAGTATCAACCAGACTATGTCAAGAACGCTGCTTACATCAGTAGCAACGTTCATTGTAATTTTGATTATGTATGTTTTTGGCGGAGCAGGACTGAGGGGCTTTCTATTTGCGATCGGTTTCGGTATAATCATTGGTACCTATTCTTCTGTCGCAATATCAGCACCAGTACTTTTGATTGGAGTAAAGAAAACCAAAGAAGGTGAATAAATGCCGAAGGATTGGAAAATAGGATTTGTAACAGGATTTATATTTGTTTCACTCGGAGCAATATGGTTTTGTGCTAATCCACAGCAGGATAATAAGACAGCCTCATCTGGACAAACCAGTGAGGCTGTTTCTTTTGACAATGAGGCAAAGAAGAAACAAAGTTCATCTGTGTCAAATGAACTTTCACAAACATTTACAGAACATGCGCCGTTGATACTGAGTTCTTCACAAGAACCAGAAATAACATCTGAACTTCCACCCTTACCATCGTCAAAATCAGTCAAGCTATATATAGTTGAAAAAGGCGACACACTTTCTCTGATCGCTGAAAAGGTCTATGGTAACAAAGACATGTGGCATAAAATAAGGGATGCAAATAAAATCCAAAATATAAACGCCCTTCATCCAGGCACAAAATTGATAGTCCCTTAGACTGATTAAACTTTAAAGCAGCTCAGCAGCTTCTTTGTCAACAAGCCAACATATTTTTTCTAAAACAGGCCAGAGTAAATGAATAGGGTATTTGATCTCATCCGGCTCAGAGATCATCACTTCTTTCAGCATTTTAGCTTTCTGCCTGCCTGAAACCATCACTATCAAATGTAATGCCGCACATAAAACGGGATATGTTAATGTTATTCGATTAAGCTCTTCATCCATAACATAAACAACAGACGCCAGATGTGATGTATCAATGGCTGCATACGAATTAGGCATAAGTGAACCTGTGTGACCATCAGCTCCCATTCCTAAAAATATAAGGTCAAACACAGGCAAATTATCTTTCTCAAGTTCAAAAACAGTTCTCATGTCTTCTTCATATTCTCTTGCCGCCTCTTCAAAATCACTGAATTCGGTCGAGATGGAGTGAACATTCTGGGGCGGAATATTTACCTTTGACAAGAATGTCTCATACGCAAGGTTGTAATTACTCCACTTGGAGTCTTTAGGTACACAACGTTCGTCAACCCAGAAAACATGTATGCAGTTCCAATCTAGACTTTGAGATTCCGAATGACTGCCGAGAAGTTCCAAAAAACTGCGCGGGGTAAAACCGCCGGATATAGCAACAAAAAATTTACCTTTGTTTTCAATTGCAATTTTTGCCTGTGAAACAAAAGCCTCCAACCCACACATGGACAACTCCCCAAGATCAGATGTAACCTCAATATGAGGTCTGTAATTCGTTAATGTTTTCATAGCCTACTTCCCCGAATAATAAATCACAATTTGACCATCATTATTAAACTTTGGTCTTGGAATTATTGCCAGCACAATTTCACATATTTTTTGTTTTTATTTTAACGGCCTACTGTTTTAAGTTTTGTTTTTACACATAAGCTTTTTATTTCCAGTAGATTACAGGGTTTTTATAAGCGAAAAACGAATCCGTTCATTGACTGAAACGCTATTGGTGTTATAATGATTTGTTTAAATTGTTGAATTTAGGAGCAAATCAGCGGTTTTTATGTTTTATGAATCACAATAAGAACCCTAATTTTAAAAACAACAGAAAATGGAAACGACATGAATAGAGATAACCAGATTGGCAGTAAAATTTCGCAGCTTAGGCAAAATAGCAATCTAACGATTGAACAATTGGCTGACAATAGTCAGCTTAGCGTCGAATTTATAAAAAAGCTCGAAGCAGGTCAACTAGCTCCATCGCTAAGCCCACTTATAAAAATTGCTCGTGTACTCGGTGTAAGACTTGGTACATTTCTTGATGACGTCCCACAGAGAGGACCTGTAATCGTAAAGAATGGTCAATCTGAAAAAATAGTTCGATTTTCCGGAAATGACAAAACTAACAAGCAAAGTATACTTGATTTTTCATCACTTGGAGCTGATAAAGAAGATCGACACATGGAGCCTTTCATTGTGGATGTCCATTCACTTGAAGGTGAACATATAAATCTTTCTTCCCACGAGGGAGAAGAGTTTATATATGTATTATCTGGTGAGATCGAGGTCTTTTACGGCAAGAAGAAATTTAGTGTAACAACAGGAGACAGCATTTATTACAATTCAATCGTGCCTCATTATGTACATGCTGGCGGTAATACTGATGCAAAAATATTAGCGGTGATCTATACACCATTTTAGAAATACAAAGGAAATTTTAAGATGTTTACAATAACAATCGAAGCTGGATTCGGAGATATTGATGGGTTAAAACATGTCAATAACACCGTATTAGCAAGATGGTTTGAACAGGCAAGGACTCCATTTTTTCGTTTTTTTACTCCTGACCTTGATTTAAGTTATGAAAAATGGAAGCTGATAATGGCAAGAACGGAATTTGATTTTTTGGGACAATTAAAATTCGATTTGCCTATTGAAATCAGGTCATATATAGAAAAAATTGGTAACTCATCTTTTACAATTTTACAACAGGCATGGCAAAATGATGAATTAAAAGTCCAGGGTAAGGCGGTTACCGTACATTTTAATTTTTTAAAACAAAAATCAGTACCCATACCAGATGGTATAAGAGAAAAATTATCTCATCATCTATTTTCTGCCGTACAGTAGGTGAATATTTATAGAAGGTAATCAAATGCTTTTTACAGAAGATGCTATAGGCGATTTTTTTGAAGAACAAGTCAGGAAGGATCCTGATCATGAATTTATAGTCTACCCTGACAGAAATCTTCGCTTCACCTACAGCCAATTTAATGAAAGAGTTGATAATCTTGCAAAGGGGTTACTGGCAATTGGCATCAGCAAGGGTGACCATCTCGGCATATGGTCGAGAAATGTCCCGGACTGGCTAACGTTCATGTTCGCAACGGCTAAGATTGGTGTAGTACTTGTTACCATAAACACATATTACAAAAGCCATGAATTGGAATATGTGATTAAACAATCAGACATAAAAGCCTTGGTAATAATCGACAGTTTTCGTGACATCAATTATCTTGATATTGTTAACGAACTTGTACCTGAGTTAAAACACAGTTTCAGAGGCAATCTGAAAAGTGAAAAATTTCCATTTCTTAAAGGCATTATATACATCGGTCAGGAAAAACATCGCGGGATGTATAACACAAACGAATTGCTGCTGCTGGGACAATATACGGATGAAAAAGAATTTCTGGAAATCAAAAAAACAATCAAATCTGATGATATAGTAAATATGCAATACACCTCGGGGACAACAGGTTTTCCTAAGGGTGTTATGCTTAGTCATAAAAACATATTGAATAACGGCCATTCCATCGGGGACAGACAAAAGTTTACTTATGAAGACCGCTTGTGTCTGTCAGTTCCTTTGTTCCACTGTTTCGGAATAGTGCTTGGAGTAATGGCTGTTCTGACTCATCGGTCAACTTTAGTTATGTTGGAAATTTTCGACCCACTTATGGCTTTAGCGGCGATTCAGAAAGAAAAATGTACCGCAATTTATGGCGTACCAACGATGTTTATTGCAGAATTTACTCATCCGATGTTTAGCATGTTCAATATGTCAAGCCTGAGAACCGGGATTATGGCAGGTTCTAATTGCCCTATTGAAGCGATGAAAAGCGTCGTAAAAGATATGAACATGACAGAAATTACCAGCGTCTATGGGCTAACCGAATCTTCACCTGGAATAACACAAACCATGCCTGACGATACGATAGATATCAGAGTTTCAACTGTTGGTAAAGCTTTTCCAGGTGTTGAAGTTAAGATTGTAGACATTGATACAGGTGAGACTTTAGGGCCTAATAAGGTCGGAGAAATATGCTGTAAAGGCTACAATGTTATGAAAGGCTATTACAAAATGCCTGAGGAAACCCAAAAAGTCATCGATAAGAACGGCTGGCTTCATTCAGGCGATTTGGCAGTTTGTGACGAGAACGGATATTATAAGATCACGGGCAGAATAAAAGATATGATTATCCGAGGCGGAGAAAATATCTATCCCCGTGAGATAGAAGAATTCATACATACTATCGAAGGGGTTGAAAATGTCCAGGTAGTAGGTGTACCCGATGAAAAATACGGCGAAATAGTCGTTGCTTTTATCATAACTAAAAAGGGTTACACCCTGACTGAGGAACAGATAAGAGATATGGCTACTGAAAAGATTGCCAGATACAAAGTTCCGAAGCATATTTTCTTCGTAGATGGCTATCCATTGACCGCAAGCGGCAAGATACAAAAATACAAATTAAAAGACATTGCTCAACAGTACATAGCAAAAAAGAAGAATTAAAAAAATAGCTGAACATATCTGGAATGTTCAGCTATTGATAATTATATAGCGTGATCTTTACTTGACGTTTTCTTTTGTCCACTGATTTGCCTGGTCAAGTATTTTTTTGTTAAGGTCAACAAGTTTTGGTTTATCGGCGAAATTGTCTGCAATAGCCTGGTAAAATACTTCATCGTTCAATTTTGTGCATCCTAAAGCCTTCAGAACACCAAGCATAACAATGTTAGAAGCCCGCTCGGAACCACCCTTGATTGCCAATTCTCTCGCAGGCACCGCAATGGCTTTAACACCTTTTTTAAACTCAAAATCGCCCGCAACAGAATCATAAATTATAACTCCACCTGGTTCAACATCATTTGCAAATTTCTCAAGCGAAGGCCTGTTCATAGCGATAAGCACATCAGGGGAATAAACTACGGGGCTACCGATTAATTCACCTGAGATCATCACTGAACAGTTTGACGTTCCGCCTCTCTGCTCTGGGCCATATGATGGATACCATGAGACAAACCTGCTGTCCTTACAGGCCGCCCTTGCGAGAATAATCCCCATGCTAAGGACACCCTGTCCGCCAAAACCCGCAATTTTTACCTGGACATTACCAAATTCAGGGTCGTTTACCGCATCAGGAGAATTATCATTTTCAAGATTATATAACCCTTCGATCGATTCAGCAGAAAAGTCACTTGTTCTTCTCTGAACAGGTTCAACTGATGCACTATTGTCTCTTAAATTTCCAAGAGGAAATTCTTTGGCCATAACATCATTAATAAAATCAATGCTCTTTTGCGTATCCTGTTTAAGGTTGGTAGGACAATTTGAAAGCACTTCAACAAAAGCATACCCCTTGCCATCCCTTTGTATTTCCAGTGCTTTTCTGACTGCCTGTCTCGCCTTTCGAATATTTTTAATATCGGAAACAGCAACACGTTCGATGAAGACCGGAGCTTTCAGGTTATTGATCAATTCGCACATGTGCATCGGATAACCGGCAAAATTCGGATCCCTCCCCATCGGACAGGTTGTAGTTTTTTCACCTATCAGAGTAGTCGGAGCCATCTGCCCCCCGGTCATGCCGTAAACAGTATTGTTCACGAAGAACACTGCCATTTTTTCACCCCTGTTTGCTGCCTGGATTGTCTCGTTGAGACCGATAGAAGCCAGATCGCCATCGCCCTGATAAGAGATAACAACTGCGTTGTCTTCTGCACGTGAAATACCTGTTCCAACTGCCGGAGCTCGGCCGTGAGCAACTTGTACATTTCCACAATTAAAATAATAATAAGCAAAAACTGCACAGCCGACCGGACTTATAGCTACCGTCCTGTCTGCAATTCCAAGGTCTCCGATGGCTTCGCCAATAAGCTTATGCAAAATTCCATGGCCGCAGCCTGGACAGTAATGAGTAGCTGTCGGAGCAGCTCCGCCCTTTCGCGGAAATTCTCTGTTCAATCCTGGAAGTCGTCCAATAATTTTTTCTGTCATTTTAAAATACCTCTCTAATCAGCCAGCTCTTTTATCTTGCTGATTATTTGATCCATAGTAATAAGATTGCCACCAAGCCTGTTAACCAGATGTACCTGCCTGCTGCACTGAATAGCCAGCTGAATATCTTCCAGCATCTGACCATTGCTCATTTCAACTGAAATAAATTTACACTCATTTTTATCCGCCAGTTCTTTAAGCCTTGCTTTGGGAAACGGATACAAACTCATGGGTCTGAAAAGCCCAACTTTTAAACCCTGCTTTCTTGTCTGATCAACCGCTGTTCTGCAAATCCTGCTGCTGATGCCATAAGAAACGAGTATTATATCAGCATCTTCTGTTTTGTAATCTTCGTATTTGATTTCATTTTTTTCTATTAAAGCGTATTTCTCCTGAAGCAGATTATTAAACTCTTCGAGCTGCTGGAAATCGAGAAAAATTGAAGTAACAAGATTTCCTTTAGTTTCGGCAGTCGCATTAACCGCCCATGACGCATCTATTCTGGGCTTAATTGCTTTTTCAGGAAACCGCAGCGGTTCGATCATCTGGCCGAGCACACCATCGGCAAGAACATATACCGGCCCGCGATATTTCATCGCCAAATCAAAAGCCTTCATAGTAAAATCGCACATTTCCTGAACAGAATTAGGAGCCAACACTATGCATTTATAGTTGCCATGTCCGCCACCTTTTACAACCTGATTGTAATCACCCTGCTCGGGGCCGATATTACCCAGACCAGGCCCTGCTCTCATGACATCAACAATTACACAAGGAAGCTGTGAACCAGCCATATAACTGACGCCTTCCTGTTTCAGGCTTATTCCAGGTCCTGATGATGCCGTCATAACACGATGTCCCGCTGACGCGGCACCATAGGACATATTTATAGCTGCCTCCTCTGACTCTGCCTGCACAAACTTTCTACCGAGTTTGGGAAAAAATTCGGATGCCTCCTGAAGTATTTCGCTGGCAGGTGTAATCGGATATCCAAAATAGCAATCACAGCCGGCGTATAACGCCCCGACTATTACAGCATGATTGCCCTTAATAAGTTGTGTTGTCATTCTATATAACTCCTTAACGTATCAAACGTTTTAGTCTTTCTTCGGGATGTGCACTTCAATTGCATTCGGTTCTGGGCAGCTGTAAAAACAACTCGCACATCCGCTGCATCCAGTTCCCTTGTAAACTACGTAATGATAGCCTCTCTGATTGACTTCTTTGCTCATTTCCAGGCATCCTTTCGGACACGAAACCATACACCGTCCGCAAGCCTTACACTCGATCTGGGCTATCACCGGATACGGGTTCTTTTTCTCATCTTTGACGTTCACTTTGACTCCTGCTGTTTAACATTTAAAATACGCCTTGAATCAGTTTTTATTCAATATCCTGATCTTTTTTGCGTATATCGAACCTTTTTATTTTGCCGCTAATAGTTTTGGGCAATTCATCAACAAATTCGATAATTCTTGGATATTTATACGGGGCTGTCACATTTTTGACATGTTCCTGCAATTCTTTTTTAAGCTTATCTGTAGGTTTGTAACCTTTGTTCAAAACAACGGTAGCTTTGACAACACTACCTCTTACTTCATCCGGGACAGCGGTTATGGCACATTCCAGAACGCCTCCATGCTGTAACAATGCACTTTCGACTTCAAAAGGGCCTATCCTGTAACCGGAGCTCTTAATCAGGTCATCATTTCTGCCCACAAACCAAAAATATCCGTCTTCATCTTTCCACGCCACATCACCGGTATGGTAGTATCCGTCATGCCAGGCTTCATCGGTCCTTTTTTTGTCATCTTTATAATTACAGAAAAGACCTATTGGTTTGTCGTCTTTAGTATTGATCACAATTTCACCTTCTTCGCCGATATCGCAAGGCAGACCATTAGAATTAATCAGCTCAATCTCATAGCAAGGCGAGGGTTTGCCCATAGAACCTGGTTTTGGTTCAACCCATGGATATGATGCTATCATAACAACCGACTCTGTCTGCCCAAAGCCTTCCATAAGTTTTAAACCGGTTGACTCATAAAACTTTTTATACACTTCCGGATTCAAAGGCTCACCTGCTATAACACAATACTTAAGCCCGCTGAAATTATATTCGTTAAGGTTTTCTCTTATCAGAAAGCGATAGACCGTAGGCGGCGCACAAAAAGTCGTCACACCATATTTAGCCGCTTTTTCGAGTACATTGCGGGCATCAAACTTGTCATAGTTATAAACAAACACCGCACTGCCACCGATCCATTGGCCATATATCTTACCCCACATACACTTGGCCCAACCGGTGTCAGCTACGGTATAGTGGAGTCCGCCGTCTTGTACTTTCTGCCAATATACTGCTGTCAGGATGTGACCGAGCGGATACAAAAAATCATGACAAACCATCTTGGGATAGCCGCTTGTACCAGACGAAAAATACAAAAGTGATACATCTTCGTTCGTAGAAGCCAACTTACCTGTAGGTCTGGTAAAATCGCTTGATACCTGTTCTATTTCTTCACAAAAATCATGCCAACCCTGCCTTTTTGTGCCAATTACAGATTTTATAAAACAGCCTTCGCCAATTTGTTTTTCCGCCTCTTCAACATTACAAAGCAAGTCTTCTTCCGGTGCGCAAATCATCATTTTAACATTCGCTTTTTCGACACGGTAAACTATATCGCGAGTTTTAAGCATGTGAGTCGCCGGTACTGGTACTGCTGCCAGTTTATGCAAAGCCAAAAGGCAATACCAGAATTCATAATGGCTCTTGGCAACAAGCATTACATGGTCGCCTTTTTTTATTCCCAGGCTGCTGAAGAGATTCGCCGCCTTATCGCTGTAAATTTTCAGGTCTTTAAAGCTGAAAGTTCTTTCACCGCCATTATCGTCACACCAGACCATCGCACGGCGGTCAGGTTCCTGCTTCGCATAGACATCCACAATATCGTAAGCAAAATTAAAATTATCAGGGACCATAAATTTAAAATTATTTTTGAAGTCTTCATACGACTCAAAATCAACTTTAGAAACAAAATTTTTCAATAAAGACATATCATAAGTTCCAGTTTTAATATTACAAAATAACCGCAAGGAATTTTGCTGCTTTATCACCAACTGCTTCCATCGCATGTCCATAGCTCGAGTCAAAATATATCGAATCGCCGGCTTCCAGTATCATTTCGTTGTCATGTATGTAGATTTTTAAAGTTCCTTCCAGGACATAATCAAATTCCTGTCCGGGATGGGAATTGGTGCTGACTTTTTTATTGCTTTGCTTAGGCTCCACTGTTACCAGGAAAGACTCAGCTTTTTTATGAATGAA
>CAZBKA010000061.1:0-17617 GCA_964492365.1 uncultured Pirellulales bacterium | reverse complement strand
CACATTTAATAATTTTTACGTTGATGGTTTCGACAGATTGTCAAATGGTGTAAGCAGGGCCTGACGGACGGATTCTTCGTCTTTAGCATGTGCCAGCACGGTTACCTGATCCCAGCCATGTAAACGGGTGGAGCCTTTAGGAGCGATTACTTTTTGGCCTCTGGTTATCATCGTAATGACAGCTTCCGGAGGCAGGCGCAACTCACTGATGGTCGGACCTGGAGTGCCTTTGGGGTCCGGTAAATCAACTACTACTAAATCAAGGTCACTTTCGGCCATTGTGATGAGTTCCAGATTATATAGAGATTTTGGCCTTAATGGTCTGGACAGCCCCAGCTTGGCGGCGGCGAATCCCAGGGTGGAGCCTTGTACCAATATTGACAAGACTACAGCAAAAAAAACAAGATTGAAAATATCCTGACCGATTGGCAGACCTGCGGCGGATGGGTATGTAGCCAGGACAATCGGAACCGCTCCCCTGAGTCCTGCCCACATGATAAAGACTTTATTTTTCCATCTCATTCGCATCCCCATAGTGCCTAACCAGACCGCTACTGGTCTGGAGATGAATGTCAAAACTAAAAATAGAACAAGTCCATCAACCCAAAGTGTTGACCATTGGTGCGGAAAGACTAAAAGGCCCATCAAAGCAAACATACCGAGGTTTACCATTGTGGACAGGGCAGAAGAAAAATTTGCGATCCCCTGTTTATGTACGAAAGAACTATTTCCCATGACGTAACCGGCGATAAAGACAGCCAACATTCCGCTTGCATGGATCAATTCAGTCAGTCCAAATATTAAAAGAATAACCCCTAAAGACAAGACGTAGTAGTAGCCCCTATCCTGAAGTCGAAGGCGGTTGAAAAGCCAAAGAGCGGCGCGTGCCAAAAGCCAACCAAGAAGCGGCGCTATTGTAAATTTCCAGAAGAAGGAAAGAATGACTATGTACCAGCGGTCATGGCCAAATGTTAAGGCCTGTATGGCGATGACGGTCAATAAGATAGCCATTGGGTCGTTGGCGGCGCTTTCAATCTCGACGGTAGATGAGAGTCTGGACGGCAGGGACTGACGGCGGAGAATTGAAAAAGTGGCAGCGGCATCGGTGGATGAAATAACAACCGACAACAGAAGCGACTTGTCTAAAGACCAGCCTAGGATTCCGTAAAGAATAACAAAGGTAATTGCTGCGGTCAGGATAACGCCCCATGTTGCCAGCCCTGCTGCGACCAAAGCTACAGACTTAAATGTATTTCGCTTTGTGCAAAAGCCTCCATGAAACAAGATAAATACCAAGGCGATGTTGGCGAGGCGATTGGTTAAGTTGATGTCGCTGAAATGCCATAAATTGAGAACATCGCTTCCAAAGACAATCCCTGTACCCAATGCAACCAGGATTACTGGGACACTCCATCGATCAAGCCAAACCGATGCCAGCACTACCGCGATTAAAAGCAATGGCCCAACTATGTAAACAACATCCATAATAATCTTTCAATACAGTAACAAAACCCAGACTATATGCTGTCTCAGGGCCTGATTTTCACAGACGAAACACCATTACCAAGGTATCGGCAATTCTAATCCAAAAACTATGGCATGGTCAAAAAAATTTCATGGTTTTTCCACAGTCTAAGGTTCCCCGAAAGGCTGTTCCAGAGCAAGTGGTTTATCATAGGGTAATACTCCGAGAGCCACTATTAATCGCGACCAGCAGGAGAGTGATTTTTTCCAATTTTTGAAAGCTTCCACAAGTTTCTGCCTGTGTTGGCTGTTTTCTTTGATATCGGTCAACAGATTTACAGCTCCGGCGATATGACCGGTAAGAAACATTGCCTCGGCGAGGTTGAGTTTTACCTTATCAGGTACTTTGACGTCAGCAACAACAGATCCCCCACGATAAACAAAGGGTGTAAGAACTTTAACTGCATCTTTCGGACGGTTGAGCCTCATTAAGCAGACGGCATAGGCATTTTGAAACCAAAGTGACTTATCTTCAGAAAAATGATCGAGAATGTTCATGGCTTGTTCAATCTGGTTTTCAGTAACCAAAGTTTTTATATATTCGGGTGAGTTTTTTTGAGCATTCATAATGCACTCCATAATTTAAGTTTTAAAAAATTCAGGAACCGCTATAAACCGATGTCACAGAATGGCTGTTCCAGGATAAAGTAAATTTAAAAGATAAAAATGGTGCGATTATATTATCAAAAGAGTTCTTTGACAGAAAAGACTGGCATTTTGTGAGTAGTCAATGTTTTCGCTGCTGCAACATTGGTAAAGTGTGTAAGCTGATTTATTTTCGCTGCCCTTTTCAAGAGTTGAAAAACTCAGTCCATGAAAGTCATTGTCATGCTGGCTGGTTAACTTGATTGCTGGTAATTCTGGAGCTGCTTGCTGACCAAAGAAATAAACTCGAGGCTCAAATGGAGAAAAATCAGGGGTTTTTTCCAATAACGGTACGATTGTCCTCAAAAAAAGCGATGAGGTCAGCGCCAAGATAAGCGTTATTTTAATAAGTTTATCCATGAGGGCCATTGTAGAATAATTTTTGAAAAAAAGCAAGTTAATTGGCGATAACAGAAAGCAAAAAAGCCCGGGTGATGGCTCACGGGGGCTTTTAATTACGTTAGTATATTATTTTTCTCAGCTTTTGGTATCCTGCTGATTCTGGATTTTTGTCCAGGTGTCTTTCAGGTTTACGGTCCGATTGAATATCAGGTTGCTGCCTTTGGTATCGGGGTCGAGACAAAAGTAGCCTAATCTTTCAAACTGGAAGCGGTCGAGAGGTTTTGCATTTTTAAGGCAAGGCTCGATGAAACAATTATCCAGTTGCTTGAGCGAATCAGGGTTTAAGTAATCTGTGAAGTCGGAGCCTTCTTCAACATCGTCAGGGTTTTCTTTTGTAAAGAGATTGTCGTAGAGGCGAACATTTGCTTTTATTGATTCGGTTGCGCTGACCCAGTGTAGAGTTGCTTTAACTTTTCGACCATCAGGTGAGTCGCCGCCTTTGGTTGCGGGGTCGTAGGTGCAATGAATCTCTGTTATTTTGCCGGAGTTATCTTTTACAACGCTGGTACAGGTTACGAAGTAGGCATATCGCAGGCGAACTTCTTTGCCTGGTGAAAGGCGGTAGAACTTTTTGGCTGGTACTTCCATGAAGTCATCGGCTTCGATGTAGAGCTCTTTTGTGAAAGCAACTTTTCTTGTACCGGCGGATTCATCTTCGGGATTGTTGACCGCATCAAGTAAATCTACCTGATCCTGCGGGTAGTTATCTATTATCAATTTTACGGGATTCAATACTGCCATTACGCGGGTGCTTGTTTTGTTGAGGTCCTTGCGCAGGCAATGTTCGAGCAGGGCAAAATCAACTGTGCTGTTGAATTTGTTTACGCCTATGACCCTGCAGAAATCACGAATGGCTTCGGCGCTGTAACCCCGGCGTCTCATTCCGGAGATAGTAGGCATGCGGGGATCATCCCAGCCATTGACTAATTTATCCTGAACAAGTTTTAGAAGTTTTCGTTTGCTCATTACAGTATATGTCAGGTTCAGGCGGGCAAATTCGATTTGCTGCGGGTGGTAGATACCTAACTGGTCGATGAACCAATCGTATAATGGGCGGTGATTTTCAAATTCGAGGGTGCAGATCGAATGGGTAATCCTTTCGAGAGAATCTTCGAGGCCATGTGCCCAGTCGTACATCGGGTATATGCACCAATTGTCGCCGGTGCGATGGTGAGTTGCTTTCATTATCCGGTACATAACGGGGTCACGCATATTGAAATTTGCGGAAGCCAGGTCAATTTTTGCTTTGAGGGTTTTGGAACCATCAGGGAACTGGCCCGCTTTCATTTTTTCAAAGAGGTCGAGGTTTTCTTCAACGGAGCGATTTCTATATGGGCTTTCTTTGCCGGGCTGGGTTAATGTGCCGCGATAGAGCCTTGTTTCTTCGGCTGTGAGGTCGCAGACATAGGCTTTACCTTTTTTGATAAGCTGTATGGCATATTCGTACATTTGCTGGAAATAATCGGAAGCGAAGAAAAGTCTGTCTTCGAAGCTCCAGCCTAGCCATTGAATATCCTTGATAATCGAATCGACGTATTCCTGGTCCTCTTTTGAAGGGTTGGTATCGTCGAATCTCAGATTGCATTTTCCATTGAATTCTGCGGCGATGCCGAAATTGAGACAGATGCTTTTAGCGTGCCCGATGTGCAGAAAACCATTAGGTTCGGGTGGGAAGCGTGTAGCCACCCTGCCATCCCATTTGCCTGTTTTGCAATCATCGCTTACTATTGTCCGGACAAAATCCAGAGGAGCTGACTTTTCGTCGCTGTTTTCGTTATTTTCCACTGCTTAGCCTCGATATATCGAAAAAAATTCATAACAAATCATTTTATCAAATTTGAAGCGTTGAGCAATTTAATTTAGCAGATAGTTATTAAGATTGGTAATTTGCGGTTAAAAGCTTTTGCGCATTGACATTATAGGAGCTTGGGGGTATGCTATGGTGTTTATAAATGTAATTTAGCTGGAGCTTTAACTGATGATAGTAACGAGATTTGCGCCATCACCAACGGGTTATCTTCATATTGGCGGGGCAAGGACGGCGCTTTTTAACTGGTTGCTGGCGAAACATTCCGGCGGCAAGTTTATTTTGAGAATAGAAGACACGGATATGAAACGCAATACACCTACTGCAATGCAGCAGGTTATTGATGATTTGAAGTGGCTTGGTATCGAGTGGGATGAGGGACCTGGGGTTGGCGGACCAAAAGGGCCTTATTTGCAGTCGCAGAGGCTGGATATTTACCAAAAGTACATCGATAAGCTGCTGGCTGACGGGAAGGCATATTATTGTTTCGATAGTGCAGAAGAATTGAAGGAAAAACGTGACATAGCTGAGGCGGAGAAGAAAAGTTCCGTTTACCGCAGGCCTGAGATACTGCCGAGTGAAGCTGATGTTAAAAAGGCTCGCAGCGAGGGCAAAGATGTAACGGTTCGATTTGCTATTCCGCAGGATAAGCCTATTGTGGTTGAGGATCTTGTCAGGGGTACGGTAAGTTTTGAGCCAAGCGAATTAAGCGATTTTATTATTCAAAAATCCGATGGTTTTCCAACTTACCATTTCGCGGTGGTTATCGACGATGAGTTGATGGATGTTACGCATGTTTGCAGGGGACAGGAACATTTGATGAATACTCCTTTGCATCAGTGTTTGCAGAAGGCATTGGGGTTCAAAATTCCGCAGTATGCACACATGTCGGTTACGATGAGTGAAAATGGCGGGAAATTGTCCAAACGTGAGAGGCCTAAGGTATTGAAAATCGCTATCAAGGCGGATGCGGAAATTGATCTCGAAAAGCTTGCTAAGGCAGGAGGAATATCTGTCGAGGATTTGCAGTCGTTCCTTGACGGCAAAACTGTGCCGGACATGCCGATTGTAGATGCTATGGCGGATTATCTTGGAATCAAACTGCCTGAGATTAATGTTGTTGATTTTTCAAAGAGCGGTTATTTGCCCGAAACTATGGTGAACTTTCTGGCGCTTCTGGGCTGGAGCAGCGGAGATGGTCAGGAAGTTATGACGGTTGACGAGCTTGTCGCGAAATTTGACCTTAGCCGGCTGTGCAAATCCAACAGCTTATTTGACAGGAAAAAGCTTGTTTCGTTCAATACTGAGCATATGCGAATGGTCAGTCCGGATAAACTGCTGAAGTATTTCAAGATTTATTTGAAGGAAGTTAATTCCCCGGTTGCTAATGGCGATGATAAGCTTTTGGCCCAGCTTTTGAGGGTTAATGTCGGCGCCAGAGGACTCGAAGATGTTGAGAGCAAGAGTCGGTTTTTGTTCTTTGAAAATGATAAAATAGCATACGATGACAAGGCAGTGAAAAAGGTTCTGCTGAAGAATGATGGGCTGGAGATGCTGAAAATAGTAGGTGAAAAGCTCAAAGATATGACGGAACTTACTGAGGATGGAATCGAGGGTATGCTTCGGACATTAGCAGAGGAAAAGCAGGTCGGTCTCGGTAAAATAGCGCAGCCTTTAAGGGTTGCGATTTGCGGCAATACGATCAGCCCACCTATATTTGATTCTGTTCAGATGCTGGGCAAGGAAAATACGCTGGCGCGCATAGATTATACTTTGGAAAAATTTAAAAACGGATAACTAATTTCGAAAGGAATTTTAAATGTCACTTTTAGTAACTGGTTCGATAGGAATTGATACGGTAACTACGCCTTTTGGTACAAGTGAGAACTGCCTTGGCGGCTCAGCAATTTATTTCAGTATGGCGGCGAGTTATTTTTGCCCTGTAAGATTTTCAGGAGTGGTCGGAATGGATTGCCCGTTTAACCTGGCAGAAACTTTTAAAGGAAGAGATGTTGACCTTTCTGGGTTGGAGATCAGACAGGGCAGCAAAACTTTTCGCTGGAAAGGGTCCTACCATAATACGATGAAGAACGCCATTACGGACAATGTCGAACTGAATGTATTAATGGAAAAACCCGCGAAAGTACCAATTGAATTCATGGACAGTAAATTTGTTTTCCTTGCTAATACTTCGCCGGTGCTGCAGATGGAAATTTTAGACCAGCTCGATAGTCCTGTATTTGTTGCAGCTGATACTATGAACTGCTGGATCGATGGGCATTTAGAGGACCTTAAGAAACTGATGAAGAAGATTAATGCCTTGATAATCAATGAGGATGAGGCACGATCGATAACAAAAGAAAGTAATCTTATTATAACAGCGGAGAAAATACTCGAGATGGGGCCCGATGTCGTTATTATTAAAAAAGGTGAGTACGGCAGTATGATGTGTAATAAGGATGGTGATATTTTTGTGCTGCCTGCATATATTGCCAGGGAAGTAAAGGATCCAACAGGAGCGGGCGATAGTTTCGCTGGTGCATTTATGGGTTATCTTACGAAGCAAGGCAAAGTTAATACTGCGAATCTGAAAAAGGCTATCGCTTATGGAACGGTGATGGCATCGTTTACGATTTCTGATTTTTCACTGGCTGGATTAACTGGTATTAATAATAAAGTTATTGAAAGCAGGTTTGAGAAACTGCGTGAAATAACACAGTTTTAAAAAATTACGCTGATATCGGCGGATATGATATGCGATTATTTGTCGCAATAGATATTAATGATGAAATTAAAGAAAAGCTGAGCGAGCTGCAAAAAAATATTTCTCAGCAGTGCAGGCTGGGGCGATTCGATGTTACATGGGTTTCACCTGAGCGGATGCATCTGACCTTGAAGTTTCTGGGTGAAGTAGAAGAAGCTAAGATGTCTGAAGTTTGCAGAATAGTTGAAAGTACTGCTGCGGGAAAAAGCGGTTTTGAGCTTGGATTTGAAACAGTTGGTTGTTTTGGCGGCAGGAGCGCGAGCGTTGTCTGGGTTGGTGCTGGACTGGGCGTCGATAAATTGCAGGATTTGCAGAAAGATTTGGAAAATAAGTTTGTAAGCGGTGGTTGGGCTGGTGATAATAAGGGTTTTTCAGGCCATCTAACGCTGTGCAGGGTGAAAAATCCTAAAACGGGTTATAAGTTGAAAAAAAACTGCGAGAGCTATAAGGATTTCTACGCGGGTAGTGTTTTTGTTGATTCGGTAGCAGTTTATTGCAGCCGACTCAGGAGTGATGGGCCTGTCTATAGTGTAATCGACAGATATAAATTGCAATAATAATATTACGAACCAAAGGAATGGAGAAAAGTAAATATGGCGAAGAAAAAGACAGCAAAGACAGAAGTTGCCGGTGGTGAAAGCAATACGGCATTGGAGCGTGTAGTTGCGCAGATCGAAAAGCAATATGGCCAAGGTGCCATAATGCAGATGGATGAAACAAAACATGTGCAAATTGACTGCATCAGTACCGGCGCTTTGTCACTTGACCTGGCATTAGGCGGTAAGGGTATACCCAAGGGCAGAGTAACAGAATTTTATGGTCCGGAGTCTTCGGGTAAGACTACTCTTTCGCTGCATGTGATTGCATGCTGCCAGAAACAAGGAGGGGTTGCTGCGTTTATCGATGCTGAGCACGCACTGGATGTAACATGGGCCAAGAAACTTGGTGTTGATGTAAGTAAGCTTCTTGTTTCTCAGCCTGACAGCGGTGAGCAGGCACTGGAGATCGTCGAGATGCTGGTTAAGAGCAACTCGGTTGATATTATTGTTGTTGACTCAGTTGCAGCGTTGACGCCTAAAGCAGAGCTCGATGGCGAAATGGGTGACTCGCATATGGGGTTGCAGGCAAGGCTTATGAGTCAGGCAATGAGAAAGCTGACTGCGGTAATCAGTAAGACAAAGACTGCGTTGATATTTATTAACCAGATACGTATGAAGATCGGCGTTATGTTCGGCAGCCCGGAAACAACAACAGGCGGCAAGGCTCTGAAGTTTTACAGCTCTGTCAGACTTGATATCAGGAGAATTGCTACTATTAAAGATGCAGCGGGTGAGGCTATCGGTAACAGGGTAAAAGCAAAAATCGTTAAAAATAAAATAGCTCCGCCTTTCCGCGAGACTGAATTCGATATTATGTTCAATAATGGTATCAGCTATATCGGTGACTTGATCGACCTGGCGGATGCTTGCGGCATAATCGAGAAATCAGGCGCGTGGTACAATTACGGTAAGGTAAAAATCGGCCAGGGCAGAGAAAAGGCCAAGGAATTCTTAGTGGACAACAGTGATGTCTGCGAAGAAATCAAACATAAGATTCTCGTGGCTAAGGGAGTCATAATAGAAGAATAATAAATTTGTTATCAGGAAATTTAAAGTGACTAGTGCAAAGGAAATCAGAAGCAGCTTTATAGATTTTTTTAAAGACAGGGGCCATGAGTTTGTTCCGAGTTCGCCGATAGTTCCTATCAGCGACGAGACATTGCTTTTTGCTAATGCAGGAATGAACCAGTTTAAGGATATATTCCTTGGGTTAAAGTCGAGTCCATGGAAACGTGCCGCCAACAGTCAGAAATGTCTGCGAGTAAGCGGCAAGCATAATGATCTTGAAGAAGTGGGAAGGGATACTTATCATCACACATTCTTCGAGATGCTTGGCAACTGGTCCTTTGATGATTACTTTAAGGCAGAGGCCATTGAGTGGGCATGGGAGCTGGTGACAAAGGTATGGGGTATTAATCCTGATCTTTTGTGGGCGACGGTTTTCAAAGGTGACGAAAAAGACGGCACAAAAGCAGATGATGAAGCAAAGATGCTCTGGGGTAAGGTTACAGGTATGCCCGAGAGCAGGGTTTTGAGCTGCGGTAAGAAAGATAACTTCTGGGAAATGGGCGCCGTTGGTCCTTGCGGGCCTTGCAGCGAAATACATATTGACCTTGGACCTGACAGATGCGATATGAAGCATGTGCCGGGACACAAGTGCGCTGTTAATGGCGGCTGCAGCAGATTTATGGAGTTGTGGAACCTTGTTTTCATGCAGTATAACCGAGATGAAAACGGAGTGCTTACAACGTTGCCGGCCAGGTATATCGACACCGGTGCAGGACTCGAAAGAGTGTCAGCGGTTATGCAGGGAAAAAAAAGCAACTATGATACGGATCTTTTCATGCCTATCATTAATTATCTTTGCGAGACAACGGGGCATGTTTATACATCGAAACTTGATAGTGCCACTGATACAGCTTTTCGGGTTATCGCTGACCATTTAAGGGCATTGGTATTTGCAATTACCGATGGGGCTACGCCTTCAAATGAGGGCAGAGGGTACGTGATGAGAAGGCTTTTGCGTCGAGCAGCACGATTCGGCAGAGAGCTGGGAATGCGCGAGCCTTTCATGTATAAAATAGTGCCTACGGTTGCTGATTATATGGGTGATGCATTCGGTGAAATTCGCTCCAGAGCTGATTACGTTACAACGGTCATCAAATCTGAGGAAGAAAGTTTCGGCAGAACGCTTGATCGTGGAATTGAAATATTTAATGGTGCAGCAGAGAAAGCGAAAAAAACAGATTCGAGAATTGTTGACGGCGAAGATGCTTTTGCGCTGTATGACACTTATGGATTCCCGCTTGACTTGACGGAGATGATGGCTAAGGAGCAGGGGTTATCTGTTGACAGAGATGAATTTGACAAGCTGATGGAACAACAAAGGCAACGAGCAAGGGCCGCTCAGAAAGGCAACTCATTTATGATGAAGCTTTCTGATGTCGAATTGCCTGTCACTGAAGATCTGCACAAATACCATGTTGATAAATCGCAAGGTAAGATGGTTGGTTTTATTGATGAGAACGGTTTTAAGAATTCAGGTGAAATAATTACTGGTCAGGAAGTTGCGGTTGTACTGGATAAGACTTGTTTTTACGCTGAGTCGGGTGGACAGGTCGGAGACTGCGGAACGATAAAAACAGATGGCGCTGAGTTCATTGTTGAGAACACCAGCAAAATTGCTGACTGTGTTATTCATCAGGGCAGAGTATCTAAGGGACAATTCAAAGTCGGCGATAAAGTTGATGCGATTGTAAGTGCTGACAGGGATTCAATAAAGAAAAACCACACTGCTACGCATTTACTGCAATGGGCATTGCAAAAGGTAGTCGGCAATTCTGTTGCTCAGCAGGGTTCACTGGTTGGGCCTGATTATTTGCGATTCGACTTTACTTGTCCGAAAGCATTGACGAAACAACAGATGAACGAAGTTGAAAAGCTTGTAAGAGAAAAAATTGATGCTGCTTTGCCGGTAACTTGTGTTGAGATGGAAAAAGAAGAAGCAAAGAAACTCGGAGCAATGGCACTGTTCGGTGAAAAATATGGTGACATTGTGAGAGTTATTGCTATCGGGGCCAAGGATCAGGAACATATTACTGATGCCTTCAGCCGAGAATTCTGCGGCGGGACGCATGTTGGTAACATCGGCGTAATCGGCAATTTCAAGATTGTAAAAGAGGAAAGTATTTCGGCAGGTGTACGAAGAATAACCGGATTGACCGGCGCCGGGCTGAACAAATACTTCCAGGAAAGAAATGATGTTATTGACGAACTTACGCTTTTGCTGAAAGTTCCGTCGGAAAAAGTTCTGGAAAGAGTTGCCGGGCTTATAAAAGAAAATAAGCAGTTAACAAAACAGCTTAAATCAACAGCTAAACAGACAGGCAATGATATTCTGACTGAGGCTAGGGAACTGCTGAGCAACTGCGAAAAGATCAATGGGACATCCATAGTGGTCAGTAAGCTTGAAAGTGCAACATCTGAGCAAGGGCGGGAAGCTATCGATATGCTTAAGAAAAAGGCTGATTCGGTTGCAATTGCGTTCGGCTTCGTTGAGGATGGTAAGGTGACATTGCTGGCAGCGGTTAGTGATGATCTGATTAAAAAAGGGTTAAAGGCTGGTGACATTGTAAAGACTATCGCTCCGATAGTGGGCGGTGGTGGTGGTGGCAGGCCTCAGATGGCAATGGCTGGTGGTAAGGACCCGGCGAAGATTGATGATGCACTGGCAGCGGCAGTGGAGTTTATTAAACAAAAACTAAGTTAATCGAAAAATACGAATAGATTTGTCTTATTAGAAAAAGTCTAAATAGATGAAAGTACGATTGATATTTATATGGCTGGTGATGTTTTGCATTGCCAGCTTTTGTTTTGCAAATCAGGATCCCAATACTGAAAGCGAAGAAGTCATCAGCAAAGAATGCTCTGCTGGCGGCGATGTAAACAAAAAATATTTTCTTATCAGTTCCGGCGATGAAACTAATGTTAACAATGCTGGTTTCGGGCTAATAGTTGTTTTGCCTGGCGAAACGGGCGGAGCTGACATGCTTGATTTTGTGAAAGAGATTTACAAAGATTCATTTGATAAGAATTTTATCGTTGCTCAGCTTGTGGCAAAACGATGGAATCGCAAGCAGAGAATTACCTGGCCTACAGAGACAGACAAAGTTGATGGGCAGTTGTTCAGCACAGAAGAATTTATCGAAGCAGTAATTGCCGATGTTCGCAGCAAATATAATATCAACAAGCAGCAAATATTCAGTTTTTGCTGGGACAGCGCGGGGCAAGCTGGTTATATGGCGTCTGTAAGAAAAGATACACCGATAGCAGGCAGCTTAATTGTAATGAGCAATTTCCAGATCAGTTGGCTTGGCAGTAATATCGGGAATGCAAACGGCAAAGCATATTATATCATGCACTCGGTGGCTGATGATATTTGCCCGGTGGAGATGCCGCAATTGGCATATAAAATAATCGCTGATAATGGCGGTATCGTTAAGATGGAGATGTATAAAGGCGGGCATGGCTGGCAGGGAAATTCGTTGGGAATGGTAAAGCTGGGTATGCGATGGCTCAGTAAAGATAAAACCAGTGCCAAAGGTATTCCAGGCGGTCAGACTAAGCAGCCGGAACAGACCAAACAGGCAGAGCCTGAAGAAGCAAGAGAAATTATGCAAATTGTTCCTTTGAGCAATGTCGGGGACATTCGGTTCGGGATGAACAAAAATGTAATAATAAAAATTTTGGGCCAACCAGAGCAGGAAAAAGGTTATAAGCTATTTTATATTTCTCACGGCCTGCAATTAACCGTTTCACCAAAAGATGAATCGCTTATACTAATAGCATGCGGGGCGACAAATGAGGCTGAAGGAAATATGATAAAGCTCTGCAATTGTAAAACCAGTGAGAATATCGGTATGGGGTCAAGCAGAGAAAATATTGCTCAGGCATATGGTAAACCGAGTTCTGAGATTGCGGTAGAGGAAAATGTCATAACATTATTTTATGACAATATCAAAGCTCAATTCATACTTACCGATAATAAAGTGACATATATGGTTTTTAAGAAACCCTGAAAAACTTAAAAAACGAAGAGGCTCTTCGATGGGAAGTTTAATTTTTCTTTGTTCTGATAGCAATACTTTTGGCGTGGGCGTCGAGGCCTTCAATCATCGCAATGCGAATTATATCATCAGCACTTTGTGTTAATTTTTCTTTATCATATCGAATGATGCTTGATGATTTTACAAAATCGTTCGAGCTTAATGGGCTGAAGAATTTTGCGCTTGAGCCTGTTGGCAAGGTATGACTTGGACCTGCCCAGTAGTCACCTACGGCAACTGGTGAGTATTGGCCTATGAAAATAGCACCGGCGTTTATGATTCTTTGTGCGATGGCATCACTTTTATTGCCGCACTGGATTTCGAGGTGCTCGGCTGCAAAATCATTGGCGAAAGTGATAACATCATCGATATTTTTACATACTGCAACAGAGCTGAATTTTTCCAGGCATTGAAGAGTCTGCTGACTTCTGTCAAGCTCTTTAACCTGTTTGGATAATTCATCAAGAACAGCATGGGCTAATTTTTCCGAATCGGTCAAGACCAGAGCAGAGCCTGGTGCATGTTCAGCCTGACTTAGCATGTCGGCTGCGACCCACGCAGGGTTTGCCGAATCATCGGCAATAATAAGAACTTCGCTTGGACCGGCAATGGAATCGATATCAACTTTTCCAAAAACCTGTTTCTTTGCCATCTGCACCCATTGATTACCGGGGCCTACAATTTTATTTACTTTCTTGATTGTCTCGGTGCCATAGGCTAATGCTGCTACAGCCTGGGCGCCGCCGATACGGTACACCTCATCAATGCCAAGTTCAAAGCAAAGAGCCTGTATTACCGGATGAATTGAATTTTTACATCTTGGCGGAGAAACAATCACAATCTCTTTTACTCCTGCAACCTGTGCGGGGACAGCTGACATGATAACTGTGCTGGGCAAAGGGGCCGAGGCTCCGGGAATACAAATTCCAATTCTGCTTAGAGGAGTATATTTAATTCCGGGAAAATTATTTTTGCCTGACATGAAAATTTCAGTTTGATATTTCCTGACGTTCTCAATTGATTTTCGCAGAGCTTTTAAAAGATCAGCGTCAATTTCATCGTGAGCCTGTTTAAGCTGAGCTTTATCAATTTTGAACTGGCTGGGTGTTAATTTTACACTGTCAAATTTTTCGGTAAAATCCGCTAATGCTTTGTCTCCATTTTTTGCAACTTCAGTGACGATGTTTATAAGCTGCTGGTGCTGCTGAGAACCGGGTTCAAAGCCTGAGGCATTTATTATAGTTTGCCTGATACATGAGAGTTTATTCTCAAAATCCGGTTGTGATGACAAAATTAAAATCTTAGCCAATTGATCCGTCATTTTGCTCTACCTTGAAAAATTGCCATAGCTGTAAACCACACTTGCCTTTTGCAAGAACATATAATTTTGACCCTCAAATTGTGTAACTATGCCGGTAATTTTGAATCTTGGTTTTTCAATTGCGCTTTCATATTTTTCCTGAGCGAGCTGAAGTACCTGGCAAGGCAGAAGATCAATGGAATAATTTTTAGCATTTCGCCCCAAAGCGTCGAATACAAATTTAGCCTGTCCATCATCATCGGTTTTAACATAACCTATACGGTCGATCAGCACAGAATCATTTTCAAGCTTGAGGCCTTTCCGGAGTTGTTCGGGTCTTATTATTTTTCTGTCCTTGAGTTTGTTAATAATTTCATCGGGTATGGTAAGAGCATCGTTTGGTTCATTGATCTGCATTTGCTGCGTTTTCTGGACCGGGGTAATATTTGTAAAAGGTAAAAAATATGTACAGAAAATATAATTTTCATCTTTATATTTAGTGATGATACCCCAGAGTCTATAGCTTGAAGCAGGGTTTTTCTGCTTATCGGCGATAAGTTTTTCCAGAGCAGATGAGGGCAGCAGGAGAACCTGTGTGTCTGGTTTGATAAGACCAGATTTTGGGCCCCGGACTTCTCGGTCAAATACAAAATGCCATTTAGAATTCTGGTGAACCAGTTTTCCATCGGCTCCTTTGAGTTCAAAACCATCAATTATCGGCAAGAGCTGTTTTTCGGTTTCTTCGGCAAGGACTGGCAAAGCTGTAACTAAGCCTGCCAATATTAAAAATACCATGACTTTTTTCATTTTATATTACTTCCCTGCTATCTTAAATTTTTTAAAAGATAATCGACCGCCTCTTCAGGAGTCTGCACAATAGTCAGCGACTTTACACTATTTAAATCTTCGGTGGCAACAATTTCTATCAAAGGCTTCCAGAAATCGCCTATCAATATAATCGGTTTATCAGACTTGAAAAAGTGTTTGTTTTTTAATTCCCATATTTTAGCAAATTCAAGCAGCGTTCCGGTCGAGCCTTGTAAAACGATATATGCGTCTGCTTTTTCCAGAAGCGTGTTAAGTCTTTCATCCAGGCAGGATGTATTTATCTGGTCCGTAATAAACTGGTTTGGGGCGCTTCGACCGAAAGCATCGCATGTAACTCCTGTAATCTTACCACCGGCAAGGCTTGCCGCTCTTGCCGAGGCGAGCATAACGCCGCCGTAACCACCATTAATAATATCGAAAAAAGCCTCCGCGAGGTATCTGCCTGTTTCATAGGCCAACTGAAAAACCTCATCGCCTGGCTTTGCTTTGCTCGTACCGAAAATAGCTATTGTCTTTTTATCCATTGCTCTGCTCTAAAGTATAGCTCAATTTGCCGCCTGCGAGAAGAATTTCCCTGTCTCTGCTGGAAAGATTTAACTTGCCAATAAATTCAAATGAGCCTGTTTTGTCTTTTATTTTGATCTCGTCACTGTTTTTGACCGCTTCGGTCAGCTTATCTATAACGAGTTCATCATCGGGATTAATTTTATCATAATCGGCGGGATCAGCAAATTCAATGGGCACAATACTGAAATTAATAAGGTTGGCTTTATGTATTCGCTCGATTGATTTGGCAATTACTGCACGAATTCCGAGATACATGGGGCACAGTGCCGCATGTTCCCTTGAAGAGCCTTGACCATAACTTTCAGAGGCTATAATAATGCCTGCGATGTCTTTTTTCTTAAGCTCAAGTGCCCTGTCGGCAAAGGTCGGTTTGCCTTCTTCGTTGAAGCAGTTAAATACTACCTTTGCGTATTGGGGAACATTCGAGCGAAGTTTAAGGAAAGCACCGGCGGGCATAATATGGTCGGTGGTTATTTTATCCCCGCATTTTAATATAACCTTACCAAGCAGATTCTGTTTCAATTTCGGTGAGGCTTCAGGAACAACAATTGTTGGCCCCCTGAGAACTTCAACTTTATCAGCTTCGCCAATACCAAGCGGTTTTTCAATCATAGCATCGTCGATTAAAAACTCTTTGGGCATTTTAACTTTCGGATAGTCAATACCAATAGTGCGAGGGTCAGTTATTTTGCCTGTCAAAACTGAAGCCGCCGCGGTTTCCGGGCTGACAAGATATGCCTGATCTGCCTTTGTACCTGTTCTACCCGCAAAATTACGGTTGAAGGTCCTAAGACTGACAACGCCGTCAGCAGGTGAGAACCCCTGTCCTATGCATGGGCCACAACCTGATTCCAGGATTCGCGCCCCTGCTGCAATGAGGTCGGCCAGTGCACCATTTTCGGCGAGCATGGTAAGAACCTGCTTTGAGCCCGGGGCTATGCCAAATTCAACCATTTTATCGATTGTTTTGCCCTTTAAAGTTTTTGCAACCATCATCAGATCGGTATAGCTTGAATTGGTACAACTTCCGATGAGTACCTGACCAATTTTTTTACCTGCCAACTGGGATATCGGTTTAATATTATCTGGCGAAGAAGGGCATGCTGCTAATGGTTCTAGATCGGATAAATTTATCTCTACAACTCGGTCATATTTAGCACCTGGATCGGCGGCGAGCGGTTTATAGTCCCCTGCTCTGCCCTGAGCGTTCAGAAATTTTTCTGTTTGGCTGTCACTTGGAAATATCGATGTTGTAACACCAAGCTCTGCTCCCATGTTTGTTATCGTTGCACGCTGAGGAACGGAAAGTGTCTTGACCGCATTGCCGAAATATTCAGCAACCCAACCAACATTTCCCTTTGTTGTCAAGATGCTGAGCAGTTTCAAAATTACGTCTTTGGCAGCTACCCAGTCTTTTAGTCGACCAGTAAGCTTTATGCCGACGACCTTTGGGCAGGTCAGATAAAATGGCCCCGCTGCCATAGCAACCGCGACATCCAAACCGCCTGCTCCGATGGCAAGCATACCAATGCCGCCTGCAGTTGGTGTATGAGAATCACTGCCGAGCAATGTTGCTGCGGGTTTAGCAAATCTTTCAAGTTGTACCTGGTGACAAATGCCGTTGCCTGGTCTGCTGTGGCATACGCCGAATTTGCCTGAGACTGTCTGCAGGTATAAATGGTCATTATGATTTTCCGGACCAAACTGGCTCATGTTGTGGTCAATATAGCTGACTGAAAGGTCAGTTTTTACAGTGCCGGCACCCATGGATTCGTAAAGTAAAAAGGCAGTTGTGCCGGTAGCATCCTGGGTTAATGTCTGGTCAATTCTTATAGCTATCTCTTTGCCCGGGGCAAGAACACCTTCAACAAGATGGTTGTTCAATATTTTATATGTCAGTGTCTGTTCCAAATTTTCTGCTCCAATATTTATATTAATCTTTCGAAGCAGTTAATTTACCACAAAACCGGGTACTTTACAAATGAGAATCTGCGTTTCAGCATTAAGAAAGCATAAAGTTTTAATATGAAAATTTGAAGGCATAAAAAAAAACCCCAGCAAAGCCGGGGTTTTTAA
>CAZBKA010000060.1:3509-17909 GCA_964492365.1 uncultured Pirellulales bacterium | reverse complement strand
GTTTTGTATAATGTTTTGATGCGTGATGTTGATGAAATATTTTTGGCTCTTGGGCGTAGTAAGTTTCGGGGGCGGTTTCGACTTAGGGGGAAAGAGGCGGAGTATTATAAGGCTAAGGGGGTTGAGGTTATTCTTTTGCATGGGCGGGAGTTTGTGAAGCAGCGGTTGGGGGCGGCTTTGCCTATTAATGACGGCAAGCAGACACCTATGAGGAACCATCCTGTTTTTGTTGCTCAGCATGCTACGGGGACATGTTGTCGTGGGTGTCTGGAGAAGTGGCATGGGATTAAAAAAGGGGTGGAGCTGACGGAGTCGCAAATTGACTATATTATGTCAATAATTAAAAGATGGCTTCTGGAACAGGAGAAGAGGGGGTAGTGTTATAATGAATTCTTCGGTGAGGCTGGGTAAAACCTCTTGAATGAGTCAAGCGGCTATTGGGGGTAAAAAAATTGACAGAACATTCGGGTTTTGTTATCGTATGGGCTAACATGTTGTTCGTAATTATAAACACAGTTGCTAATTAACTTTAATGAAACTTATAAGGGGCAGTAAAATGTGTATATCGCTGGGTTTTTCGGTTTCTGGTAAAATTAGGTTGTCGGCTTTGATCGTTATTATGATGGTTTGGCCGACGTTTTTATTTGGGGGCGATAAAGTTGAGTATCTTAGCGATGTTATTCTTACTGAACTTGATATGGATTATTATCAGGGTTGGGGTTATCTTGGGCTTGACAGCAGTATTGGATTGTGGGGTAAGGAACGCGGGGATTTGACTATTGGCAAGAAGGTTTATAAGAAGGGGTTGGGGCACCATGCTTTTGGAGGAATTACAATAGATTTGCAGGGTCGATATAAGAGGTTTGAGGCGGAAGTAGGCGGGGGCTGGCCTGGAGGTTTTGATGGGCAGGTTATTGCGAAGGTAATTGTTGACGGACAGGAGAAATTTAACAGCGGTAAGATCGGTTCGTTGAGTGAACCGATGAAGGTTGATGTTGATATTGCAGGGGCGCAGAAGCTGGTTCTTTCTGCGGATGAAGCAGATGACGGCAGGAGTGACGATACGCTGACATGGGCAGATGCGAGATTGACAAGAGATGACAGTAAAGAATTGGTCAAGAAGAATTGGCTTGATATAACGGCGGCGGCGACGGTGGTGACAAATGATCCTGCGAGGAAGCAAGGGACAAAGGCAGGCAGGGTTGAAGAGTTTCCGGCGGAAGATCTTGAGATGGATAAGGAGCTTGTTAGAGACAGTAATGGTGTTTATGAGCCTGGAGTTTATGAGAGTGGGGAGAGTGTTATCGGTTTGACCTGGATGGAGAGGCGGAAGATAAGCAATTTGGAGGTTGAGTTTGCGGATGGTTCGGCGGTTCCTGCGGCTGGTGATATTAAACTTGAGTTCTGGTATGAAAAGAGTATGTGGCATGGGAATTACTCACTTTGGCAGGGTGACTATGAGGCTGTGAATGCTAAGGTGAGTGTTGATGGCAATAAGATGAGTTTTCTTATTGATCCGCAGGATATGGTTAAGGCGAGGGTTGATTTCTGGGCGGGGATAGGTATTCAGAAGCTTCGTTTTATTTTTCCCAAGGCTGATAGGGCGGTTGCGATAAAGGGTATTAAGGCCTATTCGTTTTCGCAGGAGGGACAGACGGTTGTTAATCTTATGCTGGAGAAGCCTAGGGATGTTAAGAGTGCTAAGATAAGTATTTATAATGGTGAGATAATTGGGAAATCTGATGACTGGGATTTTTCTCAACCATTGGAGTTAAGATTAAAGTATAAGGCGAGTGGTCTTTCTTTAGCAGATAAAACGGTGCTGCGTCTGGAGATTGATGATAAGGCTTTTGGTGTTTATATTGATGATGTGCTTAAGGATGGTGCGGTTTATTATGAGGGGGCAGGAGTTTATGTCACTAAGGCCAATTACAGGTTGTCAGTAGATGATTATAAGAAAGAGTTTCTGGGTAAACCTACGATACTTGATCAGGTTCGTGTGATGCCGGATCAGTCTTTTGGACAGGCTATGGAAAAAGTGCATCGTAGTGTGCAGGATGATTCACCGACGATGCTTTCGCTGGCGTGCGACAACAGGAAGTTTATTGTTAAAGAAGACACTCAGATATATAAATATGGTAATTTGAATGCGGACAAACCCGGAACTTTCAGGGTTGTGCCTAAGTTTGGTTCGCTTGAGATGAAGGATCCTAAGCGTTATTTGCTTGGTGGATGGCAGCCTGTGCTGGTTAATGAATATGTGCAGAATGGTGTGAGGTATAAGCAGACTTCGTTTGTTGCTGATTTTAATAACGAACCTATGTTGGACAGACCATGGTGGTATAGTGAGAAGCCTTTGTTTGTCAGTGAGTTTGAAATTATTAATGAGACAGAGGAACATAAGTCGGCATCTGTTCGTCTTGATTTTGATGGTGATGTTTTTCAGAAACTGAAAGCTGATCTGGTGAGAGTTGACGGCGGGGTAACGGCGGTATTTGATGGTAAGCTTAAGGCGTTTGCTGATACGGTCGGTGTTGTGATGCTGGATGCTAAGGTTGAAGGCAGTGAGCTTTTTGTTTGTGGTGAGCTGGTGGGTCATGTCACGGAGAAGGTGACTTTGTATGTGCCAGGCTGGGATGTTTCAGCTGATGAATATGTTTGCCTGACAGGTTATGACAAATTATTGCAGAGGACCCAGAGCTATTGGAACAGAATCATTGCTGATGGTATGCAGATAGATATTCCAGAACCAATGCTTTTGAATGTTCTGCGGGCGTCTGTTGTGCATTGTTTGCTTGCGGCGAGAAATGAGGATTCCGGTAAGTATGTCAGTCCATGGGTTGGTTCTGACAGGTATGGGGCATTGGAGAGTGAATCTCAGGCGATCCTTGTTGGTTTGGATGAGATGGGTCAGAGTGACTTTGCGAGAAGTGGTCTTGAATTTTTCCTTGCTAAGTATAATGACAAGGGACTGCTGACAACAGGGTATACTTTGACTGGGACCGGTCAGCATTTGAATTCAATGGCGAGACATTTTGCACTTACAGGTGACGAGAAGTGGGCTGAAAAAAATACACCTACGGTATTAAAAGCGTGCGAGTGGATTGTCAGTCAGATTGAAAAGACTAAACGGAAAGATGTTTCTGGTAATAATGTTTATTATTATGGTTTGTTTCCTCCTGGAGTTACTGCGGACTGGTCGAGGTATCGTTTTGATTCGAGTCTGAATTCAAAATTTTATCAAGGTTTGAAGGCTTCTGCTGTTACGCTGGAAAAGCTTGGTAATCCTCATGCGAAGGAGATATCTGAGAAGGCTGATAGATTTAAGGGAGATTTTTTCACGGCATATAAGTGGTCACAGGCGAGGTCACCTTTGCAGAAGATCGGCAATGCTGGTTGGCAGATGTATGATCCGGCTATAATCGGATGTTTTGGGATGGTTGGTGAGATATTTGACCATGAAGACGGTAACAGAGCGTCGTCAAAGGATAGCGGGATTGGCATAAACCTTATGTTTAAGGGTTTGATTGATGCGGTACCGAGTAAGGAGGTTGATGGTATGTTGAGCCAACCTGAAGAAACTTTGTTTTTGTATGCCGGACATGGTGACTATCCGGAGGAAGCTACCAAGGCAGACTGGTTTAACCTTGGCGGGTTTGGGAAGATGCAGCCTTACTATTGTAAGAGTGCAGCGGTTTATGCGATGCTTGATGATGTTAAGCCTTTCATTCGTGCGTATTTTAATCCGATTGGGTCATTGCTTGATACAGAGAATCTGAGTTTTTGGGAGCACTTCCATAATACAGGTGGATGGAACAAGACGCATGAGACGGGGTGGTTTTTGCAGCAGAGCAGAGCGATGTTTGTTACTGAGAGAGGTGGTGAACTCTGGCTGGCGCCTTTTGTTACGACTGGGTGGATGGATGATGGTGAAGTTGTAGAGGTTAAGAATGCGCCGAGTAATTTTGGTCAGGTCAGTTATAAGATTACATCACATGTGAAGGATGGATTTATTGAGGCTACTATTTCGGTGCCAAATCGGTGTAAGGCAGATGCTGTTGTTATCAGGCTTCGTCATCCACAGGAAAAGAAGATGACGGCTGTTATGGTAAATGGGAAAGAGTATAAGAACTTCGATGCTGAAAAAGAGATTGTACGTTTGAAGGATTTTGATGGGCAGGTAACTGTACGTGCTCAATATTAGTTAGTACAAAGGCAGAGTTGATTATGAAATCCAAGTTGCTATTTAGTTTTATGGCGGTGGTTTGCGGTTTTTCTATTGCTGATGCGGAGATGAAACTGTTTGATATCGCTGATCAAAGCTATATAGTGACATGGGATAATAAGGCGGCATCTTCGTCATATCCGGATAGGGTTGAAGACCTTGAATCTGTTAATATTTTCTTCGATAAATTTTCACCGGTGCTGGAGGATGGGACGTATCTGCTTAGTGTTTATCCGACTATGGGGGAGGGGTATATCGGGCATCAGTGGTATAACAAGAGGTTTATCAATGAGCTTTATATTGAATTTAAATATCCGCAGAGTATGCCGGAGGCTGAGGATGTTGGAGTTTCTTACTGGATTGGTGAAAGTGCGATTCAGGGGTACTGGTCGAAGCTGCCTGGTGATCTGAAAAGAGAAGAAAAGGGATTTCGGTATGTAATTAATGATCCTAAATGTGTTGCGATGACGCAGGGGACCTATAAAGTAAGGTGGTTCTTCAAGAATAATTATGTGCCTTTTATTTTCACGAAGCTACAGGCGTTTACGAAGTTTGAATTTAAGGATGTTGATTTAAAAATATCGTGTGATGGTTTTAAAGGCAAAACAAAAGTTGGAATTTATAACGGACAGTTTGTCGGTGTGGGTAAAGACAGTGAGATTGAGATCGATCTTTCTAAAGAGAATGATTTGGTGGTCAGCTGTGCTGAAACCGGTAAGTGCAAAATAGAGAGGTCTGTGCTTTGTTTTGATTTGCTTGAGTATGGTAAGTTTGCGGTTGCAGTTGAGGATGTACTCAAGGGCAAGTGTGTTTATATGAAGGGGTGCGGTCTTTATATAAGGACAGCTGAGGGGGCGGAGCTTAGTGATTTTAAAGCGTCTATTTCTGGTAACAAGACCATATTGGAGCAGGTGAGAGAGATGCCTGATCAGTATTTTGAGAATGTAATTGGCAAGACGCACAGCAATGTTACTAATGGCGGACCAGTAATGCTTTCTCTGGCGTGTAACAATAATAAATTTATTGTCCGACAGGATGGTTCGATAAGGTATTTCAGGAATCTTGAGGCACCTGTTAGTTCACGTAAAAGTGAGAGGGGCCATTATGATGAATTTCGTAAGGATATTTTTGAGGTGACGCCCTATTTTGGTTCGTTGAAGCCTGGGGACAGTTATAAACGACAGTGGCCATGGTTTGAGGCTTCCAAGTATCCAAACCAGACCAGGAGTCTGGAGGGGAGCTATTATCCGGCACCTTTGAATACAATAGAATGTGATGGGGTGACATATAAGCAGAAAAGTTTTGTTGTCGGTGTTGATAAAATCGACATGTGTAACAGGCCTGACTTTAGTAGTTGTGAGTCTGTTTTTGTTTCGAGATTTGTCATAGAAAATAATAGTGATTCTCAGCGTCAGGGGGTTTTGAAGCTTGCGTTTGAGGATGATATCAGGGCGCATAGTAAACCTGTGATGGAAGGTGAAGGAAAGATTATTTTTAGTAAGGGTGATTTGAGACTGGCTTTGGTTGATTGCAGCGGGGCCGGTGATTTGACGTGTTCTAAAGGTGATGGTGAGATAGTTATTGAGGGGACATTGCAGGCTGGTCAAAAGAGTGAGATTGTGCTGTACATTCCAGGGTGGGATAACAACCAGGCGATTAAATGTGGTGAGCCTGACAAGATGCTTGATGGGATGAAAGATTACTGGGATAGTTTTTTGGCATCTGGTGTGACTATTGAGGTGCCGGAGAAAAGACTTGATGATCTTATAAAGGCAAGCAGGATTAATTGCAGCATTGTTGCGAGGAATGAACTTGATGGGCAGAAGATATCTGCGTGGTGCAGCGGGGCGCATTTCGGTGTTATTGAAAGTGAATCGCAGTCGGTTATCGAGGCGATGTCACTGATGGGGCATGAGGAATTTGCAACGAAGGCATTGGACTTTTTCATTCGCAGGTATGACCATAAAGGTAAGCTGACGAATGGGTATACTGTGATGGGGATGGGATGGCATATGCGTGTTTTAGGGCAGCACTTTATGCGGTATATGGATAGTGACTGGTTTAAGGCGAATCAGGATAAAGTTGCGGGGATGTGTGAATGGATATTTGACCAGCAGGAAGAGACTAAGATGACCGGACCTGGTGGTGAGAAGGTTATGGAGTATGGTTTGATGCCTCCTGGTACTACTGCGGACTGGGACAGGCTTATATATCAAAGCAGAATTGAGGCGGAATTTTATTCTGGTCTTGATCAGGCGTGCAAGGCTTTGAAGATGGTTGATTATCCTGAGGCTGACAGCTATATTAAAAAAACCGAGGAATTTAAGAATAATATCATTCGCAGTTATGAGATGACCAAAGCGAAATCACCAGCTGTTTCGATAGGTGAGAATATTTATGTTCCGTATTGTCCGACGGTTTTGACGCAGTTTGGGAACATGGAAGACATTGCGAATTTTGGTCTTAAGGATTGCAGTATGGGAGCCCAGCATCTTGTTGTTTGCGGTGTGCTAAGGGCTGATGATCCGGATGGATATTTTAAGGCTGATCGGTTTGAGAATGTTTTTTTTATGACGGCGAGTCCTTTTTATAATTCGGAGGAGGTTAAGAAAGACTGGTTTAATCGGGGCGGGTTTTACAGGAGTCAGCCTTACTATCCGCGTATAATTGATGTTTATGCTCTCAATGATGATATCAAACCTTTTATAAGGAGCTATTTTAATAATATTGCACCGGTTATAAATCTTGAGACCCTTACTTTCTGGGAGCATGTGCCAGGGACCGGCGGCTGGAACAAGGCGCATGAGACGGGATGGTTTCTTTATCTTACGAGAAAGATGCTTGTTGATGAAAGAGATGGACAATTGCTGCTTGCGCCTTTTGTTACTGGTTATTGGATGTGTGATGGGTTGAAGGTTGTGGCAAAAGATATGCCTACAAGTTATGGTGAGGTTAGTTATGTGATTAATTCTCATGTTGATGATGGTTATATTGAGGCTGAGGTTGTTTTGCCGAATCGGTCAAAACCTGATTCTATTTTGCTTCGTCTGAGGCATCCTGAAGAAAAGCTGATGAAATCAGTTACGGTCAATGGTGAGGTATATAGTGATTTTGATGCTGGGAAAGAGTGTATCAGACTGAAGCAGACGGATGGCAAGGTTGTTGTCAGAGCACAGTATTGAGTTGTTTTAATATTATTTAGTTTTACAAAAACCCTGATTAAATGGGGTTTTAAAAATTATCGGGAGATAAACCGGTGTGCAGCTCAGGTTTGTGGTTTTTCACGTTAATTGAGAGTTGATTTTTGGGTTTGAAAGAGTACAATTAAAACGTTTATTGCAGTGCTTAGATTTATTAAAGGTATTTATAAGTGGAAGATGTTATTTTTAGTGAATCGTGGAAGGCCTATTTCGAGAAATCAGGGCTTAAGACGTTTAATGATTTTTTCAAATATGATAAGGGAACGGTTGTAGATAAGAACAGCCGACGTGATGTAACCAAATTTGAAATAACTGACGGCGGCGATAAGAAGACGTTTTTTATGAAGCGATTTTATAGGCCTCATATCAAGGATATGATTTTTTCATTTTTAAGTTTAGGCAAGTCTCATTCACAGGGGCAGTTGGAATTTAATAATGCCAGCTTACTGCTTAAAAACAATATTGAGACGTATCGACCGGTGTGTTTTGGGCATAGAGTTAATTTTGGCATAGAGTCGGAATCTTTTTTTGTTACAGAAGAGATCAACGGGGTTTGCTTTACGGACTGGCTGGCGGAAAATTATGCGAATATGGATGATGAGCAGAATGAAGCTGTTATGGCATCGATGGCAGATTTTGTTCGCAGGATACATCGGGCTGGTGTATCTATGCCTGATCTTTATGTGTGGCACCTCTATATGCTTAATCCAATTGATGTTAATAACCTGAAGTGGGCGGTTATTGACCTGCACAGGATGAGTTGTGGTGTTAAGAATTCTGATAAGAAAATTCGCAATCTTGGCTCTCTTGATTACAGTATGCTTGATAAATATTTTTCACGAGGGATGAAAAAGGCTTTTATAAAAGCATATGTTAAAAATGATAGTCTTTTTTCGGATGTTAGGATCACTAAGAAGATAAAAGAGCGTTCAGCCCATATCTGTAAAAGACGGAAGAAGAAGGAGTATTAGCAGTTTTTTACAGCGTGTTTTACCGATTTTAGAGTTATTTGTTCAATCAGATGGGGGGAGTCTAAGTTGTTGCATATATTTGCTGGTTTTGGTATAAGTATTTTTTTGGATTCGATTTAGTTTAAGGAACCAGTGATAAATATGGAACCAGCAGAATTAAGACAAGCGATTAAAGCACTTTTAGCCCGGGTTGATAAGATCCGGGACTGGCTTTGACTTACCGGCAAAAAAGGCTCAATTTCAGGAAATTCAAGAACAAATGGCAGCGGCAGATTTTTGGGATAACCCTGAAGCTGCACAGAAAATTGCAAGCCGTCTTAGTGGTTTAAAAGCTATTATTGATCCTATAGAGAAATGCCAAAGTAGTGTTAAGGATATGTCGGATCTTTTTGAAATGGCGATGGCTGAGTCAGACAGTGAGGTTCTTGAGCAGATGGTTGGTGATTTGCAGGCAGTTACGCAGCAATGTGAGAAGATTGAACTTCAAGGGCTTCTTTGCGGCGAGCATGATATGAATAACTGTTTTTTCAGTATTCACGCCGGCGCCGGCGGTACAGAAAGCTGTGACTGGGTTAGTATGCTTTTGCGAATGTATACCCGGTATTTTGAGCACAACGGCTATAAGTTTAGTGAGCTTGATATGACGGCAGGTGAGGAAGTAGGTATTCGCTCTATTACGCTTGAAGTTTCAGGGCCTTTCGCTTTTGGGAAACTGAGTTGTGAGGTTGGTGTTCATCGGCTTGTTCGTATATCACCATTCGATTCGCAGAAGAGAAGGCACACGAGTTTTGCGGCGGTGGATTGTTCGCCGGATTTCGATGAGGATATTGAAATTGAGATTGATGATGATGATTTGCGGATAGACTTTTATCGTGCAAGCGGAGCAGGTGGTCAGCATGTTAATAAGACATCGTCTGCTGTTCGGATAACGCATGCACCGAGTGGGATCGTTGTTCAATGCCAGAATGACCGGAGTCAGCATAAGAATAAAGCCCAGGCGATGAAGATGCTTAAGGCTAAGCTTTATATGCAGGAAGAACAGAAGCGTGATGCTGAGGTTTCGAAGCTTTACGGCAATAAAGGTGAAATAGCGTGGGGCAGCCAGATACGCAGTTATGTTATGCAGCCTTACCAGATGGTTAAGGATCACCGGACCGATTTTCAGACTGGTAATGTGGCGGCAGTTCTTGATGGTGAACTTGATGGTTTTATTGAAAGTTATCTTCGGTTCCGTGCTAAGAGTAAAAATAATAAGTAGTAGCTTATTAAGGGGAAAAATATGAAGAGTATGATAGTTGTTAGTGTTAAAGGTAAAAAGGGTGATCCACTGGGATGTGTTTGTGATTTGCTTTGTGTCGGTTTATGGGCGGCGGAAAAGCTGGATAAGTTTGCAAAGCAGGTTGATTGTGCTTTAGCAGGTGGGATATCAAAACTCATAGAGCTTGGTGATTTTAAAGGTTCAGTTGCTACCAGTGCATTGCTTTATGGTAGTGATAATATGAAAGCCAAGAGGGTTTTAGTAGTTGGGCTTGGTGAGAAGAAAAAAGCTAAGCTTGATACTATCAGGGATGCGGTATCGCTGGCTGGGTTTAAGGCTGTCGAGCTTAAAGCGAAGAAAGTGTGTATGTCGATTCATTATGCTTTTGGCAGGGAGTTCGATGTTGAGCAGTTGGGACAGGCGACAGCTGAGGGAATTTATATGGGCAGCTATCGTTATGACGAATTTATTGAGAAGGATAAAAAGAACGGCAGAGTAGATAAAGTCGTTTTTGAGGTGGCAGAGAGTGATTCGGATAAAACTAAGGGAATCAGTAAAGGTGTTGGCCGCGGAGTTGTAATTGGGGAATCGCAAAATTTTGCGAGGACGCTTTGTAACAGACCCGCTAATTATGTTTATCCACAGGTTTTTGCTGATGAAGCCAAGAAGCTGGCTAAGCAGGTAGATGGTTTGAGCTGTACGGTTTTTGATGAGAAACAGTTAGAGGCTAAGAAAATGGGGGGTATCGTTGCGGTTGGTAAGGGCTCAAAGAATAAGCCCAGGATGATAATTTTGAAATATACTCCTAAGGACAAAAGTGCTGAGGGTCTTCCTACGGTTGGCCTTATTGGTAAGGCTATTACGTTTGATTCCGGCGGTATAAGCTTAAAGGCTTGTGCTGGTATGGAGGATATGAAGATGGATATGACCGGCGGTGCGGCGGTGTTGGGGGCGATGAAAGCGATTGCAGGGCTGAAGCCTGGTATTAATGTTTATGGTGTTATTTGTGCTGCGGAAAATTTACCTTCAGGTGACAGTTGCAGACCTGGTGACATTATTACAACATATAGCGGCAAGACGGTTGAGATTCTTAGTACTGATGCTGAAGGTCGGATGGTTCTTTCGGATGGGATCGCCTATGCTAAAGAACTTGGTTGTGAGCCTATAGTTGATATTGCAACATTGACAGGTGCGTGCATGGTTGCCTTGGGTAAGCATAAGGCAGGATTGATGGGCAATGATCATAAGCTGATCGGATTATTGCAGTCGGCTTCGGTTAAAAGCGGTGAGGCTTTATGGCACCTGCCCTGTGGTGATGAGTATGCAGAAGAGATGAAGAGTAAAATTGCAGATTTAAAAAATCTGGGCGGCAAGTGGGGAGGCAGCTGTAATGGTGGAGCTTTTTTAGGTGAATTTGCGGGCGAGACCAAGTGGGCACATCTGGATATTGCAGGGAAGATGGATGCCTCGGAGCCTATGCTGAAAATAATGTCGTCAGGTTCGTTGGGGTTTGGTGTGAGACTGTTTGTTGCTTTTATTGATGAACTGGCGAAGAATAAATAATAGAAGTTTTAGTTTTTGTAAGGCATAGAAATGATAAATAAGACAATTGATACTGACAGGATCGAAAAAGCAGTAAGGGAAATACTGTTGGCGATTGGTGAAGATGTTAACAGGGAAGGTTTGCTGGAAACTCCTATGAGAGTTGCGCGAATGTATAAAGAGCTTTTTTCCGGCATGAGGGAAGATCCTAAAAAGCATATAAAAAGTGTTTTCTCTGAGAAGTGTGAAGAGATTGTTTTGTTGAAAGACATACCCTTCTACAGTACATGTGAGCACCACATGATGCCTTTTATTGGTTCTGCTCATGTTGCGTATTTGCCGAGGGAGAAGGTTCTCGGTGTTAGCAAGATAGCCAGGATTGTTGATAGTTTTGCAAAACGGCTGCAGATACAAGAGCGACTTACGAGCCAGATCGCTGATTTTATTATGGATAACCTTCAGCCTCAGGGTGTTGCGGTTGTTATGGAGGCTTCACATAGCTGTGTGACTATCCGAGGTGTACAAAAACCAGGTTCCGTGATGGTGACATCGGCTTTGAGGGGGATATTCAAGAAAGATATCCGAAGTCGAAGTGAAGTTTTGTCTTTAATGCATAATGGGCTTTAATTAAGGAGCGTCAGTGCAAAAGTTAACCAGAGATGTCCGGTTTTCTATTAATCCTTTTCTGGATGACGATGTTGTCGGCTATAACAGTTTTGCATCTAAGCCGGCTGGTCAGGGTTTAGCTTTATTTTTTGAAATTACGGTTGCTATAGTTGGTGATGTTGATGATCAGACTGGTTTTGTTGTAAATGTTGTTGAAATTGACAGACAGGTGAGGGAGCATGTTGTTGGTATTTTTTCAAAGACTATAAGAGACAAATATCGTGCCGGTATACATATTGACTATGCACAGATTAATCAGTTGTTGATAAAAAGCAGGGATGCTCTGGCTGGTAAGTTCGGCAGAGCGATATTGAGCGATCTTACTTTAAAACTGAGTCCATTCAGGAAGATAGCTATTGATTGTGAGGATATAAAGATGAGTTATTTCAGTGAGAAATTTGAATTCGCTGCTATGCACAAATTGTGGAACGAGGAATTTTCGGATGAGAAGAATTTCGAGGTTTTCGGCAAGTGTGCGAACAGGACTGGTCATGGGCATAATTATGTGCTTGAAATAACGGTAAAGATGCCCACGGATGATAGTAATTTTTGTGTCGGCGAATTTGAAAAGATTATCGACGAAAATATTATTGAGCTGATAGATCATAAGAATTTAAATGCTGATGTTGACGAATTTAAGAAGAAGAACCCTACTATTGAAAATATTTCATCTTTTGCATGGAGCAGGATAGTCGGTAAGTTTGCCGGGGCAAAACTGCATAGTGTGACGGTATGGGAGACGGATAAAACTTCTTGTACTTTTTACGGGTGATTGAGTTATGAGAGCAGTTGTTCAGAGAGTTCTAAACGCCAAAGTTGAGGTTGAAGGTAAAATAGTTGGCGCAACAGGGAATGGGTTATTGGTCTATCTTGGAGTTGGAAGAGAAGATAATGAAAAAGATGCCCGTTATGTGGCAGAGAAAATTTTGAATCTGAGAATTTTTTCGGACGCACAGTGCAAGATGAATCTGTCTGTGAAGGATGTTGGCGGGTCAGTTTTGCTTGTAAGTCAATTTACTTTATACGGCGACTGCAGGAAGGGCAGAAGACCTGGATTTGATGATTCTGCTGAACCTGATTTGGCGAAGGAGCTTTACATACAGGTTGGTGATATTATAAAAAACGGTGGTATTAGTGTTGAAAACGGCATTTTTGCTTCTCATATGGTTGTAAGCAGTGTTAATGACGGCCCTATCAATTTCCTTATTGACAGCAGTAAATTATTTTGAAATTTCAAGATCAATTCTCTTTGAATATAACCTACCAAGCCTGAATGTTAGTTAAGTCCGATAATCTGATGTCATCTAAACAATTCGACATTGAACTTATAGGACGTAAAGCTTGTATGTTATTGGTATATGGCTTTGTTTGAGGAAGCTTGATGCGGTTATTGACTTAAAGCTTATGTTCTTTGTTTGCCGATATTTAGGTGGTAAAACGAATTTTTCGGACAATCCTTAAGAAATCGTTTAAGACATTGAAAATAGTGTGTCTGAAGGTTTTGATGCTGTTTTTACAGCTGACGGGGACGGAGTGCAATTATTGATAAATCGCATCCTATAGTTTAGCGTATCACACTTACTTTTATTACATTTATTATTCTGGGTATTATATGAGATCACTTATTACGGGCGGGGCAGGTTTTATCGGCTCGCATCTGGCAGAGGCACTGCTGAACCGCGGCCAAGAGGTTGTAGTTCTTGATAACCTTAGCACGGGCAGACTGGAAAATATTGCTGGGTTTCAAGGCAAAAGCGGATTTGAATTTTTCGAGGCAGATGTTCGCGATGTATCTGTTTTGGAGGGTTTAGTTGAGAAATGCGATTTTGTTTATCACCTCGCAGCGGCTGTTGGGGTTCAGTTGATAGCGGACAGACCGGTGCATACGATAAAAACTAATATTGAGGGTACGGAAGTTGCGCTTGAATTGTGCAATAAATATAAGAGGAAAATAATAATCGCATCGAGCAGCGAGGTTTACGGTAAAAGCGATAAAATACCATTCTGTGAGGAAGACGATCTGGTTCTTGGCAATACGAGTTTGTCGAGATGGTCCTATGCCTGCAGCAAAGCGATTGATGAATTTTTAGGTCTGGCGTATTACCAGCAGTTTGGGTTGGAAGTGATAATCGGCAGATTTTTTAATATGATCGGACCAAGGCAGACGGGGCAATACGGGATGGTTGTGCCCAGGTTTGTGCAGGCGGCTTTAAAAAATGAACCTGTCAGTATCTATGGCAGCGGCAGGCAAAGCAGATGTTTTTGTTATGTCGGTGATCTTGTGAAGGCTTTGATTGCTTTGATGGAATGCAAGGAAGCAGCGGGAGAAGTTTACAATATCGGTTCTGATGAGGAAATTACTATTGAGGGATTGGCGGACAAGATTATCGAGATGACAGACAGCAAAAGTAAAAAGGTTTTTATTGGTTATGAAAAAGCTTATGGCAGGGTTATTGAAGATATGATGCGGCGTAAGCCTAGTGTTAATAAATTAAAAAAAATGGTAAGTTGGCAGCGAGAGAAGAATCTTGAACAGAC
>CAZBKA010000060.1:0-3409 GCA_964492365.1 uncultured Pirellulales bacterium | reverse complement strand
GAGCTTTTGCTGGAAAAAGGTTATGAAGTTTGGGGGATCGTGAGGAGGAGCAGCACTTTTGGAACAGAGCGGATAGATCATTTATACAAAGATCCGCATAAGAGTTCAAAGCTTAAACTTGTTTATGGTGATTTGACCGATGGCGGTAATCTTTCGACTATAATAAATGATATTAAGCCTGAAGAGGTTTATAATCTTGGTGCCCAGAGCCATGTAAGAGTGAGTTATGATACTCCTATTTATACCGTTGATGCAGATGCTCTCGGTACGTTGAGGCTTTTGGAGGCGATACGGTCCTGTAGTAAAAAGATTAAGTTTTATCAGGCATCGAGCAGCGAGATGTACGGCAAGGTAGTTGAGACACCACAAACAGAAAAGACGCCTTTCTACCCGAGAAGTCCCTATGCATGTGCGAAAGTATATAGTTTTTGGCAGACAGTTAATTACAGAGAGGCTTACGGTATTTTTGGGTGCAATGGTATTTTGTTTAATCATGAATCGCCGAGAAGAGGTGAAACTTTTGTGACCAGGAAGATAACCCGGGCAGCTACTCGAATAAAACTTGGTTTGCAGGATAAGCTTTATCTTGGTAATCTCGAAGCTAAGAGGGACTGGGGTTTTGCAGGTGATTATGTTGAAGCGATGTGGCTTATGCTTCAGCAGGATAAGGCTGATGATTATGTAGTGGCAACGGGGCAGACACATTCGGTGAGAGAATTCCTTGATGAGGTTTTTGGTTGTCTTGACCTGGATTGGCAAGAGTATGTAGAAATTGATGAGCGATATCTGAGACCTGCGGAAGTTGACCTGCTTTTGGGTGACCCGACTAAAGCCAAGAAAGTTTTGAATTGGGAGCCAGTGGTGACATTTAAGGCTCTGACGAAGATGATGGTTGAGTCTGATATGAAATTAGCTGAGAATGAAAAGATAATTATGGATCGCAGGGGATAATTGTGAGCGGATTTTTTGAAGATAAAAGAGTGGTTGTTACAGGCGGTGCCGGGTTTCTGGGTGGTTATGTTATTGATAAGCTGAAACAACGCGGCTGTCAAAATATTTTGGTTCCTCGTATAGAGGATTATGATCTTGTTAAGGCCGGTGATATTGTCAGGATGTACAATGATATGAGGCCAGATCTTGTCATTCATCTGGCGGCGGTTGTTGGCGGGATTGGTGCAAACCGTGAGCATCCAGGTGAGTTTTTTTATAAGAACCTTATGATGGGTGTGCAGCTTATTGAACAGGGCAGATTATTCGGACTGGAGAAGTTTGTCGCTATCGGGACAATATGTGCGTATCCGAAGTTTACACCTGTTCCTTTTAAGGAAGATGATTTGTGGATTGGTTATCCGGAAGAGACCAATGCGCCCTATGGTCTGGCGAAAAAGATGCTTCTAGTTCAATCTCAGGCTTACAGACAGGAGTATGGGTTCAATTCGATTTTTCTTTTGCCTGTGAATCTTTATGGGCCTAACGATAATTTCAATCCTACCAGCAGTCATGTTATACCTGCATTGATAAAGAAGTGCGTAGATGCGGTGGATGCTGGTGACGATTATATAGAATCCTGGGGGACGGGCAGTGCTTCGAGAGAATTTATTTATGCAGATGATGCGGCTGAGGGCATTGTTCTTGCGGCAGAAAAATATGATGGTCCTGAGCCTATGAATATCGGTGCTGGTTTTGAAATAACAATAAAGGAGCTGGTTGAAAAAATTGTGTACCTTACTGGATTTAAAGGTGAGATTCGTTGGGATAGCTCCAAGCCTGATGGGCAGCCTCGAAGAATGCTAGATGTTTCCAGAGCTAAAGAGTTTGTCGGCTTTGAAGCAAAAACGAATTTTGATACTGGACTTAAAGCGACTATAGATTGGTATAGAGCCAATCGTTGAAAGTTTTTAGTGACAAATTGAATAAATCTGAACTAAACTTAAAGTCTGATTTTAAAAGTAAGTATTTTTATGTACTTGCGTTGTCAGCTTGTTTTTTTATTGTCAGCAGTTGTCCTTCATTTTTATGGCAGGATAGCGGGATGATTCAGTATCGCGTTTTTCAAAATGATATTGAAGGTGGGTTGGGGCTTGCGTTGTCGCATCCGCTTTTTTATATAATTGCAATAGCAGCCAAGTATATTCCGTTCGGAGCATTTGCATTTAAGGTGAATATGATTTCTGCATTTGCAGCGGCGGTTACAGTGGCGAATTTGTTTTTGTTTTTGCGAATCTGGCTTAAGGATGGTTTTGCTGCAATTGTCGGGGCGGTGACATTGGCGGTTTCACATACATTCTGGGGACATGGGAGCATTGCAGAGACATATACTCTTTATACTGCGTTTCTTTCGGCTGAGCTGGTAATGCTGGCGTTTTATTTTAATGAAAGAAAAATTAAATATCTTTATTGGCTTGTGGTTTTTAATGGATTGAGTGTTTCAGTTCACATGCTTGGTTCGATAGCATTGGCGTGTTATGCTTTTTTCTTTCTTGTATTGCTTGTAAAAAAACAGTTAAAGTTTCAACATCTGGTGTTGATGATAGTGTTGTGGATAATTGCAGCGGGGCCTTACGAATATTTGATAGTAAAAAATATTGTTTTGACGGGTGATATTAAAGCTGTTTTGATGTCAGCGGCTTTTGGAGACAGCTGGGCAAAAGATGTTTTGAATACGACGATTACACCAACGATTATAAAGCAGAACATAATGTTTTTTGGTTTGAATTTTCCTACTCCTAATATTCTGTTTTTCTTTGCAGGTATTTTTCTGGTTAATAAAATGGCTTGTTGCAGGAGCTTCAAGAATATTTTATTCGGATTGCTGTTGTTGTTTTTAATCTTTGCATCGCGATATACAATTGTTGACCGGTATGCGTTTTTTATTCCTTTTTATGTTATGGTTTCTGTTTTTATAGCAGCTGGTGTAAAAATGGTTGCTGATAAAATTAAAGGCAAGGCCTTATTGACGTTGATTTTTGTTTGCTGTTTTATACCAGTGCCTGTATATGCGGTTTTACCGGAGATTGCCAAAGCGGTTGATTTGAAGATTGGTACCAAACGTGTTTTGCCTTATCGCGATGATTATAAATTTTTTCTTCAGCCATGGCAGACAGGTTATCGTGGTGCGGAAAGATTTGCAAATGAGGCACTTGATCAGGTTGAGAAAGATGCAATTATTTTTGCCGATGGCACGACAGTTTACCCATTATTGCTGACTCAGAAAATTATAGGCAAGAGAAAAGATGTAACGATTCTTTCTAACCATGGCAGAATCGATAGTTTAAAAAAAATGGATAAAAATACTATCGGGGAAAAGATTTTGGCAGCGTCGGCGTATGTGGTTTCGCCTATTGAAGGGTATTGTCCCGGTTTTATTCTGGAAAATTATGATTTTGTTGAAGCAGGCGTTCTCTTTCGA
>CAZBKA010000059.1:0-18360 GCA_964492365.1 uncultured Pirellulales bacterium | reverse complement strand
CGGAGAAAATATCAGCTCAGGGTTAGTATTGATGTTGTTTTGGCCATTGTAAGGCTGGGGAGCGTAATTGCCTGTTTTGCTTAGCCAGAGAATCTGGTCATCTGATAATTTTTCAGAGTAAATTCTAAATTCTCTTATCATGCCTTTGAAGTTGTTATTATCTGTGTTTGATTCATTATTGCCGATGAGCAGAGGTTCATCATTCAATACCATTAACTTAGTTGTCGGCCTGGAGCCATCTTTAACACCATCAATGTAAACGGCTCTTGCTGTTCCATCATAGGTTGCAACAACGTGATGCCATTGTCCATCGCTGATGTCACTGAGGCCTACCGCAGGCGTGCCCAATCCCTGGCAGTAGAAGACTGTGTTTCGACCATAATTATCGACATATAACCAAAAGCTGTTACCCTTGGATGCGATAGTGTATAGACCATCTGCATCAGCGTCGAGACGAACCCAAACTGCGATTGTTATCTTATTTGTAAGGTCGAATGCAGATTCGTTGGGTACCTGTATATAGTCGTCAGCATCGTCAAAATAAAAACCCTTTACCCAGTTGGGATCTGATTTTGTTGAGATATCCCCTAAAGCAACAGCATCATTATTATTGCTGCTCAAATCATCTGTTGTCCCGTCGAGCTTCCACCAGCCGATATTGCTGTTATTTGAGCCTGTAGTAAATTGCCAAATTTCGCCTTTGTGGGGCATGTTGGAATCTATTTCATCTATTCGCCAGTAATATGTAGTGTCTGGTTCGAGAGCTGCGGGCTGATATGAACAGTCAGCAAAATTGCCCATGCAGGCTGGTGATGATGGCGTTGCGTCTTTGACATCATTGAAATTCTGACCGAGGTATATGTTAAACTGTGGTTTTTCTGTCCAGTCATCCGCAATATACCCGAGGTCAGCAGTGTTTACCTGACCATCAAAATTGAAATCACATGCGGCAGAAACTTTAGTAATGCTGAAGTTGTCCATGACGCCATAATATGTTCCGTTGGGGTAGTAAGCGTGCTGTTTAAGCTCTAACTTATTACCAGTAATCTGAATCTCGGTGTAGCCATGCGCTAAGCCGCCTGTGAACGGAGGAATATCGTGAGCACCACCAATGGTCATGTGATCCCATTGCTTGACGATTACTTCTACTGTATCAAGATAACTGGCACAACCACTGATAACGTAATTGACACCATTGAGGAATCCTCTTTCGTATTCGTGGGTATGGCCACTGAATACCATGTCAACGCCATATTGTTCTAGCAACGGAACAAGAGATGCGCGTAATACGGAACTGCCATCAATCCATCTTTCGCAATAAGGCGGTACGTGAAGAACAAGGAACCGCCAAGTTGCGGACTGAGCCTCCTGTGAACCAAGAGCGGCTTGAAGCCAAGCAACCGGTACAGTATTGTAATAACCAGTGGCATAGTCAAGAACTGTGAAATGGGCATTTCCATAGGTAAAAGTATAATTTGCCGTTGTCGGCTGTTCAGTGAATTTTCGCTCTATGCTTGCAGCTGAACCATCGTGGTTGCCGTAACCTATAAAGATAGGCTTAGCTCTTGCAAGTTTATTAAGGGTATATTTCAAAAATGGGTTTTTGGTGTACGCCCAATCAGTATTTTGTACGATGTCACCAGAAGACAGACCGAAATCAGTATCGCTGTTTGCCATGGCTGTAAAAAATGCATTGCTCGGAGTAACTTCCTGCTGGGAATCGCCCCAGAAACAAAAACCAAAAGAAGCGTTTCTGTATGGAGCGGTTGTAAACGTCTGTGAGGCAGCTTCTGTAGAGCCTGAATAAGCAATATAATTATATGTTGTTTCAGTATCCAAACCTGTCAGTCTGACTTTGCAGATATAAACACCAGATTCGGCAATGCAGGTTCCGTATGCCTCTCCGGCATAACTGTAGTCAGTGCTGTAAGCAATAAATGGCGTAACCATATTATCAGTTACCCACATAATTGTTATCGCATTTTGGGTAACATTTTGGAGGTATGGACCATAAGTAAATGAACCAGAAACTTCGCCTGTTACGGTAACGGCATAACTTTGCGACCAGTCACTGACGGCACCCTTTGAATCCCTTGATCTTGCTTTGATATTGTAAGTACCTGCTATTTCCCATGAATGTGAATCAGTATAAGCAGTTGCGGGGGCAAGGTAATCAGACCAACCGGAAACATGACTATCTCCCCAATCAATCTGGTATGAAATATTGTCGCCATCAATGTCATCTGCAATAAATGAGTAACTTTCAGTAACGGCAGTATCAGTCTCGGTTGGTCCTGCAATCACGGGAACAGAGGGGCTGTTGTTGTCGGAGGAAATAATTCTGTACATCCAACTGAGATCCTCAAAATAGGAATCGCAATCATTTCCTGCGTCCCTTTTGCCTAGAATTCGAAAGCGAATTGTACGAGTAGATGCCGGCAAAACTTGTCCGGGATAAGCAGGTAAATCAACTTGTGTCCAGTTGTCCTTAGGGCCGGTTATCCAATCACTATCTTCCGAACTTATTACTATGCCATCGGAATTTTTATAATCGATAATAATCCTGCAATCATCATCATTGGAATAACCACCTATGAAGCCCTGCCCGATGCCGCAAATAATTCCATTATCGATATCTGCTGCGAGGCTGGTTAAGTCAATTTCCTGATACATTTCTGGATAGTCCACTGCGCCTGGAAAGAAGTAATAGCTGCCTGTTCTAACAGAATGCCAACTTGTATTATTGCAAGCCTCCCACGATCCTAAAACTATAGTCCAACCGGTAATGCCGTTTTCGGCAGATGGGTTATTGAGCAGATTAGTCATCGGGTCGAGGGCCCAAGCGGATGAAGTAAATACTGCCGTGCAGAAAATTGCAAAAACCAATATTAACAACTTCTTTTTCATTTCATCACCTTAAAAAATGCAACTAAAATTATAGTTAATAATAGCAAAAAAGAGACCCAGGCCTTGAGACCTGAGTCTCTTTAAATTTAAATTTGCCCATAATTATTTTTTACGTCTGATCAAACTGATTGCCCCAAGACTAAGCAGACAAATTGTTGCCGGCTCCGGGATAGCATTTCCTGCTACACCAAGGGCCGCTGCATCTGCTGCTGAAAGTTGATTGGTCCAGAAAGCAGCATTGCTGACATAAATCCCCGGATCTTCGCCATCTTCATCTGCAAAGAGGTGCAATATATTATCAAGGTCATAGCGATACAGATCAGCCGGATTGTTAATTGTATCTCTCCAAAGTACACCATCTACATACAAACCATAGCTTGGAGTGGAAATATTCCAGGCGACAATTACACGGTACCAAGTATCAGCTACCACGGTATTTGTGGAATAGCCGGTAACACTACCACCGATATCATGTCGTGTATTGTGAATAAAACATTCACCGTCATTTTCATTGGTCGGGCTTGTCTGATACAATGACTGATATTGACCAATTGTGCTCTGCGGAAGCATAATATCCATCATCAGCGACCAAGTTCCCGTACCATTGCCCATACCGGAAATGGTTAGATAACTGCCTTGACCTACAAAAGCAGCTCCATCGGCAGCATCAACACCTGCAGCAGCAGTAACTGAACCTGTGAGGGCCAGATCGGTACCAACTGTGGCTTGTGTAAGGTTGCTGGTGTTATTAAACTCCCAAATCCCAAATGGTGATGCAGAAGCCATTGACGCAACTGCAAGCATCAAAAGAACAACTAAAGCTCTCTTCATTTTCCTTCTCCTTTATTTAACTATCTCTTCATAGCCACACAGTATGGCTTTTTCTCACAATAAACCACTATAAAGCAACCCTTATTTCAAGGGACGCCCCATTGTATTTAATGCTCCAACCGCAATTTTGTGCCCTTATCCAACTGTAATACATCCGCAACTAAGCACTATAACAGAGTTTAAATAAATATTCAACCTTAATTTTATATAAAAAACTTCTTAATTGCTTTTGAGGCATTTTTAAAGTAAAAATAATGTTTCTTAACAGAATTTTGGTTTTATTTTTTTATTTTATGCCGTATTTTGTTGCAATCATGGGGTGATTGCCTGGGTAAAGCAGAGTATATGATGGCTTAGGTGTGAAAAATTGAGAAAAAATGAACTTAGTGCAAGATTAAGCTGTAATAAAGGCAAGTATTATGCTGCATAATAAAAAACAGATGATTATTTGACAGGAGATAGTTATTTTATGGCAAGGATTGCTTCAAAATATCATGCTTTATTATTTATTGTCATAGCGTTTTTTTTTGCAACATGTTTCGGTCAATCAGCTTCGATATTAATTCCTGAAAAGAGAACGATAACAGAGGAATTTGCCGCTGGGGAACTGAGCAAATATCTTGAAAAAATAACATCAGAAAAAATTGATGTTACAAGCACTAAGAAAGATGGTGATTTTACATTTACAGTTGGTAACAATCTTGAGCCTGGAATTAATCGCGGACAGGAAGATTACAGCGTCAGGACAGTTGAAAATGGAGTTGTTCTTTCTGGCGGCGGCGACAGAGGAACTCTTTATTCTGTTTATGAATTTCTTGAAAGACTCGGATGCCGGTGGTATTTCATGGATAAGGATGATGAGATAGTACCTTCAATGAGTCTTGAAGATGTTTTAAAAATTGCAAAGGGAAACCTTAATATCGTTGAGTCGCCTGATTTTTCTGTCAGAATCAACAGAATTGAAACATATGATCTTGGACCCAGGGGAAATGCGGTCTCAAATGCTATCATGAGTAAGGAGCAGATGACAGACCGGATGGACTGGACGGCTAAGAACAGGATGAACATATTTCAGTACGGCATTGATCATAATAAAGATTGTTATGACAATTGGCCCGGATATGCGGCGGTTTTCGATGAAATGCGGAGCCGAGGTATAACCATCGGAGCATGCGGACATATGTTCTTTCAGTTCATGCCAGAGGAAACATTCAAGGAGCATCCGGAGTGGTTTGCGTTGATAGACGGCAAAAGAGTTGAACATAGTCAATTCTGTACTTCCAACAAGGATGCGTGTCAGTTTTATGTGGACAACATGCTGAAATTTTTAAACGAAAACCCGGAGATAAAATACTTTGGCCCGTGGCCCCATGATATGGGTAACTGGTGTGAATGTGAGCAGTGCAAAGGCAGGAGCATCGGCGACAGGTACCTTGAGTTGAATAATATGGTTTACAGAACGCTTAAGGAAAAACGACCAGATGTCACGTTTACTCATTTTCCCTATGCGTCATATATGATGCCTCCTGAAAATGTAAAACCAGAGAGTGGTATGAATATTACTCTCTGTACATGGGGCAGGGATTTTGCTTATACAATCAATGACAGTAAAACGCCCTACCACTTCCGTAAGGCATTGGAGGCATGGTCGTCGATCTCAAAGGAGTACAACAATACGTTTATTTACCACGAAAAATACCTGAGGCATCTTGGTTTCGGATTTCTCCCGCTGCCTCTGAAAATCCTTAAACCTGAAATACAATATCTGCATGGTATCGGCCTGGACGGGTTCGAGCTGCCAACAGGGTATTTCGGCAGAAGGACCAAAAGTTTGAATGCTTATGTTGCCTGCAAACTTATCTGGGATATCAATGCTGATGTCGATGCTATTGTCGATGATTACTTCGATAAGATGTATGGTAAGCCGGCAGAGGTGATGCGAAAGGCTTATGAAGAGGTAATGCTTGCGCAGCCTGACCTTAGATACTTCAGACAATTCAACAAGCTTCACTGGGATTTTAAAAATGTATTAGATGCTTATGCTGCAAATGAGAATGAATATGCTTTGAATGCATTGAGGCATCTCGAATTTGCGAGCAAGTACACAGAGCAGGCGTTGAAAGACTGTGATAATGAAAAAGTGAAAGATCGAATTGAAAAATTTCAGAAGTCACTGAAATATGTAGAGATTGAATGGCAAGGCAGGCAGTTGATGACCAAAGCCGCTGGTTATATCGAGAATTTAAAACAAACTATTGATTCGACTGAATATACGGCAAAGCTGAATCTTGCTGAGCAATGTATCAATCAGGCAGAAAATTTTGTTAAACAGAGAGATGCTATTGCAACTGCGAATCCCGGCTGTGGTCTTTACTGGGATGCAATCTGGAACGAACAACAAGGGGCATTCAAAAGTTCACATATAAAAAATTGGCGAGAGCTGATCGATGAAAGACGAAAAGAAGGCTTTAAAAAATAATAATATCATGGGGAAAATTTTTTATGCTGAAAAAAACTGTTACGATAATTTTATTTATTCTTATTTTTGGGGTACATCTTTTTGCAAAGCAAATAACGATTGTAACGCCTAAAGATGCTACTATCACAGAGAAGTTTGCGGCTGAGGAACTGCAGAGCTATCTGGGAAAAATTACAGGGGAAAATTTCGAGATTAAAAATTCAAAGGGTGGTACAAAATTTGGAATTACAGTAGCCAATCAGAAAATTCAAGACCTGAATTTAACAAGAGAAGAGTACGTAATTAAATCGGTCAAGGACGGTCTTATTCTTTCCGGAGGCGGCAACAGGGGCACGCTTTACGCGGTATATGATTTTCTGGAGAAACTCGGATGCCGATGGTACTATCCTTACGAAATAGATGAAATCGTACCCAAACTGACGGTTGAGGAAGTTTTAAAAGCTTGTTCGAATCTGGATTTCGTTGAAAAACCCGACTTTGCTATAAGAATAAAAAGGCTCGAGAGCTATGATATAACCGGCCCGGGAACAGCTCTTGGGGATAATATAATGGCACAGATGCCTAGATTTATTGACTGGGCTTGTAAGAACAGATTTAATTCGTATGAGTACGGGCTGGACCATTCAGATACGTGTTTTAAGCATTGGCCAAGCTATCAAAAAGTTTTTAATGACCTTGAAAAGCGTGACATGGTCATCGGCGCAGGCGGTCATGCATATTTTCTGTTTCTTCCTGATTCTGAATTCAGCAAGCATGAAGACTGGTGGCCTGAAAGAGACGGCAAAAGGACAAAAGCCGGTCAATTCTGTACAAATAACAAAGAAGCTGTCGATTATTATACAGGCAACATTATAAAATTCCTTAAAGATAACCCACAGGTGAAGTTTTTTACTGCATGGCCTGCGGATACGGGAGGATGGTGCCAGTGCAAGCTTTGCGGTGATGATACAACTATTGCTGAAAGGTATATGAAACTCGGCAATGAGACCATCAAAAGGGTACAGAAAGAGCTGCCTGATGTAACTTTTACGCATTTCGCATACGGCAGCCATCTAGAACCTCCAAAGGTGGAAAAACCTTTGCCTGGTACCATGATATCTATTTGTACATGGGGAAGGAATTTTTCCCAGACATTTCCGGAGATGATTTCGGTTGATAATTACGAAAATAATCTTTTCAAAAATGCATTCGGAACCTGGCGAAAAATTTGTGATGAGAATAAATGCAGTATGATTCTGCATGAAAAATATCTTCGTCATCTCGGTTTGGGTTTTCATCCGCTTCCCCTGAATATTCTTAAGGGCGACATTGGATATTTCAAAGAGCAGAGGCTGGACGGGTTTGAATTGCCCATGGGCTGGATGGGAAAGCGAACGAAGGCTCTTAATTATTACACAGCCGCCAAACTCATGTGGGACACAGATACAGATGTCAATTCTCTTGTTAATGACTATTTCGACAAATTCTATGGCGTGGTTGCCAGTATAATGCATGAGGCCTACAAGAATGTTGAACTTGCACAGCCTGATTTGCAGTACTTCAAAGAGATCAATAAGCTGCATCAGGATTATGTAACTTTGGAACAAAGATATTCGCAGGATAGACTCGACTATGCTTTAAATGCCTTGAAATATTTTGGGCTGGCTGACGGTTGTATTGAGCAGGCTATCGCGGGTGCCAATGACGAACAGATCGTCAGCAGGATCAAAAGATTTGCAAAGTCGCTTTATTATGTCGAGCTTGAGTATAAGGGGTTGTCGGAAATTACGATGGTTATGGGCCATTTAGGTAAAGCTGATATTGCTGTGAACGAAACGGATTATAAAACGGAACTGATGCTTGCACAAAGCAAACTTGATAAAGTTAAAGCTATAAGCCAGGAACGAAACTCATTGTGGCAGGAAAATCCTGGTGATGGTTTTTACTGGGATATTACATGGGAAGGCCCTTATTGTGTTTTCGTAGATGCAGACATTGAAAAAATACAGAAAAGAATTGATGATGGAAGTAAAGCTGACTTCAACAGCCTTGTGAGAACGATTTGGCAGATTGGAATTTTTGACGGCAGTTACTCAGAGCTGGGCAAATATGGATCAGACTTTGCAAAATCTATGAACGAGCTACCCAGATGTATTGAATATACGGTAAGTGCCGATAATCCAGATAAATGGCCCGAGTTTATGCCGCACCACTGGCCCGCATATCTGAAACATGGAGCCAGTGCAAATATCAACTTTAAAATCAATCAGGGTGGTAAATATATTTTAACTGTCGGGCAATTATCTACCGGTGAGGCTGAAACTATCGATGTGCTGCTAGATGGTCAAAAGGTCGGCAGCTATACTACTGTGTCAAAGGAAAAATATGAACACAACATCGAATTCGAAATAGCAGCTGAGGGCAAACATACGATCAGTCTGAGTGAATATCAAACCGGCGGCGGATACGCACTGGATGCAATTAAGCTTGTCAAGGCAGGCAAATAGTAATTTTTAAGGAATTCTATCATGTCAGGAAAATTAAGGTGTATCGCAGTTTCATTTGTATTGCTGGCGATTGTCACAAGCTGTAATGCAAAAAATATAGTAGTTGTAACAAGTGAAAAAACAACTATCACAGAAAAATTTGCTGCGGAAGAATTGCAAAAATATCTTGGTAAAATCACAGGCAGCAGCTTCGAAATAAAAGACACAAAAGCTGCCAAGCAATTTTCGTTTCTTGTCGGCAACGGCTTGGCAGATGATATACAGCTTGGAAAAGATGGATATGTCATCAGATCATCTTCTAATCAGGTTATTCTTTCAGGCGGCGGTGACAGGGGCACGATTTACGCGGTATATGATTTTCTGGAAAAACTTGGATGCCGATGGTATTACCCAGACCCTGCAGATGAGATAGTACCCAGGTTATCTATCGAAGAAGTTATCTCAAAAACAAATGGAATTAATGTAGTAGAAATGCCTGACTTTTCGGTGAGAATGTCTCAATTGCAGACTTATGACATCGGCAAGGCTGGTGAGCGTTTAGCTGATGGTGTTACAAAAGGTGCGTTGCTGGACAGAATAGATTGGCTGACAAAGAACAGAATCAATATATTCCAGTACGGCATTGACCACGGTATAAGCTGTTATAATTTATGGAGCAGGTACCGTGCGATTTTTCCGGAAATGAAAAAACGCGGAATGGTTATCGGCATGGGCGGTCATAATGTTTTCATGTTTATTTCCGGAAGCCTGTTGAAACAGCACCTGGACTGGCAATGCATGAAGGACGGGCAAAGAACCACAAGCGGGCAATTTTGTACGAGAAATGATGAGGTTGTCACTGAATATATTACAAAATGTGTCGCATTTTTAAAGGCTAACCCTGAGATAGAGTATTTTACACCATGGCCTAATGATATGGGCGGATGGTGTGAATGTGAATTGTGCAAGGACACCCCTTCGGCTGACAGATATATGGAATTCGGCAAGAGGCTTTACGATGTTCTTAAAAATGAGGTACCCAATGTTGAATTCGCACATTTTGCTTACGGCAGCCATGTTAAACCCCCTGTCAAGGAAAAGCCTTATGATGGGATGACGATTTCGCTTTGTACGTGGGGACGTGATTACAATAAATTGTTTTATGATGAAGGAACATCGAAAGATTTCAGGGATGACTTCGCAGCATGGAAGAAAATTGTAAAAGAACATAATTGCAAGTTTATTCTACATGAAAAATATGCAAGACACCTTGGGTTGGGATTTCACCCGATGTATCTTAAAAATATGAAACCTGAACTGAAATGGTTCAAGGAAAACGGACTGGACGGATTTGAGCTGCCTATCGGGGCAATGGGGACACGGACCAAGGCTTTCAATATGTATGTTCTGGCAAAGTTGATGTGGGATACTGATACCGATACAGAAAGCATTATGCAGGATTACTTTGAAAAAGTATATGGTCAGTATGCAGCGCAAATGAGGGAAATTTATCAGCTTGTTGAAGATGCACAGCCTGATTTGCGTTACTTCCAGAATATTAATAAAAAATTCCTCATATGCGAATATGATTATGTTGCCAATGCTGCTAAGCTTTTCGGTTTGGCTTGTGAGAAACTTGAAAATGTATTCGGCGAAGTACAAGATGCAGAAATAAAGCAGAGAATGGAAAGATTCAAGATATCTCTGGACTATACAAACCTGGAATGGCAAACAGCAAAAATAATTGTCGAAAGTGATATGGCAATTGAAAACGCTTATCTTGCGGAAAATGAAAGCCAGTTTAATGAACTTTTGAGCAAGACTAATGATCTGATATCAAAAGCAACTGAAAACAGCAAACTCAGAAATGAGATGATTGCAAAACATGCAGGTGACGGATTGCTTTGGGATGTTGTGGATAATGGCGGATTCTGTGTATTTAAGGATGGTGATCTGGGGGACAGAGTTAAAAAACTGGACAAGCTGAAACAGTATAATTTCGAAACTTTACCTAAAAATGTCTGGCAGATCGGTATTTTTGACGGCAGTTGTGAGGAACTCGGCACCGATATTTATAAATTTGCAAAAGAGACTACATATACTATTACTGCAGACAATGAGAAACAAAACTGGAAAGATTTTATGGGTAAGCACATGCCTGACAGGGAAAAATATGCCAATTCTGTAAAGATAAATTTCAATATCGAACAGGCAGGGAAATATACTTTAACTATCGGACAGCTAAATACCTGGACAACTAAAACGATTGATGTTCTGCTGGATGATGTAAAAATCGGCAACTATACAACGGCAAAGGACTATCAGAGCCAGGTACATGAAATTGTGTTTGAAATAGCCTCTGCAGGGCAGCACAATATAACATTAAGCAAGTTTGAAAAAGGTGATGCCTATCCATTCGATGCTATAAAGTTAGCAAGAATGAATAAATAAAACAAAGTTTAATTAAACATATTTATTATAAAAAGGCTGACCAGCATTGCAGGAGCTTGTCAGCCTTTTTTTTTATTATTAACAGTGATGGTTCAGGCAACGCAGGTGTTGTCAATTTTACATTTTCATTGAAGCTCTATGGACCAGTAGGCGTGGTCGAGGAATTGTTTCCAGCTTTTGTATCTTGGGTTTGCCATGTGAGTATGGAGGAGCGCGTTGTATTTTGGTTTTACGGCTTTGTGAATCAGAGTCATGTTAGCCTGCCTTGGTGTTTTGCCCCCCTTTTTGGCATTGCATTTAACACATGAACAAACAATATTTTCCCAGCTTGCACAGCCGCCAAGTATCCTCGGAATTACATGATCAAGTGAAAGTTCGCTGGTTGGGAACTTTTTGCCACAATACTGACATGTATTTTTATCACGAGCAAATATATTCCTTCGATTGAATTTAACCTCATTTTGCGGCATGCGTTCACAAAACAAAAGTCTTATTATGCGTGGTACAGCAATACAGAAATTAACAGTTGTGATCCAATCATGATTTTCCCGTTCAAAGTCGCGTCTGACCTGGCTTAGCTGGCACCATTGATTAAAATCATAATTAGAAAAAAACTGATCATCACATGAAACAACCTCCGCAACCTGGCGAAAAAGAAAAGAAAACGCCCTTTTAGCCCTGATTATTTTGATTGCCATGTAGTTTTTGTTCAGGACGAGCACATTGCAATCCAAAGCAGATTGTACGTTTGCAGTCAACATATGACCGGCCTTTTTTGTAACACCCTTAAACTCTATTGATATTATAACTGTGCAGCAGAAAAATATAATAAATTTATAAGGAAAGAACAAAAGAGGATGTGTTTTTTTGCATAGTTCCCTTCTCATTGCATAACCAGGGATAAAGTACCCACTTGTAATACCCCTGTACACAAAAGCAATTACAAAACAACAACACCCAAACAAGACCAACAGCAACTATGAATCAACGAGAACAACTTTTAGTGAGAATTACTTATTTTCAGCAATTTGCAAAACATTTTCAGCTCTTGGGCCCTTTTCTCCTTCTGCAATATCGAAACTTACAGAATCTCCTTCTGCTAAGGTTTTGAATCCATCACCTGTAATACTGCCGTAATGAACAAAGATATCACGACCATCCTCAGCTGCGATAAAACCATAGCCTTTTTTAGGATTGAACCACTTTACTGTTCCTTTTGACATAAGAAACTCCTTGAGAACAACAAATACTTACTAAACTTTTTCTTCCTCACTAGATTCCAACATTGTAAAACTACAACGCAACTAAACAATTTTTGAAGAATATATCAAGCTTATCAGCGGTTGCTGTCTTTGTTTTCGCTTGTTTCAGATGTAAGATTATCTCGCATCAATCTACCCATTTTAAACTTAACAGTGCTTTTTGGCGGCACATCCACTCTTTCAAGTGTTTTTGGATTCTGAGCCATTCTAGCGGCTCTTTGTCTGGTCTCAAAAACTCCAAAATCTCTAAACTCCAGACGATTGCCCTTTGACAACTCATCTGTAATTTCATCAAGAAAAGACTGTATGATGTTTTTAACCAGAATTCTTTTTGCCTGTGTACGCTCTGCAATCCGACTAATAAGTTCTTTTTTTGTAACTGTTGACATAGGCTACCTCATTCCACGAAGAAACAACCAAGAATTCATTATTATTTTTTTAACCATTTTAAAATATCCTGCCAACTTTCACAAAGCAGTATAATACAAAACCTTCACAACCCACTATAATATAAAGACTTCTATACGGCAAGCAATTTTAAACAAAAATTTTATAGTAGCTATCAAAAAGTTTTATTAATTTGTAATTATATGAAAATACGTTTTTTCATACGATATCAGCACTGAAGTGTCCATCCTACCTCACAAACACAAAGTTTTTGCACATAAAGTTCTAAAAAGAGGATTTTAAACAAAAACAACTTTAATACATAATATTATCGTTGACCAATGCTGTTTTTAACTGCATAATTGCGTTTTTGGATTGTCCAGCGTTAATTATAACTTTATTTTAATTTGGATGTTTTTGTTTTTGACCTACTATGTTTGAACCAAATGAAAAAGAAAATATCAGACCTAAAAGCCGGGCAGCGGAAATAGTAAATACACTCGAATGGCTTATCACCGCATTTATCCTTGCTTTTGTGTTCAGGGCGTTTGTGATGGAGGCATTTCGGATCCCTACCGGTTCGATGGCAGAGACATTGAAAGGAGCACACTTTCGGTTCAGGTGCCCTCAATGCGGGGAGCCTTATGATTTCGGTTTTGATCCGCGATCTTACGGCATGAGTGAGGATTCATTGCCCCATCCAAGTCTGCAGATAAAGAGCACTTCAAGGTGTCCTAATTGCGGCTACTATAATACAAGTATTGGAACCAGCAACATATGCAATGGTGACCGGATACTGGTGCTCAAATGTCTTTACCAGTTCTTTGAACCGCAACGATGGGATGTTGTAGTATTCAAAAATCCATTGGAGCCTAAGATAAACTATATAAAGAGGCTCATCGCCAAACCTGGTGAAACTGTCGAGATAATTGATGGTGACATTTATATCGATGGCAAAATAGCAAGGAAATCGGCGAAAGTTCAGGAAGAGTTGTGGATGCATATATATAATAATGATATGCAACCTGCAAAACCAAACATGGGTGTTTTCAATGGGCATCGATGGCAACAGCCTTTAAAATCGGCTGAAGGTTCAAATTGGCAAATCGACCCGCAAAATCGAACACGGTTTACATTAGACTGCCCTGCTGATATGGTCAACACCTTGTTTTATGATACTACCCTTGGAAACGATTTCAAATGCGCGTATGCATATAACAATATTTCAAGTTACCGCGGTTTAGAATTTTGCAGTGATTTGAAAGTCAGCTTATATGCACAGTGGCAGGATAAGGACTTTTCTATTGGTGCAGGGTTGAGTAAGTATGACACCAAATACAAGGCGATGGTTACCGGCGAAGGTCAAATGACTATCAGCAGTGATATTAACGGGCAAACGAAAGTCCTTGCTCAGAAACAAATCAATATGCCGGCTGCTGGTAAACCAAAAGGGTTTGAATTTATCAATGTTGATCACAAGCTTATATTAAACTTCGCTGATGAAAAACTGACTTTTGATTTGGGTATGGATGCTAACAGTGCCGGTGAAATAAAAGCTGAAAAGCAGTCAACATTGGAAATATACGGAAGTGGAAAACTTACACTGTCACATGTTTCCATTGATCGAGATACTCATTATCTCAGTGTCACCGGCAGCAATCGCGGAAATACCCCTGAGGGACAGGCTATCAGTGGGCCTTTCAAACTTAATGAAGATGAATTTTTCGTTTGCGGCGACAACAGCCCGAACAGTTATGACAGCAGATTATGGACAAGTGAGGGAGTTGGCAACAACGGAAAAACTTTCAAAACCGGTATTGTGCCTAGGGAGTATGTCGTAGGTAAAGCATTGTTTGTTTATTGGCCAAATGGATTTAAACCTTTCCCCAATTCAAGATTTGGTCTGATTCCCAACGTCGGCCAATTAAGACTTATTCATGGCGGCAATGACAAAGAATTTTAATTTTTCTGAACAAATAAAAACCCTGAGCAGTAAATACGAGTTATTGTTGATTTATAAAATAATCAGCAGGTTATTAATAAAACAAGGAGGTAATACTGTATGAAGTGTTTTTTAACTATTCAGTTATCAGCATTATTTATAATCTCAGGCATTTGTTTACCAACACAAGGTGGAATCTTTATGAAAAACAGTAACATTAATGCAGTGAAATTACGTACAGAATATCATGCTAATCCGATAGGCATTGATATTACCACTCCCAGACTCAGCTGGATAGTTGAATCTGAGACAAAAGGCCAGGTTCAGACAGCGTATCGGATACTCGTTTCCAGTTCACAAGAAAACCTCGACAAACAAAAAGCTGATATCTGGGATAGCGGCAAAGTCAATTGTGACAAAACCAATCAGATCGAATATAAAGGCTTGCCTTTAAAATCACGTATGCAGTGTTTCTGGAAAGTGATGGTCTGGGACAAAGACGGCAACGCTTCCAAATGGTCCGAGACGGCGTTTTGGACAATGGGACTTCTGGACAAATCAGACTGGCAGGGAAAATGGATAGGCTATGACGCACCAAATTATGAATCTGATGTGTCAAATCCAAACAAACAAAAGTCACTAAGTCTTGACGATTGTATGTGGGTATGGCACCCAAGTATCGGAGATTCAAAAAGCGCTGACCCCGGTCATATCTATACAAGAAAAATTATTGATGTTAAGAGCAAACTGAAAAGTGTACGCAGTTCTATGGCAGCCGACGATCAGGCGATATTGTTTATTAATGGTACCCTTGTTATTGATGTAACCCTGGGCAGAAAATATGACACAAATCTAATTGATTTTCTCAAACAAGGACAAAATATCCTTGCTATAAATGGCGTCAATCAGGGTGAATCATCCAACCCTGCCAGCATAATAGGTAAATTCGAGTTAGTCTATGAGGACGGCACGGTAGAAACCTTGAAACTCGATGAAAGCTGGAAAGTTGACAAAGGCTGGCGTGATGGAACTGACTGGACCAAAGCAGATTTCGATGACAGCAGCTGGGTAAATTTGAAAGCAACCGCAAAATGGGGTGAAGCTCCTTTCGGCTCACCAAGTCAAGGCGAGCTTATACTTCCGCCGCCGCCACACCTTAGAAAAGAATTTGCACTCAAAAAACCCATCAAACAGGCATTTTTATACAGCTCAGCATTGGGCATTTTTGAAACTAATATCAATGGTAAAAGAGTCGGTAATGAATATTATAAACCAGGTTGGACAGATTACCTGACAAGGGTTTATTATTTCAGTCACGATGTTACGAGCCTGCTTAAAGAAGGCAGCAATGCGATAGGAACCGTTTTAGGTGATGGTTGGTATGCTGGACATATAGGTTTCGGATATAACCGGGAACGGTACGGCAAGTATCCAAGATATATCTCCCAGCTTGAGGTGATATACACTGACGGCTCAACTGAAACGATTGTCTCTGATGCGTCATGGAAAGCTTCTTATGGGCCAACTATCGAAGCAGACTGGATGATGGGCGAAACTTATGACGCCAATAAGGAGTTAACCGGATGGGATAAGCCAGGCTTTAATGATGGCAACTGGAACAAGGTTGAGGCCCAGGACAGTGTTGAAACAAAATACTTGCAGGCATATCCTGGTGTACCAGTAAGACTTACAGAGGAAATAAACGCCAAAGTAATTACTGAACCTGCAAAAGGCGTTTATGTATTTGACCTTGGTCAGAACTTCGCCGGCATTGTAAGATTAAAGATCAATGGTAAAACGGGCCAGAGGGTTACTCTCCGGTTTGCTGAGGTACTTAATCCTAACGGCACTATCTACACTGAGAATCTCAGATCCGCACGATGCACAGATACATATATCTGCAAAGGCGATGGTACTGAAGTATGGCAACCTATGTTTACATCTCACGGATTCAGATATGTTGAAGTTACAGGTCTCGAAAATAAACCAGAGCTTGGCATGATCACGGGGCTGGTGGTAAATTCTGATACACCTGTTGCAGGCAGTTTTGAATGTTCGCACCCGATGGTAAATCAACTTTATAAAAACATCTGCTGGGGTCAGAGGAGTAATTTCATCGACATTCCAACAGATTGTCCGCAACGTGATGAAAGGCTCGGCTGGACCGGTGATGCGCAGATATTTGTAAGAACAGCAACGTATAACATGGACACAGCCGAATTCTACACAAAATGGTTAGTTGATCTTGATGATGCACAAGGAATTGAAGGTGATTTCCCAGACGTTGCACCGAGAAAATGTGCCGAAGGTGGTGGAACCGCAGCCTGGGCCGATGCCGGTGTAATCTGTCCATGGACAGTTCATCATGTATATGGTGACGATGAACTTGTGATCAGACATTTTGAAGCAATGAAAAAATGGATTGCCTATTGCGAGAAAAACAGCGAAAACCTGTTACGACCAAACGAAGGCTATGGTGACTGGGTCTCAATAGACTCCTATACACCAAAAGATGTTATCGGTACGGCATACTTTGCTTACAGCACAAAGCTGCTTAGTGAAATGGCGTATAACGTCGGATTTGTTGAAGACGGGAAAAAATATGAGGACTTGTTCAATAAAATCAAAAAAGCATTCAATGATGCTTATGTAGAAAAAGAAAGCTGTAAAATTAAAGGCGATACTCAAACCTGTTATGCGATGGCATTGGCATTTGATCTGCTGAGTGATTCAGACAGGGAAAAAGCTGGTAAGCTTCTGTATGAAAGAGTAAAAGAGAAAAACTGGCATCTTTCAACAGGCTTTGTAGGATTGAGCTATCTGCTGCCGAGTTTGACCGAAACTGGTAATTTGGATGTAGCTTATAAGCTGCTTTTAAATGACACCTTCCCAAGCTGGGGCTACAGCATTAAAAATGGCGCAACCACAATATGGGAACGCTGGGACGGATGGACAGAAGAAAAAGGATTCCAGACACCTGGCATGAACTCATTTAACCATTACTCTTTCGGCGCTGTCGGAAGATGGATGATGGGTACTGTTGCTGGAATTGATACTATCGGCAATGGATTCAAAAAAATAATCATTAAACCCCAACCGGGCGGTGACCTGACTTATGCAAATGCAAGCTATGAGTCCATCAACGGCTTAATAAAATCAGCATGGAAGATTGAGAATGGTGAATTCATGCTCGATATTACAATCCCGGCGAATACAACTGCTATGGTTTATGTTCCGACTAAAAAAATTAAGACAACAGATGAAGTTGAAAAAATGTATAGCGATAAAAAGTTTGTGAAATTCCTCAGAACAGAAGAAGGCTTTACTGTCTTTGAAGTAGGCTCAGGCAATTACAGTTTTACATCAAAAATATAAAAATGTTAGTTTGATTTCGCTTAGAAAAGGCCTTGTTATGCGTATATTCCGACAAGGCCTTTTATTTAAAGATGCATATTATTTGGAGACTGAATATGAAAAAAACTATTTATCTTTTACTTATTACACTTATGCTTTTTGTAAGTTACGGAAATGCCTGCGGCAAATCTAATCTGAACCCGACGAATCTCAAATGTGAATATCGGGTTAATCCGCTGGGAATTGATATTTTACAACCAAGGCTAAGCTGGGCGCTGGCAT
>CAZBKA010000058.1:0-18683 GCA_964492365.1 uncultured Pirellulales bacterium | reverse complement strand
AAGATTGCCGAAGACAGCCAGTTTTACAAGACCTCCGCCCGGGCCTCCCTGGACACCGCCATAGCCGGCCGACCCGCCGCCGCTGCCCAGGTCAATAGGTTCAACCGGCGATCCGTAAATTAACCTGACATCAGCTACATACTTGCTTCTTCCGCCTTCGCCGCCATGACTTGCACCGCTGCCTCCTTCGTATCCGGCACCCGGACCAGACTGCTGACGATAACCTCTACCGTCAGTAAAGATCGTAGCGTTGGCATCAATCACAGCATTACCAAGTACTGTTAAGTTTACCCCAGTCTCTGCCACATCCTTATGACTGATAATGCCACCTGCATTAATCGCCAGACCTGACAGTGTCACCGGGCTTGGTGTATAAACAACTGCACCATCAGAAATTACTGCATCGTAAGGCGTATAGTTTGATATCGGCGTCCATCCTGCGACGATTCCGCCATTGCTGATCAATAATTGGCCGTTGGCATCAGAGCTGCCCTTACGATAAATTGTTCCTGCGCCTCCATTATTGGCCCCGGTTCCACCTTTAGCAGATAAAACGCCTGCAAAAGAACCAGAAGTATAATGCAGGGCAATACGTCCGCCGCTGCCTCCTCCGGCCCAAATTCCGCTCCAACTGCCCAGCGAACTGCCGCCGTTGGCTGTTATCGAACCAGTCCCGGTAAGAACACCTGCTGTGATCAAGATGCTTCCACCAGACCCGCCGCCGCCTTGACTCTGGTCATAATAATCACTAACCCCGCCATTAATGCCATTGGCGCTGATACTGCCATCAATAGTAAGAGCACCCGAAACAACCAGCTTTATTGCACCACCACCAGCACCGCCAGGCAGATTGCCATAGTCACTGTTAGCTCCGCCGCTGCCCAGGTCAACAGGTGTCACCATTGAACCATAAGTAGCTCCACCAGCTGCACCGTGCCGACTGTATCCGCCTTCGCCTCCATAACCAGCTCCGCCACCGCTTTCGGACCCTGCACCAATTCCGGAGTTCTGACCATGCCCGCGACCACTGGCATCAATAGTCGAGCCTGCCTCTATAGCAATATCTCCTGATATAGTCAGGTTCATAGGAACTCCCTGCGATTGAGTTACAGCACCGCTGTTTTGAATCGTCAGGCTGGCAAAGGAATGTGTACCATTGATCGTAACAACACAGCCGTTGACGATAATATCCAGACCATCATAGGCGGTGTCGTTCTCAGCGATGGTCACAGGCGTCGTAAATGTAACTGCCTGAACCGGAACAACACCAAGTAAAAACATTACAAACATTACCTTTAATACAGCCCTCCTTACCAGTTTTTTCATTTGAGTTTCCCTTTCGTTTTTATTCCTTCCTTTTTATTATTTTATTTAACTCCCAGGCAAGACAGTAATGCTGATACCATAATAGATAATATTGCTGATAAAATATACATTAGGGAGTCTTTTCATCTTCGTTCCCTGTTTTTCTCGCTTTTTATTATTTGTTTATCCTTTGGGAAAAAGCAATTATACCACAGCACAAACTATTAAGACAAGAAAAACCAGCTCAAACTTGTGGTGCTGCATAAACGGCGGACAGTTTTTTTTGCTAATTATGCTGCCCGGTCCTGGTTTTCCTGAGTCAGGGAAAATCAATCATTCACGCGCGTATCGCTATTTTGTGGTGATAAAAAACGTTCACTTTTTTGTCAAAAAGATGTAAAAAGTGATAAAAAAGCAGCAAAAATCGTCAAAAAGGCAAATTTTTGAACCATGAAAAACGCGAAAATGCCCACTACGCGCGTGAATGATTGATATTTTTACCACCCAATCCCACATATTCATCCATATTCCAACAACTCGTTGCTGGTATAAAAACCCCAAAATTCTAACACTTGCTGCTGGAATAGAACCCCTGAAAACAGGTGGAAATTAGAATTACATTTGTCCTATTCTATTTCGGTATAAGGAGTTAACGACTTCTGATGTGGGGGTAGCTTTTTGGTCGACTTTTCCTCTGGAGTTGCCATCGTTACTGGTATATCAACTTTTATCTGATTGGAATTTCTTATTGCAGCGGCAAGTTGGCCAGCAGATATTCTCATTGGCCCTGTCGTTAGTTCCGGGAATGATAAAGATTCGATAGTGCTGTCATAGCGCAAAGGGTTTTTTTGTGGAACAATAAATGATTTCTGCGACTGTCCATTCTCATCAATGTATGCAAGATATATTCTTGTAAACAGGCCATTCTGCTGTTTACTGCTGTAAGCGAGCCATCTGCTGTTGGATGAGAAGCTGTGCCATGACTGGCTCAGATCAGTATTTAACGAAAGTTTTTCATAGTTAAATATTCCAGTTGCTTCAGCCTTGTTTAAATCCGTAATATAAAGGTCACTGCTGGTTGGCCAGACAGGAAATCCGCCATTATCGACCATGCAGGTAACAAGCCAGCGGCCGTCAGGGCTGATTCTTGGCATCAGTATACTTTTTTTAGCCTCGCTTGCTGATATGACGATTTCAGGCTTGCCCCATACATCTTTGTCTATGTTATAAGAAATTCGCATAAGATCATATTTCAAGTCGTAGTATCCGTCTGGTGGAATTTTTTCCATGTTGTCCCAGGTTTTATCACTGCAGCAGTAGTACAGGTATTTCCCATCCGTCGACCAGGTCGGGAATGTTTCCAGTTTATCTTTTTTAGATATCTCGTCTATCATAATGATTTTATGAGTTTCCACATTATAGTATGTGATCATGGAATCTTCATCAACAGCATCACGCATTTCGTTTTTTGCAGAGTAAAAGAATCGTCGTATGTTGTTGGTAGAATATGCTATAATCTTACCGCTCGGGTGCCAGGAATTGTAGCCTATTTTAGCTGCGATATTTTGTATTTTGTCGCCATTTATGTAGAGGGTAGTTGTTCCATAACGATCACTTCTTATGCCAATTGTCATTTTATCAGTTTTATTATTCAGAGGACTGTGGCAATTGACACAGCCTTGGTAGTAGCTTTTTCCGGTTATAAGTATATTTTCTTTTGAATTTGTAAGATTGTGCTGAATTATTTGAACCGGTCCATTTTGTGTTAACCGATAATGTGAAGGATGTATTGTTCTGTAAAATAAATAAGAATCGATGTCCTCTTTCGCAATGAAATTTGTTATGGTTTTGTATTTCTGCCAATTATTATTTTTTGTTTTAGTATATATATCAATGTTAAGTGATTTGCCCTTGTTATTTTGCAGCAGTTTGTGCCAGGGTTTTTCCGGGAGTTTTATTATTGAACTAGAGCTTATTACTTCTATTTTATCGTTTGTGTCGGAATAAAGCCTGATAAAATATTTGTCCGCCTCAAGTTCGATATTAAAATTCATTGGTGCGATATTAGGAGGAATCGTCACAGATGAATAATCAGGCCGAACGGGAGGCAGCATTTCTACTGTTTGCGATCCTGATAAATCCGGAGTTGTTTCGAAATTTAGAGTAACTATAGCTATGGACAGCATTAGGGCTGCCGGGATGATTGTATACAATATTTTGGTTTTGATTTTCATTCTGGCCGCCCTGAAAATTTAGGCATTTTATTGAATTTTCTTACATAGTAATAAAAGTAAGTATCACCATATTTTTCGTTAAGCATTTTCAGCTGGAGTTGTTCATCCCCGGCGTATTGTTTCATTACAGAATAGAACTGTTTAGCATATTCGATAGTCTGTGGTGATATTTTGAATCCTTGCATATTTACCTCTTTTTGCGTGCTGTACACATGCATCAGAATAGCATGCTGGTAAACAGTGGGCAGTTGTTCGTAGCCAAAGTCGCGTAGTTGACCTAAATTATCGACAAATTTATCTGTATTTTTCGTTATTAAGTACCATGCCATCATATATTCAAAAGCCATTTTGTTTTTTGGGTTTGCTTCGAGCAGGTAAGTAAGATAATCCAGTTGTGTCATTAAGGACATACTTATGTCTTTAATAATTTTATTTTTGCGTGCAAATTGAATTTCATTATTGTCTGTGAAGGATAAGAATGGATCCTGTTTTATGGCTCTTAGTTGTTCATTCGCCCAGCCTCGCTGGAAAAGTGTTTTGCTTAGAGCGGTCAGGTAAGTTTTTGCGGTACCAGCGTTTCCCTTTATCATATTTATCCAAGCCAGCCTCTGGATAAAAATATCACGTTCGCCAGCATAGCTTATGTTACGGACGAGGTAGTGTTCAGCGAGGTTTATCAATCCCAGATCAAGATAAGTATCAAAAATTGTGAGACTAGTATGAAGGATATTATTATCAGTGAACAGCAGGGCGTGTGGTTGCTGGGGGTATTTGAACATATCTTCGTTTAATCTGCCAGTGTAATACAAGGCTCTTGTTGCCTGATGGGTGGCCAGAAGATTAAAAGGCAATTGATCAGCATAATAAAGTACCTTAGACCAGTTTTTGTGATATGCGTTGTAGTCGAGAGCAAAAAAAGCCTTTTGTTTTTTGTCGTATGCTAAAGATATCACAGCTAAAGCAATAATGGCGACTGTTGCAGCAGCAATTATATTATATTCAGGTTTTCCGGTGTGAGCGGCTGATTTTTTTAATTTTATTTTTATAATACTGCATACTCCAGCCAATAGACATATCACTATCGGCATGCAATAAAGAACATAAATGAGAGATAGCAATTTTTTTCGTTCAGCAAAACTTACAGTTTCCCATGAAAATGGAAAAGTACTGCAATATGCTTCTTTAATGGGAGTATTACAATATCCGACACCGATAATGTAGGGTGCGATTACTGCCAAAGCTGTATTTAAAACAGCATTAGTATAGTTTTTTTCAAAAAATAGTTCATAAGTAAGACATAAAACAGCCAGGTATGCAAGGGATGGCCCAAGGATGTAATATATTGTGGGCCAGGCCAATATCATTGTTATTGGTTTTGTCTTGGATGGTAATTTGATATAGAGAAGGAATAAAATCAGATTGATTATGATGTTGTTTAATGCTGCGAAATGGAACGTATAGTGGTTATATAGAAAAAGAATTATAAGCGGGGGCAGGTAATTTAAGTAAATCAGGCAGTTAAGATTGAGTTTTTTAATAATATTGGTTATTACGATAAAAAACAGCCAAGCCTGTATTGTTATAACCAGTGCCCCTGTGGAATTGAAATAGAAGAATTGAGCAATAAAAGCGTAAATGTACAGGGATGGTTCTGCTGGATTTGCAAAATGTTTGTATAAAAAATCCGAACCTGTGAAAAATGCCGGAAAATTCGTTATGGTAGTGCCGCCATGGTAGATAAGAACAGGATTTACTATCAGGTAGACGCTGAGGAAATAAAATATAAAGAACAAAGATGGTAAAGAAACTTTGCCCTGAAGTGATTTTGCAGATATTTGGTTTATTTCTTGCATGGTGGGATATTTTATAGTTTTTTTTGACAAAATACAGATGTTTTTTTTAAAAAAAACTTGTTTTACGTCAGGAATACGGGATATATGAACCGGTTTAGTGTGGATTTGACAGCTAAAAAAGCAGATTTTTGGGGTTTAGCAGGTTTCGGGAGGATGAATAGTAAGCTTTTTTTGATTAAAATAAGGTTTATACTTGCAATGTTTATAATAAGCCCTATACTCTTAAGGTTTATAGAAAGATAACTTTAAAAAGCTAAGTATGACAGGAGTATAGAAATGTCAAGAGTTTGTTTTTTTACAGGTAGACGAACCGTATCGGGCAGAAGTATTTGCAGACGTGGTAAGGCTAAGTACCTTGGTGGTGTTGGTAGAAATGTTGCCGGTGTAACCAGGAGAAAATTTAGACCTAATATTCAGAAGGTTCGTGCAGTTATTGACGGCGAAGTTTGCAGAATCAAGGTTTCAGCTAAGGCGATCCGTATGGGGTTGATTGTTAAGCCACCTAAGCGAAACTATAAGCCCGCTGAAAAGGCGATAGCTTAATTAAATTTGATCATAATTTTACGCGTTTTATAAGCGAGGCTGGTTATTCTGCCCTCGCTTTTTTTATGGAATATGAAATGGAAAAGATTGACGCAGAACAGGTGAGGAAAGTTGCAAAGCTTTCAAGGCTCGAGCTAAGTGATTCGGAGGTGCGGGAGTATTCAGGTCAGCTTAGCGAGATTCTCGCGTATGTAGAAAAGATGAACGAAGTTGATACTGATTGTGTTGAGCCTTTATCGCATTGCCTTGGGATCACTAACTGTTTCAGGGATGATGTTGTACGTGAGTCTCTTGGTGTTGATAAAACGCTTGCCAATGCACCAGAGATGGATGGTGATTTTTTCAAGGTTCCCAAAATACTTGATGACAATTCAGGAGCCTGATTTTCAGTTGACGGAGTAATAGCAAAAAGGTTTTTGATAATGCGGAATAAATTGTTGGACATGGGAATTAAGGAACTGCGGGAAGAGATAGCGGCTGGGCGAGTTAAGAGTGTTTCCGCTGTCGAGGCGGTTTTTGAATCCATTGAGAGATATGATGCTTCGATAGGTGCTTATATCAGTACTTTCAAAGAGCGGGCGATAGCTAAGGCTGAGAAAATAGACGCAAAAATTGCAGCAGGTGAAAAGGTTGGAGCTCTTGCTGGTGTTCCGATTGCTTTGAAGGATAATTTATGTACTGATTTCGGGGTAACTACTTGCGGATCGAAGATGCTGAAAAATTTTCATGCTCCTTATAATGCTACAGTTGTCGAGAGATTATCCGCGGCGGATGCTGTTATAATTGGCAAGACAAATCTTGATGAGTTTGCGATGGGGTCAAGTACGGAGAATTCGGGATTGAAGCAAACGTTTAATCCGTGGAATATTGAGATGGTTCCGGGCGGAAGCAGCGGTGGTTCAGCGGCGGCGGTTGCTGCAGATATGTGTTTTGGTGCATTGGGCAGTGATACCGGAGGTTCTATTCGTCAACCTGCGAGTTTTTGTGGAGTGGTTGGTTTAAAACCTACTTATGGTCGAGTTTCCAGATATGGTCTGGTTGCTTACGGTTCAAGTCTGGAACAGATCGGACCTATAACTAAAAGCGTAACAGATGCGGCGTTGATGCTTGGTGTTATCGCAGGCCATGATGAGAGGGACAGTACTAGTGTCGATGAAATAAAGGCCCCGGTTGATGATTATCTTGTCAGGATTAATGATGGAGTTGATGGTCTTAAGATTGGCGTTGTGACAAAATTTAACGATGGCGCAGATGAAGGGGTTCGCTTGGCGACAGAAACTGCGATAGAAGTTTATAAGAGAATTGGGGCGGCGGTTGTTGAAATAGAGATGCCTTATTTCGATTATTCGATAGCGGCTTATTATATGATAGCTACAGCAGAAGCGTCGAGTAATCTGGCAAGGTTTGATGGGGTTCATTATGGATACCGAACGGCTGAGCCTAAGGATTACATTGAAGTTTATTCAAAGTCACGTGGGGATGGGTTTGGTAAAGAGGTTAAGCGAAGAATAATGCTGGGGACATATGCTCTTTCGAGCGGGTATTATGATGCATATTATCTTAAGGCACTGAAGGTGCGTAACCTGATACGAGGTGACTTTATTAATGCGTTTGAAAAGTGTGATTGTATTATGATGCCGGTATCGCCGACGACCGCTTTTAAGGTTGGTGAGAAAATAAATGATCCATTGAAGATGTATCTTTCTGATATTTATACTATTGCTGTTAATCTTGCGGGAGTTCCTGGGATCAGTGTTCCCTGCGGGTTCGATAGATCCGGGTTGCCAGTTGGTTTGCAGATATTAGCCCCTATGTTTGCGGAGGCTAAATTGCTGAGGATTGCCAGAATGTATGAATCACAGTTCCAATGGAACAAGAAAAAAGCAAATGTAGTTTAGTGAGTTTTGAAATGGCTGATCTGGAATACAGAGTTATTATAGGTTTGGAAATTCATGTGCATCTTCGGACTGCGACGAAAATGTTTTGCGGCTGTGAGCTTGTATATGATCAGCAAGCCAACAGCAGGGTTTGTCCGGTTTGTCTGGGTTTGCCTGGGGCACTTCCTGTAATGAACAAGAAAGCATTTGAGTATGCTGTGCTGGCGGGGCTTGCGCTTAACTGTGAAATTTCCAGGTTTACCAAGTGGGACAGGAAGGGTTATTATTATCCTGATTTGCCAAAAAATTACCAGATAACCCAGTATGATCTGCCTTTCAGTGAGCATGGATATATTGAGATACCGACTGATGATGGACAGGTTAAGAAGATACGTATTACAAGGGCACATCTTGAGGAAGATGCGGGTAAGAATACGCACACGAGCGGGAACTATTCACGAGTTGATTTAAACAGGGCAGGGACACCTTTGCTTGAGATTGTCACGGAACCTGATATGAATAGCGGTTCTGAGGTTCGTGTGATGGCTGTTGAATTGCAGAGGATAGTGAGATACCTCGGTATTTCTGATGCTGATATGCAGAAGGGACACATGCGTTTTGAGCCTAATGTTAATTTAATAATTATTAAAGACGGTAAAGAATACAGAACGCCTATAGTTGAGATCAAGAACCTTAACAGTTTCAGGGCTTTGGAGAGGAGTGTTAACTATGAAGTTGTTCGCCAGCTTGAGGAGTTTGATCGGACAGCTTGTGTGATGGTTAAGGGTAATAAGACTACTCGCGGCTGGGATGATGCAGGCCAGCAGACAGTTTTGCAGAGGGGGAAAGAAGAAGCTTCTGATTATAGATATTTTCCTGACCCAGATATTTTACCTGTAGTGGTGACAGATGAGTGGTTTGAAGAGATAAGAGGGCGGCTGTGTGAGTTGCCTTTGAAAAAGCAGATGCGTTATATGGCAGAGTATAATTTAAGTGAGTATGATGCTGGTGTTTTGACAAGTGAACGGACCAATGCTGAATTTTTTGAGAGGGTTGTTAAAGCAGGTGGTGAACCCAAGCGGGTTTGCAATTTGATTACACAGGTTGGACTGAAGATTGCTAATGAGAGAGGGTGCAGTCTGGCAGAGCTCGGTTTGAAGGAGGTTGATATAGTGACACTTGCTCGAATGATCGGTAATGGCGACATAAGTTCTTCTGCAGGCGACAAGGTGATACATGAAATGATTGTCAGTAGAAAAGAGCCTGAGCAAATTATCAGGGAGCTTAATCTTATACAAAAGAGTAATGCAGGGGAGTTAGTGACATTTGTTGATGCAGTGCTGGCTGAGAATGCAAAGGCGGTTGCTGACGTTCGCAGCGGCGGTAAGAAAAGTAAGGCGGCGATTGGGTTTTTACTTGGGCAGGTCATCCGGAGAACCAAGGGACAAGCTAACCCTGAAATAGTATCTGATATCTTGAATAAAAAACTTAATTAAATTATGGTTACTTTTCATACAAAAGTATTTTTTTTGTTTATTTTCAAAAGAAATATTAAAGTTTTTGGGTAAAATGACAGATTTTACTACTATAGATGTTGCAAAGTTGTTTCAGGGGATCGTACAGCAGGTATTTGTTATGTTAAAAACGATACTGAATACCGAAAGATTCGTAAAGGCTGTAAATTATTGTTTTTTTGAGGGGGGGGCAATGAATGGGAAAATATTTATAGAATTCTTTTCTGATTGTAGATATGGAGGAAGATCAAATGGTATCTAAAGTTCTGATTTCTGATGATCATGGAATCGTAAGGCAGGGTGTGAGGTCACTTCTTGAGAGTCACGGTGATATTAAAGTTGTGGCAGAAGCAGAGGATGGTTTTGAGACATTGCTGATGGTTCGTAAGTTTAAGCCAGATGTTGTAATATTTGATGTCAACATACCTAGTTTCAATACTATAGAAATGATACAGCAGATGTTAAAAGAATTTCCACATGTCAAGTTAGTGGCATTGTCTAAGCTGTTGGACGAAATGGTTATCAGTGAGATGTTTAATGCAGGCATTTGCGGCTATATATTTAAAGATTATCTTTTTGAAGAAATAGTTATGGCTGTGAAAACCGTGTTAGGAGACAAAATCTACCTGAGTCCAATTATTACAGAGGTGGAAATCGATGGTTATTCTAAAAACTTTGTTGAGGAATGCGAAACCTTGAAAGCATAGTTATCAAAAAATAACTGATTTGTATTTTGTATCGCGGGTATATATAATTAGTTAGTTTTTTTGCTGAAGACTTTGTGTTCATTGCCTTTGATTATTCTTATTGCATTTTCTCGATGTTTGAAAATTACCATCAGTGGTATTGCAATTGCAGCGATAAAAAGCGGCCAGAGGTTTTGGAATTGCCAGCTTTTGTTTAGTATCGTAATTGTTGTTAATGTTATTGGGAATACTATTGCTGCAATGATGGATGCCAGCGATATGTATCGCCAGATAAACACGCAGGACAACCAGCATACCATTGCGATAATTGCACAGGTTGTATAGTAGGGCCAAAGTCCCATTGCAACGCCGAAACTTGTTGCGACACCCTTTCCGCCTTTGAATTTGATGTAAATCGGAAATATATGCCCGGCGATTGCTGCGCATCCGACAACGAGGGACAGCAGTAATTCAGTTGTGGTTGGCTGGGAGGAAATAAATTTTGAAGCAATGAGCATTGGTATAAGGCCTTTGGCTGCATCGAGTATAAAGCAGAAGTATGCCCATTTTTTACCAACGGCACGTGACAGATTTGTTGCACCGATGTTGCCTGAGCCTATTTTACGGAGGTCCTTTCCATGAGCTTTTGCGATTATCATAGCAAATGGGACTGAACCTAACAGGTATGCGGCAATAATCAAAATTATGAATTTCACTGTTGTCTCCGTTTTTCAATTATTGTTTCATATAATGAGATGAGTTCGGTTGCGACTCGTTCAATTGATATGTTTTGTTTCAGGTTGTCGTTAATGATGGCGTTGGTTGTTTTTTCTATGTTTGCTGTATTTGAAAAATATATAATTGCTTCGGCAAGGGAGTCTGTGTTCTGCGGGCAGTCAATAACTTTGCCGTGAACATCTTGTTTGAACATGTCTGTTGCGCCATTTAATTTTGTAGTTATTACTGGTTTTCCGGCAGCAAGGGCCTCAAGTATGAATCTGCTTGCAGGGTCATAGAAGGTAGGCAGAACAGCGATGTCTGTAATAGCCAGGGCGTTTTGTATATTTTTTATAGCTCCAAGAAAAATTATTCTGTTCTGAATACCAAGTTTTTTTGCGAGGGTTTGGTATTTTTTCGGTTTTCCGTTGCCGACGATAACAAGGTAAGGCAGTCTCTGTGTTTTTGTTTTTTGAGTTTTTTGCAATGCTATCAGAAGCGGGTTTAATCCCTTTAGTCTGAAGTTATTTGCGGCAAATAACAACAGTGCGGGGTTGTCGGCTTCTTTCAGGTTTAATTTATGTAAAATAATCGCTCTTAGTTTCTCAGATTCTTCGCGGTCAAATTCTTTGTTTATTTTCACACCATTGGAAATAATGGCTATTCTATTCAGCGGCAGTTTGTAGTGTTTTTTAAATTGGTCTGCGACATAGCGTGACAACGCTGCCACAATTGGCCCATTATTTTTTTTGCATAATCTTCTTTCTGCGTTAAGCATTGCAGTTCGACGGCAGTTAAGTAATGATGTTAATTTTTTGCAGGCGGTTATGAAATTATTTTGATAGCTTACTGCGTTTTGCTGGATTGATTCAGCATAGCTGCCGCCTCTGGGCTGATATATATCGACGAAATCAAAAGGGAGAACACTATGGATGATATCGTAAGAATTTGTTTTTAAATGATTTTTAAGGGCTTTTGCGAAAGTATTGTATTTTGTTCGTTGGCATTTGTTGTTTTGACAGAGTATTTTAATGTGTTCAGATGTTTTTTCCCCTTCCGCTGCGAGGATACTGACATCAATTCCCTGGGCGCAGAGCTGATTTTTTAATTCAAAGATGGATCTTTCGGCTCCACCTAAGTCAATGTTTGTTCTTTCTATTATTATTGCAACTTTTTTATTCATCGGCGGATTATATATAATATTTACTGGTTTGCATAGGGGGCAATCCGATTGTGTTTTTTGTCGTGCTTTGCCATTTTATCTAATTTTATTTTTATTTTATGAATAACGAATTTGTCTTTGTGAGTTAATTTGTTTTTGCCTGAATATGTTTTGTAGAAACGCAGACGGTCAGCCCTCGTAAAAAACTTTGCAGGTGCCGAATAATACAGCTGAGCAAGGTCCTTGATTGTGAAACGGCTTTTAAAGATAACTGGTTTAAACGCACGTGCAAGGTCTATGAGGTGAAATATATTTTCATTTTGGTTGTAAAAAATATGAGCAAAATATAAGTCGCGGTGCCGATATCCTGTGCTGTGGAATTTTTTTATAAATTCAGCAAGGTCCTTTATGAATTTTACTTTCAGTTTGTTTTTAATGTTTGATTCTGTGATAAAAGAAGGAAGTCTTTTTTCAAGAGATTGCGAGTTTGGAACCTGTTGAGTTGCGATTGCACTTCTTTTTTCAAATACTTTACCCCATTGCTGGGCGAGCAGGACGGTTTTTGGGGTATTTATTCCGAGTTCGCTTAGTTTTTCAGATGGTTCAAAATCAAGCAGGGCTGAGCTTATTATTTTATTAGCTATTAACCAATTTTTCAGTTGAGTTATTATAGGTGGGCTTGTGTAGCGTTTTAGAAATATGGTAGTTTGTCTGTCTTTGAGTTCTATTTGAACCCTGTTTCGATGTTTTGATATATTTTTTTTTGCAAGATTTAGACCTTGATTAAAAGAAAAAATATTATCGATATTGCTAAGGCCTATATTTTCAAGGTCCTGTTTGAAATCTGGATCGATAAATACAGAGTCTGATATTTTTTTCAGTCTATCTGTGACCATGTTTATTTATCACCTTCAACTAATTTTATGGCGGCATCAAATACCCGCTCAACAGAAATAGCTTTCATGCAGATATGATTTTTTGTCGGGCATTTGGGCTTTTGACATGGAGCACACGGAACGTCGGTTACTATCTGAATTTCGTTTTCATAGCCCGTATCAGTCCATGCTGGGTCATTGGGGCCAAAAAGAGTAACGATTTTTCTTTTCAAAGCGATGGCAATATGTCTTGGCCCGGTATCGTTAGCTATTACCAGAGACGCTTTTTCAAACAAGGCTTTTAATTGCCCCAGAGAAAGCTTTGCCTGACTAATGTCGATTAACTTATTTTTGCTTGAAGCACATATCTCACCGGCAATTTTCATTTCCTGCGGCGATGGAGAAACAGATATTACCACGTTTGCGTTATATTTTTCTATTAACAGGTCGGTTGTTTTTGCAAAGTATTGTGCCGGCCAACATTTGCTTGGCCCAAATGCTCCGCCCGGAACAAGAATGAACAGTGGTTTGTCTGTTGAATCGACCTGCGGGAGTTTTTCTTTCAGACTTTGTGATGATTGCTGATCCGTTGATAGTTCGAGCTGATCATCTTGGATATTGCAACCAAGCCAGATAGCTGGTGCAAGGTAATATTTTACCATGGATTGTGGTTTGAATTTCCCCGTTGCAAGTCTGGGCGGATAGAGTTTTTCTGTCAGCAGTAAACTTCGGCAATCTCTTGCATAACCAACTCGTGATTTGATCCCTGCCAGAAATATAGCTAAAGCTGAGCTGAAAGAATTTTTTAAAAGTATTGCCTGTTTGAATTTATAATTTTTGAATTTCTGTGCTGTTCTGAAAGGGCAATTAGTATCCTGAGCAAGCCAATAGTCATTAAATCGGCAGGGGGAAAGCACTTCTTTTACTATCTTGTTGGCGTAAAAGTATATGCTGCTGTCAGCGTAGTGATTGCGGATTGCTCTCAATGCTGGTGTTGCCAGCACTGCATCGCCCATTGGTGAAGGAAGCCAGATTAGAATGTTATCTTTTTGCATTTTTTTGATAAGCGGATATTGAAACTACTTTCGTTCGTTCATTATGTAAAAAGTTAAAGCCATCATCTGCAGGAATGCTGCAAAGCTCAGGGACAGCAGAATATTATTGATGTCTTGTGCCTGCCTTTTAAAAAGATATATAGCCAGACCGAAACCAGAAAGAGCAACTATTTGCGCTATACCAGCTAACATTCTCATTACTGAGAATTCATTGAACATATTGTTTCGCTGGTTGAATTTCAGTTGTTCAAGTATCTTATTCAATAACTGAATTATTTGCTGGTTTTCGTCAACATTAACATCTGCCTGTGTTTGTGTTTCAACAGCAGGTTCTGGTCGAGCCTTATTTTTGGTATCCGGTTGTTCTGTTTTTGGGTGCAGGGGTTGTATTTGATTGGACTGCTCATACTGCTTTATAATATTCACTGCTTCTTTCATATTGACCGCCTTATAATCTGCTTCTTGACTTTGTGGATCGTTTTGATGAGAGTGAGACGGGCTATCTAAAAGTATAGTTTTGCAGCAGGCGTTTTTACCAGCAGTGATGTCTTTGATTTCATCTCCTATCATCCATGAATTATTCAGGTCGATATCCATATCATTTGCTGCTTTTAACAGCATACCCGGATTAGGTTTTCTGCAATCGCTTTCTTTGCGATATTTTTGTATTATGCCTTGCGGGTGAAAAGGGCAGTAGTAGATTGCGTCGAGGACAGCTTTTTCTTTTGCCAGCAGTGTTTTCAATTTTTCATGTATCTGAGCTAACGTTTCTTCAGATACAATTCCCCTTGCGACAGCAGACTGATTTGTGACGACCACAAGTTTATAACCCATATTTTTTAATTCGACCAGAGCCTGCGCAGCATAAGGAAGAAGCTCAACCTGACTCGGATGGTTTATATAACCTGGGTCACGAATCAGCGTGTTGTCACGATCCAAAAATATAGCTTTGCTGGGCATAGTTTGATCTTTAAAATTAAGGGTTAACAAAATCCATTTCAACTAAATCACATATTATATGGTAAGCAAGCTGATGAATTTCCTGACTTGAAGCAGTTGCTTTTGACTGGGCACACAGGCACACATCTGCAATTTTTTCAAGTTTGCTGTCAGCTTTGCCGGTAAAGGCGATTATGTATGCACCATTTTCTTTTGCCAGTTTTGCTGCTTTTATAACATTTGGTGAACTGCCGCTGGTCGAAATGCCCCAGAAAATGTCATTCTCTTTTACAAGTGCTTCAACCTGTCTGGAAAAAATACTTTCATAATCATAATCATTTGCGATACAGGTCAGTACGGAAGTATCGGTTGATAATGCAATAGCGGGCAGAGCTTTTCTTTCTCTTTTAAATCTTCCGACAAATTCACCGGCAATGTGCTGAGCATCAGCTGCCGAGCCTCCGTTGCCGCAAAGGTAAACTGTGCCGCCTTTTCTCAGGGATTTTATTATCAGTTGTGCACAATCAACGATAGTCTGAGCATTGTCGTTTTGCAGATTGTCTACCATCTGTTTGTGTGTTTCAATCGTTGTGTTGATTATATTTTTTATTGTTTCGTCCATCTAAGCGTTCTTTCCCAAAGCTTTTATTTTTTCAATTGTTGAAGTTGAGCTTTTACCTTCAACTATCGGCATAAGCACAACTTTTCCGCCATTGGCTTCTACAAACTCCTGTCCTACGACGTTGTGGGACCAGTGTGCACCTTTGATTAGAATATCAGGGACGATTGCTTCGATCAGTTTTATTGGCGTCTCTTCCTCGAATATGCAGACAAAATTAATATCTTCGAGAGCAGCCAATACGGTAGCGCGGTCGTGCTGATTGTTTATTGGTCTTTCCGGGCCTTTGAGGGCTTTTATAGAACTGTCGCTATTAAGGCCGAGGATGAGCACGTCGCCTTGTGTTTTTGAAAATTTTATCAGTTCTATATGACCTCTGTGGATAACATCGAAGCATCCATTTGTGAAAACAATTTTCTTGTTCTGCTTATGGAGCCATTGAACCTGTTTTAAAATTTCTTCAAAAGACAATATCTTTCGGCTGTTGTCATAAGATTGTGCCGCAATTTCTTTTATTATTTCTTCGACGGATACGGTTGCAGCGCCAAACTTTCCAACTTCAAGGCCTCCCGCGATGTTTGAAATATTTACTGCGGTTTTATAATCGGTTTTTGCTGCCAAGGTGACCGCTAATGTTGACAGTACCATGTCACCGGCTCCGGTGACATCATACACATCACGAACCTTTGTTTCTATCAGTTCGTCGAAGTTGCTGGATTTTAGATAGGCACCTTGTTTGTCGAGTGTTATTACAACGGCATCGAGATTTAGTTCCTTCATGAATTTTTCAGCCGCTTTTTTTGCATCTTCGACAGTATTAATCTTAAAGCCTATCGCCTCTGATGTTTCTTTCCTGTTTGGTGTAATTAATGTTGCACCGGCATATTTTGAATAATCCTTAATTAGTGCCGGGTCGACAAGAACTTTTTTGCCTTGCTGTTTTGCAAGGGTTATTATCTGTTTACAAACGGAATCAGTGAACAGGCCTTTGTTGTGGTCCTGCAGGCAAACGACATCCGCGACCTTTAGCTTATCTTTGTAAGCTTTTAAAAGCTGGTCAATCTGGGTATTTGTGAATGGTTCGTCAGATTCTTCATCCACCCTGACAATCTGTTGCTGATGTTTGTGCTGAGCAAGACCTATCAGTCTTTGCTTGCTGGTTGTAGGTCTGCCTTGGACGGTGATCAAACCTGTGATATCAGCGTTATTTTCATTCAGGAGATCTTTGAGTTTTTTGCCATTGAGGTCATCGCCTATGAAACCAAGGCATATGGGGGTTGCTTCAAGAGCGGAAACATCAGCTGCTACTGAACCTGCTCCGCCGCAACTGTATTGTGTTTTTTTTATCTTTAGCACAGGTACAGGCGACTCAGGGCTTATTCTTTCTGCGTCGCCGTAAGTGTAAATATCAAGCATGAAGTCGCCGATGATGAGTATCTTTGGCGATCCAAGATTTGTAACTGTTTTTAAAAGACCTTCGTACATATTTTATTCTTATTCCTAATTAACCGCAGAATTGCTGCCGGGTATTTTACTTTGAATAGTGTTATCTATCAACTGTGTTATTTTATCTTTGCCCTGTGTAAAGTCCATTTCAACGAGCAGGTATCCGAAGTCTATATTTTCGTGGACATCCATCAGCAGGGCAGTTTTTGTCCAGTCTTTCTGTGTTGAAAGGATTAAATCAACATTGAGATATATGGCTCGCTCGTAGATGTCCTCCATATCTTCACGGGTATAGTTATAGTGGTCATTGAAGTTTTTTGACTCTACGAGGTTAAGGTTGAGCTTTTTTATTGTATTCAAAAATGCGTCTGGGTTGCCAATTCCGGAGAACGCAAATATTTTTTTATTTTTCAGCTCTTCAAGAGTGATTTCTGATTTGCCCATCAGTTTTGCACAAACTGGTTTATGTATTGCATTTGCGATTACGATGTCTGGGTTTATTTCAATTATTTTTTCTGTTATCTGGTTTAATACATTCTGGTCGACCTGGTCCGAGCGGGTTATTACTGCAGCATGTGCTCTTTTAAGGGCAGTTACAGGTTCTCTCAGCAGACCTGCGGGCAGGATTTTTTGGTAGCCGAAAGGGCATGTGCTATCTATTGTTACGATATTGAGATCTCTGTTGAGTTTTCTATGTTGAAAGCCATCGTCCATTACCAACATCTGTGTATGTAGTTGAGCAATAGCTTTTTGAGCAGATTCTACCCTGTTGGAATTTACGAGTATTCGGCAATCGGGGCAGCTTTTTGCGAGGATTGCTGGTTCGTCTGAGAATTTGCCTTGATGAGCTTTGTATCCTCTTGTTAGGATAGTAGTGCGGATGTTTTTTTCGCTGAGGAAATTGCAAAGCCAGACTACCAGTGGCGTTTTACCTGTTCCACCTGTAGTGATATTGCCTATGCAAATTACAGGTATGCTTACTTTTTCTGATTTGAGTATTTTTCTATCGTATAAGAGATTGCGAGTTCTTACTATTGCTGAGTAAAACACCGACACGATGCGCAGCACAGAGCGTACAAGGGCAGCTATAATTCCCCTTGAACTGCCGCTGGTCAGATTACGATAAGTTTGCTCATTCAATTTTAAAACTCCAGATACAAGCTACTACCGGCATTTTTATATCGGCAGTATTACTTAATTGGTACCTTTAGCTACATTTTTTTGATCTTTTTGATTATCGCATCAGCCATTTCTATTGTTCCAACTGCTGTCGGGTCGTTTCTGTCAGGCTTCATGTCGTAGGTAACATCTTTGCCTTGTTTAATTACAGAGGCGACTGCTTTTTCGAGTTTGTCAGCTTCCTTTAACATATTAAGGTGTCTTAGCATCAACATGCCGCTAAGTATTAGTGCGGTTGGATTCACCTTATTTTGACCTTTATACTTAGGAGCCGAACCATGGGTTGCTTCGAAGACCGAGATATCCTGCCCGATGTTCGCACCAGGAGCCATTCCGAGACCGCCGATTAGACCTGCACAGAGGTCGCTAAGTATATCACCATAAAGATTTGGCAGGACGATTACATCGTAAAGCTCAGGCTTTTGTACGAGCTGCATGCACATATTATCAACGATACGGTCCTCAAACTCGATATTCGGGTAATCTTTTGCTACCTGCCTGCTGACTTCAAGCCAGAGACCATCGGAGAATTTCATAATGTTGGCTTTGGTCACCACCGTTACTTTCCTGCGGTTTGTGCGCACGGCATGCTCGAAAGCATAGGTAACAATCCGGTCCGTAGCAAAGCGGGAAATAGGCTTGATTGAAATGCCGGAATCCGGCCGAATTTTCTTCTTCG
>CAZBKA010000057.1:0-18863 GCA_964492365.1 uncultured Pirellulales bacterium | reverse complement strand
CCTTTCGAGTACCCTGCGATACGTACTCCTGAGAAGCGGAATATTCATATCAGCCTTTCCCGCTAAAACATACAGGGAAATGTCCGAAGGATCACCGATAAATTCGCCCTTCTTGTCCTGTGTGGAATTATTACAAAGCAGCCCGATATGAATCAGTTTAATATCACCAGCGGTAAGATCTTCCGAAATACGCCCCAGCGGAGAGTATCCTTCGCCAGTCACCTCGACAGTACGCCCATTAAAATAAAACTCCTTCACCGTCATCTGGTTTTGTGTCAATGTCCCCGTTTTGTCCGTACAAATAATATCAGTGCAACCCAGTGTCTCTATTGATGAAAGCTTTTTTACAAGTGCTTTTCTTTTAACAAGCTGCTGTACGCCAAGGGCCAAGGCAATAGTAACGGTTGCTGGCAATCCTTCCGGTACCGCTGCTACAGCAATACTGATACTATACATAAACATGTCGTAGAAAGACCCGCTAGCAATAACACCTATGACAAACACAAACAGACTCAGGATAAAAACACAAACAGCTATCCGTTTAGCCATCAGGTTGAGCTCATTCTGTAACGGAGAAAGCTCATCAACCCGTGTTGCAGTAATATGGCTTATTTTCCCGAATTCAGAATTGATACCTGTTGCAAATACAATAGCTTTCCCATTTCCAGAGACCACTGTTGTTCCCATAAATACAACATTATCCATTTCAGAAATAGAAACCTCTGCACCTACTGTATCCGCATGTTTTGGTTTTATGAAGGATTCCCCTGTCAGTATGGATTCATCCGTTGAAAGATTGGTGGATGAGATTACACGTGCATCAGCCGGTATCTTCATACCTTCATGCAAAACAATAATATCCCCCGGAACAAGCTGTTCAGCATCTATTTCATGTGTAATACCATCTCTTAATACAACACAAGTTTTCGAAACAAATTTTCTCAATGCGCTGACTGCCTTTTCAGCTTTATACTCCTGAAAAAATCCAATGGAAACATTCAAAGTTACTATGATAAATATAATGGTGCCGTCAGATACTGCTCCGACAAGTAACGATATGATCCCCGCCAACAAGAGAATAACTATCAGCAGATTTTCAAACTGACTCCAGATTTGCTTTAAGATGGCAAACTTCTTTTTAGATGTAAAAGTATTAGTACCATATTTTTCCAAACGGATTGACACTTCATCAGCACCAAGACCGGAAAGTTCCGCGGATAATAACGAAAATACTTCTTCGACACTTTTTTTGTGCCACTTGGCTATGTCCTCAGGCTGAGAATCCACTACCTGTTTTTTTTCATTTCTATTAAATAACATAATTTTCCCAATTAAAGCGATAAACAAATAGCTGGCAAATGATTTGCCAATATTCTGTATTTATGGCTATAAAATTTATAAACAAAAGGTTATTGAACAGAATATAACACTTTTAGTGAATCCATTTTACTATTGCAAAACCACCGATTAACATCGCCACAAATAGAAGCGAAAGCCAATTGAAGTACTTCTCAACAAAAGGCCTTATCCTTTCCCCCTTCCATCCGAACAATCCTGCTACCATATAGAATCTTGCTGACCTGCTCAATACAGATGCAATAATAAAACCAATGAAATTTATCTCCGCAGCCCCCGCAGAAATGGTACATACTTTGTATGGAAGAGGCGTAAACCCGCAGGTAAAGACTATCCAGAAATCATACTGATCATACCAATTCTGAAACTTCACGAAATTTTCTTCTGACAACCCGAGTCCACCAAGGTGGCTATAAACCCAGGAACTGATTGTTGACCACAGAAACACTCCTATGCAATAGCCCAGAATTCCTCCAAACACCGAACCAAGCGAACAAATCGTGGCAAATCGGAACCATTTTTTAGGCGCCCCTAAACACAGTGGTGCCAACAGCACATCGGGCGGAACTGGAAAGAAACTGGATTCAGCAAAAGCTATTGCGAAAAGTGACCTTTCACCATGTTTGGTATCTGCAAAGTGAAGAACCCAGTCATACAAGTGTCTATGCAGGTGCCACCATTTGGTTTGGGAAGCTTGTTCACTCGTTTCTGCTTTTTCAATCATCATAATAACCTTATCTTTAACCATTTCTCTTTTCTGAAACTACATAGAAAAACTGTATGAACAGATTTGCCAGGCCACATTTTAATGTAACGACAGCATAATTAAAACTACTTTTCTATTACCTGGTTCAGACTAATAGCGAGATACGTTTATTTCACGCATTGAACCTGTGGCGAGATAAACAGTACGCTCGCAAATATTGGTCACGCGGTCAGCCATACGCTCTAGATTGTGGCTGGCCCAGATGAGAGGGGTTATTCGCGATATTGTTTCCGGATCTTCAATCATGCAGAGCAGCAATTTATGATTCACCTGATCATAAAGCGCGTCAACTTCATCGTCTTCTTTGCAAATTGCCTCAGCTGTTTTGATATCACGACCAATAAATGCTGCAAGACTACCTTTAAGCATTTTTATGGCTTTTTCAGCCATCGCCGGAATACCGACAAGAGACGTTGCACGCGGTTCTTTGCCGAGCATAATTACGATTTTTCCCATACCCTCAGCATAATCACCAATACGTTCCAGGTCAGTGATGATATAGAGGATTGCCACAATCTCTCGCAAATCGGTAGCTACCGGTTGCTGTAATGCGATAAAATTGACACATACTTCCTCAATTTCCAGTCGCTTTTTATTGATAAGGCTATCCCCTTCAATAACACGCTTGGCCGCTATAACATCTCCGGTCTTAAGGGCTTGTACAGAGTCGGTTACCGCTGCAATAACCATTTCACCCATAACCATAACCTCATTTTCAAGTTTTTTAATATATGCAGCAAAAGCTTCTCTAACCACAATTGTCTCCTCAAAATTAACCGAAATGGCCACTAATATAGTTTCTTGTAAGTTCTTCTTTTGGATTCGTAAAAATTTGGGATGTATCTCCAAACTCAATAAGCTCTCCCATATACATAAAACATGTATGATCCGACACTCTGGCTGCCTGCTTCATGTTGTGTGTTACAATCACCAGTGTATATTCATCCTTCAATACACGCAACAGTTCCTCGATTCGAAGTGTTGAGATTGGGTCCAATGCCGAGCAAGGTTCATCTAACAGAACTATATCTGGTTTCAACATCAACACCCTGGCAATACAAAGTCGCTGCTGCTGTTCCAGCGAAAGTGTGCAGGCATTTTTATTCAATTTATCTTTTAAATATTCCCAGAGCCCAACACTCTCAAGGCTGTCCCGAACGGTTGCCATAATCTCTTCTTTTTTACTCATCAAGCGATGTATACGAAGCCCGAACTTGAGATTATTGTAAATTGACAGGTTAAAAACATTAGGCCGCTGAAAAACCATCCCGACCTTCCTGCGTAATGAAACCATATCAGTATCGGGATCAAGAATATTCTGGCCTTCAATTATTATTTTACCATCATACCTTATATGCTCGATAAGATCGTTCATCCTGTTAAAAGTTCGCAAAAGTGTAGACTTGCCGCATCCGGAAGGACCTATGATAGAAGTAATATTCTGTCCCTGAATTTTGATATTTACGTTTTTCAGAGCATGGAAATTCCCGTAATATAAATTCAGATCGGATGTTTCTATTTTAGACATAACTTCCATTTTTATCCAAACCTGCCACTGATATAATCATTTGTCTGTTTTTCCGCTGGATTAGTGAAAAGCTCTGATGTTTCATTAATTTCAACCAGTTCACCCATAAGAAAAAATGCACACCGATCACTCACACGTGCCGCCTGCATCGTATTATTGGTAACAAGTATTTGCGTGTAACTCTCTTTTAACTGCTGCATAGCATCTTCGACTTTCGCCGTCGAAATAGGATCCAGTCCCGAGCAAGGCTCATCATAGAGGATTATCTCCGGACCCACCGCAAGGGTGCGGGCGATGCAAAGCCTCTGCTGCTGACCGCCTGACAGCTTCTGGGCGGGCAAATCAAGTCTGTCCTTGATTTCTTCCCATATATTAGCTTTTGTCAAAGTATCTTCAACAATTTCGTTAAGTCTCTTTTTATCGGTAATGCCATGGACTTTAGGACCGTAGGTAACATTATTATAAATACTCATAGGAAGCACCTCAGGCATCGCAAAAATAATACCTATCTTCTTACGCAGAATACGGTCACTGAATTTTTTGATATCATCACCACCCAAAAATATCTGACCGCTCTGTGAGTATGTAGTATTTATATAGCTGAGTCTGTTCAACGCTCGCAGAAATGTAGTCTTTCCGCTGTTGGCAGGCCCAATAATTCCAAGTATCTCATTCTTATGGATTTCTATATTTACGTTTTTCAGAGCCTGAGTAGCTCCAAAATAACAATTTAAATTCTCAGTCTTTATTGCCGCTTCAGCTACCATTGTTTCCTCTTTCTGAAATGTGCACGCAAAATTATACTAACCAGATTCATCAGAAATACCAAGGCTATAAGCACAAATCCTGTGGCAAAACTTATTTCCATCGGCATATTCGGCACCTGTGTGGAAATAACATAAAGATGATAAGGCAAAGCCATAACCTGGTCAAAAATCGAATGCGGCAGGCGAGGCAGATAAAATGCAGCAACCGTAAAGAGAATAGGTGCTGTTTCTCCAGCTGCCCTGCTTAAACTCAAAACGGTTCCCGTAAGAATACCTGGTATTGCGTAAGGCAGCACACAATATCGAATGGTCTGCCACTTCGTTGCTCCCAATGACAGGCTGATCTCTCGAAAATTATAAGGAACAGCTTCAAGAGCTTCTTTGGAGGCAGTAATTATTACTGGCAGACTCATGATTGCTAACGTCAACGAACCTGCAAGAATAGATGTTCCGCATTTCAAGAACAACACAAACAGCGTAAATCCAAACATACCATAAACGATGGAAGGAATACCTGAAAGGTTTACAACGGAAAGCTTTATCAAACGCGTAAAAGCGTTATCTTTAGCATATTCAACCAGATAAATAGCAGATAATATGCCTAAGGGCAGTGAAAATACCATAGTACCAATCACCAGCAAAATTGTGCCAATTATCGCAGGAAAAATTCCGCCTTCTGTCATTCCCCTGCGAGGTGACTGAAAAATAAATTCCCAACTTATTGCACTGATACCACTTTTAACAATATAAACGATAGTCAGAATTATTGGCGCAACAACCACTAACGCCGCGAATCCTAAAATCCAAAAAGCAATTTTTTCTCGTCTTTGAGCCGCGTTCATTTTCTTTCTCTCCGTAAAAAGAACTCAGCGATTAAATTTATTATGAATGTTATTATGAAGAGGATCAAACCGACTGCAAAAAGTGCAAAATAATGATCCGAGCCGCTGACTGTCTCGCCCATCTCACCAGCAACAGTTGCGGTAAGCGTCCTTAATGGTTTAAAAATTGAACTTGGCATAACTGGCGCATTACCAGTAACCATCATTACAACCATTGTCTCACCGATAACCCTGCCAATACCTAACATCACACCGGCTATGATACCGGGCGAAGCCGATGGCAGCACAATTCGCCATAGTGCCTGCCACCTCGTAGCACCAAGACCATACGCCGCTTCCTTATAACTTTTCGGGACACTGATTATGGCATCTTCGGAAATACTGATTATTGTAGGCAAAGCCATAAACGCTAACAGCAAACTTCCGGTCATGCCGCACATTCCTGTGGTTAAATTAAAGATATCCTTGAGAAATGGGCCTAACCATACGATGCCGATAAATCCCAAAATAACACTCGGAATCGAAGCAAGGATTTCAATCAGTGCTTTTAAAATATGTTTTAGAGATTGGGGAGCTGCCTCCGCAATAAACATTGCCGTTGCCACTCCGATAGGAACACAAATTACAATAGCAACCGCCGTAACATATAAAGAACCGAGCAGAAGCGGTATCATACCAAACGTCGGCGGTTCCGAAATGGGAAGCCAGTTTACGCCTGATAGAAAATCGCCTAGTGGATATACACCAAACAAGGAAAGCGAATCTTTAAGCAAAAATAAAAAAATCAAAAAAACAAAAGCTATAACCAGAAAACCGCTCAGCTTTATGCATGATTCAATTATATATTCTCTAATCCTTAACAATAGTCGTTGCTCCTAATGGTACAAAACCAGTTTCTTCGAATTGTCGTTGCCCCTTAGCCGACAAGGTAAAATCTATAAACATTTTTGTCACCCCCTGAGGCTCACCATTTGTATAAAAATAAAGCGGCCTTGACAGCGGATATGTGCCTTTGAGAACATTTTCAATATCAGGCGGATAGACTTGCCCATCTCTGCCAAGCAGTAACGATTTTGTCCTGTCGGAAACGTACCCCATACCCAAATACCCTATAGCCCCTTCGTTGGTTGCCACTTCTTCGACAATTGTCTGCGAGGAAGATAGCAACAAGGTTTTGGATGAAAATTCTTCGGTACTGTCCTTTTTGCCAAGATGTATTACTTCTTCTTTGAAATAAGCGTGGGTTCCCGAACTAACTTCACGAGATAAAGTTACTATTGGCATATCTTTGCCGCCAAACTCCTTCCAGTTGACTGCCTTTCCGGTAAATATATCGTGTAAATTTTCGATTGTCAGCGTATTAAGAGGGTTATTTTTATTTACGATTACCGCTATACAATCATTAGCAACGATATATTCTTTCGGAAATACGCCGTGTTTTTGGGCAAGCTCTATTTCTTTAGGTTTAATTTCCCGCGACATAGTAGCAACTTCGCATGTTTTGTTTATTAATGACGCAACCCCCACTCCACTGCCGCCGCCGGTTATTGCCACGAAAACATATGGATAATCTTTCATAAACTCTTCAGCGGTCATCTGTGCGGCATTAACAATAGTGTCCGAACCTTTGACTTGTATAAAGCCTTGAGGCTCATTTGGGTCGGCTTTTTCACTACAACCGATGACAAAAAAAATAGATATAGTTGCTAACACACAGTTTAGTTTCATAAATCGCAGATTTTAGAGGATTGCCACATAGTTGCAAGCGTTTTTTTTGCTGAATATCTTTTTTAAAAAAATTCTTCCATTAAAAATACAGCTGTTATGATTTCTATGCCGTAGTTTATACATATGTTGGCATTTCACAATTAGTTGATGTTTATGAATAAGGAACGATGCTATTTTTCCAGTTCATTTTTTTTGACAACTCATAGTCTTTCATATATAAGTGCCTATTGGAAAATCGCTGTTTTTGACTAAAAATTATAGGAATTTTCAGTCAGAACGTGGTAAAAAATACGAAATGTTTAAAATAATAGGATTTTACTCGTGGCGGACATATTCGACTTAAGAAATATCCATGGTTTATCTGATGCTGAAGTGGATAAACGCCTGATTGAAGAAGGATATAACGAACTGCCTTCAAGCAAACCACGTGGATTTCTAACCATTGCGTTCGAAGTCATACGAGAACCAATGTTTTTATTGCTTGTGGCTAGTGGATTTCTTTATTTGATTCTGGGTGAGCTTTCGGATGCCTTGATGTTGCTGGGGTTTGTCTTTGTTGTAATGGGCATTACAATCTATCAGGAACGCCGTACAGAACGTGCACTGGAGGCACTGCGTGACTTATCCAGTCCCCGCGCATTGGTAATTCGTGACGGGACACAAAAACGTGTACCCGGTCGGGAAGTTGTACGAGGCGACACAATCATACTTGTTGAGGGTGATCGTATTCCTGCGGATGGCGTTTTACGTTACAGTGTTAATCTTTCCGCTGATGAATCTTTATTGACAGGAGAATCTGTCTCAGTAAGAAAAACTTTTTGTGAAGGTACAGCTCCTTTACAAAGACCGGGAGGAGATGATTTGCCACTGGTATTTTCAGGTTCACTAGTTACAATGGGCCAGGGAGTAGCTGAAGTTCTGGCTACTGGGCAAAAAACAGAACTTGGTAAAATTGGCAAGGCCCTTCAATCCATAAAAACCGAACAAACACTGCTGCAAAAAGAAACGGGGCATGCTGTCCGCATTTTTGCCATTGTTGGTCTGATCTTGTGCGGTATTGTTATCGTAGTTTATGGTCTGACACGGGGAAATAACACCCAAAGCTGGGGGCAAGGCCTCCTGGCTGGTATTACAATGGCAATGTCTATTTTACCCGAGGAGTTTCCGGTAATCCTGACAATCTTTCTGGCTCTGGGAGCTTGGCGTATTTCACGTCATCGAGTCCTCACCAGACGCATGCCGGCCGTGGAAACACTTGGAGCCACCACAGTGCTTTGTACAGACAAAACAGGAACTCTGACGTTAAACCAGATGGAAGTCAGCCAACTCTATGTTAATGGTTTGACCTTTGACGCACAACATCACGATTCTCCCACGCTTCCGGACGCATTCCATGAGATTTTGGAATATGGAATACTCGCCAGTAAACGTGACCCTTTTGATCCCATGGAAAAAGCCCTTAAAAATCTGGGACAAAAGCATCTTGATGGTACCGAACATCTTCATGAAAAGTGGACTTTAGTGCGGGAATACCCTCTTTCTCAAAAACTTTTGGCACTGTCTCACGTATGGCAATCGACTGAAGATCAAAAATTTATTATGGCTACAAAGGGAGCTCCTGAGGCTATCATTGATCTTTGTCATTTGGACAAAGCAACAGCAGAAAAACTTTCTCAGCAGATTATTTTAATGGCGGGTAGCGGTTTGCGTGTTCTTGGAGTTGCCAAAACATGTTTACCTAAGAAAACACAACTGCCCGATGAACAACATGATTTTTCTTTTGAGTTTATTGGTTTCATTGGTTTAACGGATCCCATACGTCCAACGGTACCTGCAGCAATCCAGGAGTGTAAAAATGCTGGCATTCGTGTGATTATGATTACAGGTGATTATGCCGGAACAGCCCAGAATATTGCACAGCAAATCGGTCTGTCTAAAATAGATAATGTAATAACTGGTACAGAACTAGACTCAATGAGCAATGCCGAACTTGCTGATCGAATTAAGCATGTCAATATCTTCGCAAGAGTTGTACCTGAGCAGAAACTGCGCATTGTAAATGCCCTTAAGGCAAATAATGAAGTCGTAGCCATGACTGGCGATGGTGTCAATGATGCACCAGCCTTGAAAGCTGCTCATATCGGAATTGCTATGGGCGGAAGAGGTACTGATGTGGCAAGAGAATCTTCGTCGATTGTGCTTCTGGATGACGATTTTTCCTCTATCGTAAAAGCAATTCGAATGGGACGCAGAATTTTTGATAACATTAAAAAAGCTATCAGCTATACAATCGCTGTCCACATTCCAATTGCAGGGTTGTCTATGCTCCCTGTTTTTTCCAATGATTTACCGCTCCTGCTGTTGCCGGTTCATATTGTATTTCTCGAACTGATTATTGATCCGACTTGCTCAATTGTTTTTGAGATGGAAAGCGAAGAAAAAAATATAATGTCCCGTCCGCCGCGAGATCCTGATGAAAGCCTTTTTAATCGAAGGTCATTTGCATTAAGTTTTTTCCAGGGTTTAAGCGTTTTTGCTATTGTGCTTGGTGTATTCTGGATTTCAGGTATACTCGGCCATCCTCAGGATAATTCACGCCGCGCCTTTGTATTCTCAACACTTGTTGTAGCAAATCTTTGTTTAATTCTGACAAATCGCTCATGGACTCGCACAATTCTGTCTATGTTTAAGGAACCCAACCCTGCTTTGTGGTGGGTTATAGGCGGAGCTTTAACGGTGTTGGCCATTGTTGTAAAAGTACCGGGACTCAGTAAGCAATTTCACTTTGAATCTGTCTCAGTAACAGAGTACTTACTTTGTTTGGGAGCTGGAATCATCAGTATTTTATGGTTCGAAGCTTTAAAGGTGTTGAGCATGAAGAAAAAACAAAAATAGAAGTTAGACACAGGTACTTGGTATCAACCCGCTGCTGAGTCTCAAGAAGCAAAAGGAAAACATACTGTAAGTCATTATAATTGCGAGAGTAAAAGCTAGAGTTTGCTACAATCTGCGAAAGCGGACAAAAAAACAAAAATGCCCAGGACTGGAGTCGAACCAGCATCCGCCGAAGCGGACTAGCCCCTCAAGCTAGCGCGTCTGCCAATTCCGCCACCTGGGCATCAAAGCTGGTATTTTAGCGAAAAAATCCAGATGAGCAAGTTTTTTTCAGTAATTTTTAAAAATTAGTAGCACTTTATCAAACAATGGGCCTAAATCCCCTTTTGGTCGTCATACAGCATAATGTGTAATCTCTGACAAAATGAAAACCCTGTATTTTTGCACATGTCAGCAACCATCAGCGATTTTTCGAGATATTGTTGTCTGGTAGAAGCCTGTGGCATCAGCATTACCCTTTCTTTGTCAACCGCAGGCAGCTGATTAAGCAATTGCTGAATATCTTTAAGGTCTTCAGGGACATCTACGACAAATTTCAGTTGATAATGATAACCTCTTATAAGATTTTCAAGAGCATCAATATTCAGGCAATTTTGGTTATGCACTTTAACAGCAGATGCCTCTTTCGGGGTTGAATTGCTCAGCTTTGGGCTTATACTCATCAGGTCACAAGGCAAATTTGGAATAAATTTTATGCCAGCAGTTTCTACGGTAATGTGACAAGGTGTTTTTTTTAATTCTCTCAACAATTCCGGCAATTGCGTATTTACCATTGGTTCGCCACCTGTCACTACAAACGTGGGGCAATTATATTTTTGGGCTGCCTGTACAATTTGGTCAATGGTGAGTTCATTGGCATTGCTGTCTGACCATGCGTATTTGGTATCACACCATCTGCAGCGAAGTGTACAACCTGCGATTCGAATAAATACACTTGGTCGACCTGCGAAAATTCCTTCACCCTGCAACGAATAAAATATTTCTGTTATTTTCATTTCTGGTATTCTATCGGGTCAGTTAAACCTGCTTCAGCAAAGCCTTTTAGTCTTAATTTACATGAATCACAATGGCCGCAGCTTCTGCCTGCTTCATCAGGGTCGTAACAGCTGTGTGTCAGTGAATAATCAAACCCAAGATCGGTTCCTGTTTTTATTATTTGTGCTTTTGTCATTTTTATTATTGGAGTATTTATTTTGAATCTGCCTTTGCCAGAGACTGCGACAGCAGTTGCCAGGTTTGCAGTTTTTTCGAAAGCCTCTATAAATTCAGCTCGGCAATCCGGATAGCCGCTATAATCCGCAGCGTTTACACCTATGAATATATCAAATGAGCCAAGCACCTCCGCCCAAGCCAAAGCGTAGCTTAGGAATATTGTATTTCGCGCAGGAACATAAGTCAGCGGTATTGCCCCCTTGCCTATATTGATGCAATCTTTGCCAACCTCGATGGACTTATCCGTCAGTGATGAACCGCCAAAAGATGCAAGATTGATTTCCATAATCCGGTGTTCAACGACACCTAAATATTCTGCTACTTTTTTAGCATGTGATATTTCCGTTTCATGCCTCTGCCCATACCGGAAACTAAGTGCATAGCAATCGAAATTCCGGCTTTTTGCAATAGCCAGCGTTGTAGCCGAGTCTAATCCGCCGCTAAGCAATACAACCGCTTTCTTGTTTTCCACGATCTAACTTCCTTCAAACAACTTTAATAATAACCAGACTTGATAGTATAGCAGTTTTCAAGAAAAACTGAACAAAAAAAAAGCCGAGCCGTTTTTAACAGCTCAGCTTATATATTCCACAAAAATTTATGCTGAATTACTTATAACATCGTTTTTTTATTTGCCGTAGATTAGCTTTAATTGTTCCTTGGTAGGCATACTCGGATAGCGTTCACCCTTGGGACCAACAAATTCAGTCCCCTCTTTTTTCAGAGCAACAACAACCTTTGTGCCGTCATCCTTTGTAATTTCAACATTAAAATCAGTCTGGATAACACCTTGGTTTGCGCCGTATAATGCCTTTAGTTGTTCTTCTGTCGGCATACTGGGATATATTTCACCTGCAGGCCCGATATAACTTGTGCCTTCCTTTTGCAGAGTAACCGCAGTTTTTGAGCCATTGCCATTGTCAATAAAGAACACGACGCTTTCAGATTTAACCGCTGAAGCAGCCGTATTCGCCGACTGCACACTAGTCTTCAAACCATACTGAGCCGTCAATTGCTCTTCCGTTGGCAATGTCGAATAATATTCATTCAAAGGCCCAACAAAGCCCGATCCCTGCTGCCGGAGTGTTACTGGGGTCTGCGAACCATTATCGTTTTTAATCCAGATTACAGTAGTTTGAACGCTTGCTGCGGGAGTTTGAGCGGGAGCAGTTTGACTGCTGGAAACTTCGTCTCTTGTCCGACCATCTACTAATCTTTCCGCTACTGGCGCTGGTTGTGTTATAATCACTGGTGCCGGTTGTGTTACTACTACTGGCGCAGGCTGGGTGACTACAACTGGTCTTTCAACAACCACAGGGTAATCATAGTAAGGAGCATAATAAGGGTGACCATAATAAAAGCCAATATCGAAACGGCTATGATGTCGCGGCCCATACCAATAAGAACCATAAAAAGGACCAGGACCACCAATCCCCACTCCAATAGAGATCGAGCTGTGACCACCGTGATGGCCGGCCATAACATCGGTTGTTGTCACTGACAACACAACTGCTAAAACTATCATCATCAATGTGTATTTTATCGTTTTCATTTTTTTATCCTAATATCTACCGTACCAGATTTCTGATACATTATTGTAACTATAAATTAAACAAGTTAAATTACCATGCGACAGCTTTATTACTGCCGCGTTTTCCGATTAAAACTTCCTTTTGCCAGAACCGCAGACCACTCTTCAGGTCGGTTATTTTCAGTTGGAAATAATACTCGACCTGCTGAGTTTTCTTGTCGTAGCTAAGATTTCTCTGATATATTTTCCCGGACAGGCTCAGATCTGGAGCAATGAGCGTACCTTTGTTCGGCAAGGTGTCCTGTTGGAATTCCTCACCCTTTGCCGAATCGCGGACATCTCTCAAATCGTTGACCATAGAATCGCGGTTGCTGTCCTTGCCGCCGATGGCAGATGTCATTACAACCTGTCCACTGTTTGTGATATCTTCTTCGATTTTAGCCGTAAGCAAATCGGTGTCAATTCTCTGCATAGTATCGTTTGTGATAACGCCTGTCGTCAGAACATATTGGCCGCCTTCCGGTTTGGCTAACTTGCCTGAGCTGAGCAGGGACTGAACCATTTCGGTAGCAGCCTGGTCAAAATCACGGTAATCTAATGCCAGTACCGCTTTGGCATTATCATTTGTCATATCAATATTTTTGGTTTCCTGCACACAGCCAGTTAACACGAACAAAATTGAAAAGACAACTAGTGTGAAAATAGTTTTCATTATTTTACCTTTCTGTTTTTCCTTGTATTTATCCTAAAATCAACCGCATTTGGACTTTTAGATACAACCTTAAAGCTGAAATTAGATCTTGCATTAACTGAGAACGGCATCCAGTTATCTGTTGCAGATTCGATAACAGCACCGCTTTCATCAAGCCATTCCGTATAATATTCGAATCTGTTCGGGTTGTATGCTTTATTAAAGCCAATAACGCTGACTTCAAGCAGCCCGGCTTCGTTTCTCGTTTGCTTAACATCAGTAATTTCAATTCCATGGCCCAGCATGCCGCTTCCAGCGGCTACGAATGGACGAGTGATAATATTGCCGCCGAGATTATCGCTTTTTACTTTGTCCTGCACCTGTACCCTGCCGTCGCAGCTTTCTTCATTGCAGCCTGTCAACACGACAGTAGCAATCATGCAGGCAACTAACAGTAACATTTTCATAAAAACTCCCTATATAAAAAACATAAAGTTAAAACGTCATTACATCAACAATTGTTTTAGCATTTCTGGAAGGTATTTTAACATAAATTATAGAATTATTGCAACAAGGAATATCAACAGAAAAAGGCCCCATCCCGGATGGAGTAATTTTCACTTTTCTATCTTCCGGAGTCGTAAATCTTGCTATCTGGAACTCTTTTGGTAAAGTCGTCCAGATACGTACGTCAGCGGCCGTTGTCGTAAAGTTGTAAACCGCCATTCCAATCGCCAGAAGTGTACCGCTGTCTCTGTTATTATCCTGAAACATATACTGGGCAGTAGCCTTTGCAACCGCCGAAACTATTGCACGCAGCAGTATTGCCTGGTAATCCTTTTTAAATTCGGTCTGAATAACACGATCCATGCTCGCAACAACCGCAGTATTATAGGTTTGCCCACCTGCCTCTATTTTCAGATACTCACTTGCCGATGGTCGGAATTCCAGCATTGGAAGGGCAATACCAGTATATAATATTTTTTCTGTAACTATAAATAAGGGCAAATCAACACGGAACTCGTCCTTTATGGGCCCCAGACCATTCTCATATATAAGCCAGGTTGTGTTTTTGAACGTTTTTATCCCTGCGAGAATGTCCTCTGAAATCTTTAAGTCTTCAGCAATGTAATCATTATTTTTGACCATACCCAGAGATTCTTTAAACAGAAAATTCGACTGGGAATAATCCCCTGCCAAACCAAAATATATACCGGCAAGATAAGTTGTAAATGGGTTTACGAAATCAGGATATGCCTCGAATGCATAGAGGTCTGGATAACACTTCTGAATTGAACTTTCTATTTCTGGATTGTCTACGTTCTTTTTTAAATTCTGATCCTGCTGTTGTTTCTTGGCAACTTCCTGCTGAAGTTTTGCAATCTCTTTACCAAATTTCTCTTCTGCCCTTCTCTGGCGGTCAAGGGCTCGGTTGAACTCCACGCGTGCAAGGTCCATCTTTTTCTCAGCCATGAAGTTCAAGGCCTTGTAGGTATTTACCATAACACCGTCATATTCCTGACCTTTGTATGGGACAATATTGTCATTTATTGCCATCGCACCAACTGCATCGGTTGCATCTGAATCTCTTAAATCGAAATGTTTGAGCATATCTTCCGCGGCATCAAAATGAGCGGTACTCTTAGCGTAGTCATGGTTAAATCTTTCGAGAGACGCCAATTGAAGCGTCCATAGCAAATCATCACTTTTGGGGAGTTTTGACTTGCTTATTTTCGACTGCGCATAATTGCAGGACGCCTGGTAGTCATCTGCCTGGTAAAGCCTGTTGAATACAGTGAGGTTATCCTTTGGAGCATTACAGCCTGTAAGCAGGATTAATGTCACAAAAAGTATAACAGAACAAAACTTGACTAACCTGCCTGACTGCACAAATATCCTATACATACAAAACTTTTATAATAATCCAAACTTCTTAACTTCCGATAATTATACAATCATGCTAAGCATATTCAAGTAAATTGTGTTAAATCTTGATTAAATTGTGGTATCCATAAAACCAGCTTTATTATTGCTTGAGTTATTGGTGGAAATATATTATATTGATGTTGATTTTATTGTGAGAATTGAGGTTTTGAAATGGGCGAACAGCCAAAATTAGATATGTTTGATAACCCGCACCCACAGCGGGATTATGTTATAACGATTCGTTGTCCGGAGTTTACCAGTGTCTGCCCAAAGACCGGTCAGCCTGATTTCGGGACGATTATCATAGAATACTGCCCTGATAAGCTTTGCATCGAGCTTAAGAGTTTGAAGTATTATATGCAGAGTTTTCGTAATAAGGGCATTTTTTACGAAGCATTAACTAACGATATTTTGGATTACCTGGTCCAGTCCTGTAAACCAAGATGGATGAAAATTGATGCCAATTTTACGCCGCGAGGTGGCATAACCAGCCAGATCGTTGCGAAGTATGAATCAAAAAAATAATATTGTTCTTGTGAGGCGTGATTATGTCTATAATTTTTCACTGCACCTATTGTAACAAAAAAATCGTTGCTAAAGACGGCACAGGCGGAAATTGGGGCAAGTGCCCTTCCTGTCATAACAAAATATATGTTCCGAACCTCAATGCCGGTGATGATGAAGGTGAGCTCACATTTGCACCGATAGATGAAGAGGAACAGAAAAGAAAAGAACGCTTGTTGCGGGAGACTTATCAGCTTAGTCAGGAAATATTAAAAGAGCGAGATGAGCCTGCTGAGAATGCACCTCGCCAGAACAGCCACAAACCTGTAGCAGCAATTGATCCAGGCAAGATTAAAAGCACCATTATCATGTGCCTGAGGAAAATGGCTGATGGTCAACTGGCAGAAGCTGACGATATCGCCAGGTCAATATCACACATGGGCGACAAATCAAGAGATGAGCTTGATGCCATCGCGTTGAGTGACATCCCCGATAATAAATTAGCAGATATTCCACCCGGAGTTCTTGCAGGACTGATAAGGACATTGCGAAGCAAGATCAGTTAAGATAAAAATACCGGATTGGGAAACATTTGGTTTCTCAGGTTATGTCATATTTTCTGAAAAACCGGCATTTCTTATAAAATCAGCAATTTTGACAAATATCGCTGATTTTATTTTTCAGCTATGGAAATTTGAATAAAAATCATTTTTTAAAACCTATCACTTCTTTTTTTGTGCATGGTCCAATAAAAACATGGGCTAATGCAAAACAACATTTGTTTTTTGTTTGAATGAAAAAAAAAACAATAAAGACTTCATAAAATTTGCAAACAAGGTAATAGTTTTTTATGTTTTAACCGTAAAGGAAATAAAAAACAACATTGGCTGAAGCATATATTTGAGAAAGCAGAAGGAGATATTATGTACGCTGTGACGAAACCGACATTAGTTCATGTCACCCATGAGGCAGCTCGAAAAATCGGTGGAATAGGGGCTGTCTTAAACGGCTTTTTTACCTGCAAATCTTATCTTGACTCAGTCCAGAGGTCTATTCTGGTTGGCCCTTTGTTCAGCAAAGAAGGCGGATTGGCGGATCGGCTCGGTGAGGAAAGTGAGATTTTTTACTCAACTATAGACAGGTATGATGATTGTGAATTTTCCGATCAGTTCCGTGACATTGAAAATATTTATAATGTCGGGATCATTTACGGCAGAAGAAGATTCGTTGATGAACAAACCGGAATCGAAAGCAATCCGGAGATAATTCTTCTTGACGTCGGTCAGATGCATAAAGGCCCTGTGAACAGTCTTAAGAAACAGATGTACCACAGGTTTAATGTTTCCAGTGACAAGTATGAGCATCTATGGGAATTTGAACAGTATGTCAGGATCGCACCTGTAACTATTGCAATATTAAAAGCTATTGACGCAGCGACAAGTTCTACCATTATCGTATCGCATGAATTTATGGGAATGCCAACAGCATTGGCAGCAAAGATAGACCCATATTGTAATTTCAAAACGATATTTTACGCGCATGAGGTAGCAACTATTCGCAGAATCGTAGAGACACATCCTGGCAAAGATACTATTTTCTATAATATTCTTGAAAATGCCCGAAAGAAAGGGCTTTATCTTGATGATGTTATGGGCAGCCAGGATGATTATTTCAAACATCCACTTGTTGAGGCTTCAAAATATTGCGATGCGATATGTGCAGTTGGTGATTATACTGCTAAGGAATTAAAATTCCTCGCACCTGAATTTAAAGATTGTCCGGTAGATATCGTTTACAACGGAATACCGGCTTACAATATACGCCTTGATGAAAAAATCAAAGCAAAGAATAAACTTCAGGAATATTGTTTTAATCTTCTTGGATACAGACCTGACTATGTGTTTACTCATGTGGCAAGGCTTGTAAAAAGCAAGGGACTTTGGCGAGATTTGCAGGTTATTGGAGAAATAGACACACAATTCCAAAGGGAAAACAAGACAGCAGTGCTGTTTGTGCTTTCAACGGAAACCTGCCAGCGTAACAGCCATGATATTCATCTGATGGAGTCGTCTTATCGTTGGCCTGTAGCTCACAGGGAGGGATGGCCTGACCTTTCTGGTGGTGAGGCTGAGTTTAACAGTGAGGTACAGGTATTCAATGCCAGAAGCAAAAATGTTAAGGTTATTTTTATTAACCAGTTTGGTTTTACAACCAAACTCTGCGGCAGGATGATGCCTGAGGATATGGAATTTATGGATATCCGCAAAGGCAGCGATGTTGAATTCGGGATGAGTATTTATGAACCTTTCGGAATTGCTCAACTAGAATCGCTTACCTTCGGCGGAATTTGCGCGGTAAGCAGTGTCTGCGGATGTGCTGGATTTGTGAGTGACGTTACCGGCGGGCAAGGGTGCAATAACGTAATAATCACTGATTATACGGATATCTCAAATCAGCATTACAGTGAAATCGATGATTTTATTTACAATGAGGATCTGATCACAAAACAAGTTGAAGACGATCTGAGCAAAAAACTCGCGGTTATGATTTGTGCACGTATACCTGAGAACAATTTCGAGACAGAGAAGCTTTTGAAGTCAGGCTATGAACTGGCATCCAAAATGAGCTGGGAAGCTGTGGTTAGTAAGTATGTTCTTAAAAGTATTAATAAAGCTCTTAATGCAACGGAGCAAAAGTTAACAACAATAAATGCATAATATCTCTCTCCTTTAAGAGTCCGATAGTTTCGCTGATAGCGAGGTTGTCGGACTCTGTTTTTTTGGCTGGGGGATATAAAAATAATGATATGGGAAAAAGGCGTTTTTTCGGTGACGCAAAATGACAGGTGGAGGTTTTTTAGGAATTTTAAAATTGGGGGATGAGGGGTGGGATGGGCGAAATTGACGTAATAATCGGGGTATGGGGGGTGTTTGGGGGGTGAAAAATCGACTCTGGTGTGCGCGTATTGGCAGGGTTGGTGATTAAAAAAATGCTTTTTTTATGGTTTTTGATGGTTTTTTACCCATTTTTTCGCCTTTTTGATCACAATTTAGCTCGTTTTCGTTGTCGCAAATGCTACGTACTTGCGTGGATGATTGATTTTTTGTTTCAGAATAG
>CAZBKA010000056.1:0-19126 GCA_964492365.1 uncultured Pirellulales bacterium | reverse complement strand
TATTGATTTTGTGGTTAGTAAATATGGTAAAGATTATGGCGTAGTTCTCTGATTTCGGTATTCGTTTTTATTGTTATTGTAGACATACTAGCAATATAGCAAATATAATTCCGACAACTGCTATGGTTGCTCCTCGTAGGTATATATGGCTGCCTTTTTTAAGCATCCAGAGTGATGAAATGGCCATGAAGAGAAGCAAAATTCCAAAACCCGTGTTGAACCATGATGTTTTTTTCTGGCTGATAGATTTATGGAAATTAATGAGCTTGTTAAATGGGAAGGCTACGTCTTTAGAGGTATATTTTACCTGTCCAGAAGTTGAATTGTATGTTCCGTTTTGAAAAGTAATGATGTCGCCAGTTGTGGTTTGGGCCTTGAGGTTTTTGATCCGAAGGTTCTCCTGAATCTGACTAATGTTTAGACCCGGCGGCAGGGTTTTTTCGATTTGGACTTCTTTTTTCAGGAAGTCAGTATCCCTGTATATCAGGATTATTCCGCTTAGGGAGAAAATAATGGTCAATCCGATAATGAAAAAGCCCAGGTCGCGGTGCAAGGCTCGCATATAGAAACCCAATGATCTTTTATTCTCTCTGTTCATGTTTAACCTTCGTGTAAAACCAGGAAACCAAGTTTAAATAATTTTAAGCTGATTTCTGGTAGAATACCAACCCTGTCATGAAAAATCAACCTTTTCTACTTGAGTTCTCCAAATCGGTGGGTAAGGCGTAGAATGTACTGAAATTATATTGATATTGGCTCTAATTGAGTATACATTATTTTTTTGTAAACAGAGTTATCAGGATAAATTTCAGGAAAATCAGTGATGTCTTTAAGTTCAAAACAACGTCTTTTGGCGGCTATACAAGGTGGTAAGGCAGATAGGCTGCCTGTAACCACCCATCAGTTGATGCCTTACTTTCTTGCTAAATATATGGGAGGTATTTCAAATGATGAGTTTTTTGAGCAGATGGGGATGGATGGTATAGTCTGGATCGTGCCTCATAAGCCTGATGTGAGCAAGGGGCAGTATTATGATCCGAGTCAGGGTGAGCTGGGCTTTTTAGAGAGCAGGAGGATAAGCACCGACAGCTGGCGGATATCTCATGAAGAATTAAAGCATCCGGATTATAAGACGGTTAAGTTTACTATCGCTACGCCTAAGGGGAATCTTACGACAGTATTGCAGTCTAATGAGATGACGACATGGGTATCGGAGCATTTGATAAAGGAAAAAAAGGATATTGATATTATCGCGGAATTTGCGACAGCTCCGACCTGTGATGTTGATGAGGTTAATAAAACGGCTGAGCAGTATGGGGACAAGGCATTGATAAGGGGACATATTCCGTGTTTTGATATTTTTGGTCAGCCTGGATGCTGGCAGGATGCATGTTGTCTTGTCGGTACTGAAAAAATGATAATGGCGACGTTCGATGATCCGCAATGGGTGAATAGGCTATTGAAAATGCTTCAGCAGCGTAAGATAGCATTTATGAAGACGACTAAGGGTGCGAAGTATGATATCTGGGAACTTGGCGGTGGGGATGCTTCGACGTCTGTTATTTCACCGAATATGTTCAATGAATATGTTGCTCCTTATGACAGTGAAATAATCGCAACGGCGCACCAGGCAGGGCAGCGGGTTGTTTATCATACCTGCGGTGGGATGATGCCTATACTTGAAGATATCGCAGCGATGGGGCCTGACGCAATGGAGACGTTTACGCCGCCTGATATGGGTGGTGACAGTGATCTGGCAGAGGCGAAAAGGCGTATAGGTGATAAGGTTTGTATGATCGGCGGCTGGGATCAGTTCCATTATTTTAAGGACTGCACAGAGGCAGAGACCCGCAGGCAGGTTCGCAGGTGTTTTGAACAGGCAGGGCAGGGCGGCGGTTATATATTATCGCCTTCAGATCATTTTTTCGATGCAGATGTTGAATTAATCAGGGCTTTCGCGGATGAAGCCCGTAAGTGTGTGTATTAGTTTGTCATAATTTTGGCAGCATATTATAAATGTTATCAGTTAGTTAAGGAGATGAAAAATGGTTACAAAGAGTTCAGCGGTTAAGTTGCCGTCTGTAGGGAAAGCTAATCCGAAGGTTCCTGTAATTGGTGTATTTGCAACAGGTGATCCTCGTATTGATAAAGACAGCAGGCTCAGGTGTCAAAATATTGTCAAGATGGCAGCTGATGTTATCAGCGGGGCGGTGCTTCTGCCAGATAAATCAGAAGTGCCTGTGGTGTATTCCGATATACTGGTTGATGGCGAGACCCAGGCTGATATTGTTACCCAGCAGTTCAAAAAAGCAGGCGTTGATATTCTGGTATGTGTGCCTGATACATGGGCATTTCCACAGTTGACGGCGATTTCACTTTTGCAGCAGTTTCCGAGGGAGACGCCTATAAATATAACCTGCGGCAATTCTGCACCCAAACCAGGTGTTGTTTATGCACAGGCTTTGAATGGTGCGATAAGCCAATATGGAAAGATGGTTACATTGAATGTGGGCAACTGGGCTGACAAGGGCGCTGATCCCAAGATGAGTGATGCAACTGCTACGGCGCTTATAGATTGGTGCTATGCGGCGGTTACTTCTGTTGGTCTTAAAGGCAGAAGGGTGGTAATCTTCGGTCATGATTCAATGGGTATGGAAACCGCTTTGGCTCATATCATTGCAACGAGGAATACTTTCGGGTTGGAAATTACCCGTCTTGATATGAAACTTCTTGCTGATATGGTTCAGAAGAAGGCTTATAAAGAAAAAGAACTCCAAGAGCTTCGAAGCTGGATTAATAAGTGTATCGGCAAGAGACTTATAATTCAAAATGATGCTGACAACGAAAAATTCAATATGAGTCTTGGTATGTATCTGATAGTTCGTGATCTGCTGAAAGATCTTAATGCTGTCGGCGGCGGATTCATGAGTCAGCTCGAATGGGGCAGCGATTTCAGGGGCACGCCTTTGCCTGTAGCTGATACGATGGAGTCATTGTTTAACAGCACGTTCGATCATAACGGACCAAAGGCAGCAATTCCATACGCTACAGAAGCAGATGTTCAGGGGCTTTTGACGATGCTGTTTATGACATATCTTAGCGGCGGCAATCCTCCGCTGTTTATGGATTTCAGAAAAGTATGGGAAAGCTGGGAGTTGAAGCAGGTTGCAGACAAAATAGGTTTGAAAAAATATGATAAGAATGCAGACTGGGTTACCAAGGGTCTAGTTGACGGAAATAATTCCGGAAGTGCATCATTCGACTGGGCAGCTTTGCCAGGCTCTTCTGTAAAGAAAATTATGGATGGTGTTTCGATGCCTTTGGCAGATAAAGCATATTTTCCAGGCGGCGGCAACTCGGTGACATTTATGAGTCCGGCAGGTATTGAAGGTGTTGCCGGCAGAATGGCATACAGCAGCCTGACAGGATTGTTTTCTTTGATATGGGATGAGGCAGTAACGACGGAACTACCTGAAGCTCTTTGTAAGGAAGTTTGCGGCTTGTCTGATCCTAACTGGCCTCATACTTTTGTTGTTCCTAAGTATGCATCGATGACGGAGTATAAACAATATCCGCCTGCTAACCATTTGCACATGACATGGGGTTTGCCTGTTGCAAGGCTGCAGCACTGGATGGATATTACAGGTGTTTTGAGTATTACGCCCTGGGCGGCAAGACCTAAATTTATTGAAGGTGTTGACAGAGCCCAGCCATTGATTCATCTCATTAATGGCGGAGAAAATATGTATAAGCAGCTTGTTTCCCGCGGCTAAATTATTTTAATTTTTAATAAGGGAATTTATGGAAGAATCACTGTTGAATCCTGATGATCTGCCGAGTTTTGAAATCGAAACTATTGCGGAGGCTAATATAAAGTCCCCACTTGAGGATGTTCTGTTTATTGATGACAGCGAAAAGGTGACATTTTATTCTCATTATGATCGTTTGAAAAAATTCATCGACAGAGGTAAGGAACCACCGCTGTTTGAAAGGGCAGGGCCTCGCAGGAATATTTGTTTTGAGCCTTCAAAATTAAATTGCGGTGTTGTGACTTGCGGTGGTTTGTGTCCTGGTCTTAATGATGTTATTCGAGCTATTACACTTACCCTTGTATGGGATTATGGTGTACGTAATGTTTATGGTTTCAGGTATGGTTATAAAGGTCTGACGAATGATCCGTATCGTGAGCCCCTTGTTTTAACTCCTGAACTCGTAGAAGACATTCACCTCAGAGGCGGTGACATACTATCATCTTCCAGAGGGCCCCAGGATATTGATGAGATGATTGATACTCTTGTCAAAATGAATATTCGTCTTTTATTTGTTATCGGTGGTGATGGGACATTGCGTGGTGCTTCGGAAATGGTAGCGGTGATAAAAAGCAGAAAACTGAAAATATCTGTTATCGGTATCCCAAAGACCATAGACAATGATATTTGCGGGGTTGAAAGAACCTTTGGTTTTTCGACAGCTGTTGAAGCAGCTACGGCAGCATTGAATGTTGCACATGAAGAAGCCAAGGGTGCATGGGACGGTGTCGGGCTGGTAAAGCTGATGGGTAGAGATTCAGGTTTTATCGCAGCATACGCTACTCTTGCAAACAGTGATGTCAATTACTGTTTTATTCCGGAAATTCCGCTGGTTCTTGACGGGGAAGAAGGATTTTTAAAATCTTTAGAAAAAAGACTTGCCCGCAAACATCATGCTTTGATTGTTGTTGCTGAGGGTGTGGGACAATCTCTTGAAGGTCAGAATGATATGTCTGGTAATGTTTCAAGAGAGGATATCGGGCTTTTGTTAAAAACAAGGATCACGGAATATTTCAAAAGTATCAACAAACCTTTGGTGATGAAGTATATTGATCCCAGTTACACTATTCGCGGCTGTGCTGCTAATAGTTTTGATTCGGCTTTTTGTCTGATGCTCGGTCAAAACGCAGTTCATGCAGGGATGGCCGGCAAGACTAATATGATAGTTGGGTTCTGGAACCGTTACTTTACAAATGTCCCCATATCCTTCGCGATAAAGGAAAGAAAGAAGGTCGGTTTGCAGGGTGACCTGTGGCAGACAGTTATTCAAACTACGGGCCAGGCAAAGAAAAAACCTGTCAGACCATTTTAGGGATCAATTTAAAACTGCAAGTATGTTCTCTATGTGTTTGTCTGCTCAAACGTGGTACGCGGTGGCTAATATGCAGCCACCGCCTGTGCCAATATCAGAATGATCGTATATTTCAGGCGGCTCGATGCTAAAATACTGTTATGGGCGACATTATAGCTGCCTGTATTTTCTAAGGTTCTTTATTTAGAGGCACTGTAACCGAAAAGCAAAATAGCAACAACCAGAATACCGAGCCCGATACCCATAAGTCTTCTGGTTACAGCTGAAGTATTCTTCCATTCCCCCTGCATGATTCCCCATATCCCTGCAACAGCGATTGACATCGCAATAAATACTGACCAGCCGATAACTGAACCCCAGTTGCCCATTATCGATGCGCCAACACCGTAAAGCACAAAACTGACTATCCAAAACAACGATGCTATCGACATTAAAAGCACATTTTTCAAAAATCCCGCGTTTTTATAGTCTTTAAAAGAATTATTCTTTTTAAACAGATACCCGCAATAAATAAGGTTCGCGATTGCTCCGGAGGTAAACATGATTGTCCAGATACTATTGGCGGCCCATTTTGGATCGGTCTTAAATTCCTCTGCGAGTTTTATTAAAGCCCCGCTAAGTGCAAAACCAACATTTGGAAAACAGGAAAAAACCCCACCGATGATGCAGATAACAATACCAAGTTTCATCGATGCTTTTGAAAGCTCAGTAATCCTGCCGGTTTTTTCTCCTTGTTCTTTTTCTTTTCTTATCCCTGCTTTACCGAATGCCCCGATTCCTGATAGCATAACAACCACACCAATAATAATAATAATTCCTTTAGGTGTAAAAATGTCGGCAGGATGCAAGACCACCATAGGAATAAAAGCCCCAAGGCTCAAAACCAATGCCATGATAATAGCGTATCCTAATGCAAGCCCGACGGCTGCGATTCCGAGTCCGAAACCGATTGCCCCGATGCCCCAGCACAATCCAAAAAAAGCAGGTATTATAAAGTCCATGACAGTTGCTTTGGCATAAATATTTGTCAGATTCGGTATCGTTGCAAAACCAAGTATCCAGTTAAAAACGATCATACTAAGAATTGAAAACACGGCCCAGGAGTTTTCCCATTTCCAGTTTTTAACATATGCCATCGGAACCATAAAGCACCCCTGTACTATAGCGGCCAAAATCACGACTGCCAGCCCCAACATTAATTCTGCCATTTTACATTCCTTTTAAGAAATCAGGATTTTCTATTCAGCATCGATCACGCATCTAAATCCGATAGTGGAAGCTCTTTCCATTGCCGGATACAATCTTATTAACTTAAAATGATGGGTATTAGGTCTGGGGCCGCCGTTAAAATAGTAGCGTATTCCATTATCATTGTTAGTCCCATCAAAGAAACTGCCGCCTCTTACCATAAGGAATCGTGTATGTCCGTCATCCCTGCAGCTTTCGGTCATTTCGTAAACATTGCCGCACATATTGTAACAGCCATAAGGGCTTTTGCCCAGTGGATAAGATTTTACCAGTTCAGCGTGGTCATTGGTTGTATTACATTTGGCAGCGTCAAATTCATTACCCCAGGGCCACTTTCTGCCGTCTGTCCCTTGTGCTGCGAGGTGCCACTCGGGTTCGGTTGGCAATCTCTTACCAGCCCACTTAGCATAAGCTCTGGCGTCATCAATATCAACATAAACCACGGGATAATCTGCTAATTCTGCAGTCATTTTTCCATTTGGCCAATGATTGAGGAAATTATCCTTACATTTTGGCTTGTAGCCAGTAGCGTCTAAGAATTCTTTGAATTGTGCGTTAGTAACTTCGGTCTCATCAATAAAAAATGCATTTACGTCAACAGTATAATCGTGTTTACTCAGCTCACCCCATTGCCATCTGCCCCAGATAAAATCATTGATTTTATCTTGCGGTGTTCCAGGGTCGGGATAGCAGCCATGCTCATTGGGAATATGCTCCATTTTCAATCTTGCTTTATCAGCAGGCACAAAAACCATACCATCTATTTTCGAATCTTTGCTTACTTTTTTGGTAGGTTTAACCGGGTCGGGTACCATTAAAGATTTAGCAAAGTTACGTTTGTCTTTGCCGATTTTCTGCATGGCGAGTTTCCTCTGTTTTTCAGCAAGTTTTTCAAGCTTACCGTTTTTCCTGAAAGCGACACCGATACAACCGATGTCATTAACTGAGCCAATAAGGCAAACTTTTGAGTCAGAAACTTTTTCAACTTTTAGTTTCTCACCAGTCCAAAGGTCATAGTAATAATTTTGAGTTTTACAAAGCTTAGATTCAATCTCAATCAGTTTGCCATTTTTTATAGTCTGCCCCATGTTTCGCAGTGTAAAAACAGTGACATCATTTCCGTCCCAACGGTTAGCATAAAGATTTTCATTCAAAGTTGGGTAGTAAGGCTGCCAATTTTTGCTAGTAAAGTTTTCTGAAAAAGTCCGGAGAATATTACTTGCGGTTTTCCACATCTTGCGGTCGTTGGCGTTCCACGGATTATAAGTGCCGAAAATATTTTCCCATATCAGCATTCCGCTGCCATTAAAAAATGCTATCTTAATATCTTCCTGATGATCCCTGTCCCATCTATTGATTCTATGTGCCATATGGCGATGTTCAATCCATTTCAAGTTATAAATTCCAGGAGGTGTCGGATCTGGTGCCCCCTGGTTCCATGAAGCACTGCAGATTGGAAGCTGACTGGCGGGAGGCGAGGCTTCTGGTTCGAAACAAACACCTCTTTTTGCGTCGTCGATAGTATTTCTCAACACGGGCGAACCAGCTATCATAGTATCAAGAAATATCCCGTCGGCGTCTATTGCCAATACTAATTCTGCCAATGCCTCCTCATCGCTTTTGCCTTGGCGTCTGGTCAAGGTGTCCCATGGGTTGAAATCAATGTAAACTTTTACCCCTTTTTTCTGGAACTTATGCACAACGTCTCTCAAGCCTTCTAAACCACCAGGCATACAGCGATACATATCGAACTGATTGCGTTTATCGATACCGAGTACGGGATAGCCTTGCCATAGCACTACTGAATCATATCCGCCGAACTCCTTTTCGCCATCTTTCAAAAATGAATCAACGAGGTAACCTTTTTCAGGATTATAAAAACTGCTGTCGTATACGAACGTAAAGTGACACGAAAAATTCTTCGCTGCCCATTCAAGCTCGGGACGGTCATAAATACTGAGGTCAAGTTTTGTGCTATAGTTTGGATTGCTCTCAATTAGTTTTGTCACGGCATCATTTCTTTTGTTATCATTTACGGAAATATCAATTTTGCTGATTTCAATTTTGCCTGCGGTATTGTCATAGGTAGCATCCATTCCAAAAATAGGAATAACCCACTGTGTTTCACATTCAAACTCAGGTACGACTACTTTTGTTGTATATGTATCGAATTTCTGATTCTTTTCAACGGCAATATGCTTTACTACTGATGACCAGCCTTTCTTGGAATTGTCATTTTTATCATGAATATCAAACGCTATACAAAGGTTGTTATTGCCTTCAAACCAGCGGGCATCTATGGTAATAATGATTTCTTCTCCCTTTTTAAGATCAAGTGTTTTTGCAATTATCTGGTCGGTTCTCAGCCATGCTCTTGGTGGCTTGTAATCAATAATCAATTTCTGAAAATTTTTTCCGTTTATAATATTCTGCCTATACTGATGAAGGTTTTTTAACCATTGTTCGTAATTAATATTTTTGTCTGGTGGAGCGATAAATCTGTCATCCTTACTAAGCTCGACCCCTTCGACCGCGAACTTATCCCATTTGCAGTTTTCGTCACCCTGGTAGCTGCTTAAAGGAATTTGGGCATGCAAAACAGCGGAAGTAAATAACATTGCGAAAAAGATTTGTAACGATAAGGCAAAGCGGTATTTTGATCCCATATCAGGTTCTCCATATCGAATAAAATTAAACAAATAACATTATGATAGGAATTATTATTCAAAATGATTATATTTACAATGCCATTTAACGCAAGCAGTAAACCAGTTTGGGCAAAAAATGCTGTTTTTAAAAAATATGAACTATTACCACCAGAACCAGTATTAAATGAAAAAGAAGATATATAGAATTTTTGCATGGAGAAATACGAATGGTAAAACAGCGAGTTGCATATTTAACATTATTTATTTCAGTTTTTCTTTTGTTAACTGCCGGTTTTGGCAATGACAAAGATATTAAAACAATATCCACTGCACAATTACGTGATAAAATAGCAGGCGGCTGGGCCGGCAAAATGATAGGGGTTACCTACGGCGAAGCCTCAGAATTTAAAGGTCAGGGAAAAACTTTTGAGGGAGATCTGCTGTGGCAAGGCGATATGGTCAAAGGAGCCTTGACGCAAGATGATCTCTATGTTCAGATGACCTTTATGTCGACTATGGACAACTATGGTATCCATGTTTCGGCTGATAAGTTAGGCATAGCTTTGGCTGATGCTGGTTATGGTCTCTGGCATGCAAACAGAATGGCGAGAAGAAATATCTGGCAGGGGATTATGCCTCCAAAATCAGGCAGCCCAAACTACTCAATGCACAGTGACGATATTGATTTCCAGATCGAAGCTGATTACATAGGTTTTATGAATCCTGGAATGTCTCAAAGCTCAAACAAAATGTGTGACAAAGTTGGTCACATAATGAACTATGGCGACGGTGTCTATGGCGGAATGTTTGTTTGTGCAATGTACTGCGAAGCATTTTTCGAGACAGATATAGATACCATCGTGAACAAGGCTCTGCAGGCAATCCCTGCTAAAAGTGAATATGCCCAATGTATTACAGATGTGATTGAGGCCTATAAAAAATACCCGGATGACTGGAGAAAAACATGGCAATCGCTGGAAGATAAGTGGGGAGATGATGATATCTGTGGTGCAATGTCGCCTTTCAATATCGATGCGAAGATCAACGGTGCCTACATTGTAATAGGGCTTCTCTATGGCCAAGGAAACTGGGATAGAACGCTTGAAATCACCACACGTTGTGGGCAGGATTCCGACTGCAATCCATCAAACGCTGCTGGTGTACTTGGTATTATTCAAGGCTACTCAAAAATACCAACCCAATGGACAGATGGAATAAGCAAAATCGAAGACTCATTATTTTCTCATACTGACTACAGTTTCAAAAAAGTTATTGACAGAACTTTCGACTATGCTAAAACCCTGATAAATAAAAATGGCGGTAAAGTTATTGATAATATCTGTTACATAAAATATCAATCGCCTAAACCACCTAAACTTGAAGTCTCATACCCGAATCTAAAAGCCTCATATGCTTCCAAAATAGATGACACAAAAGCCTGGTCATTTGAGGGGAACTGGACCGACGGCCATATTGGTTATGACCAGGGCAGACATCAAAAAACCACTAACGAGAAAGGTGCCAAAGCTATTTTTACGTTCACCGGCACCGCTGTAAAAGTGGTAGGTTATACCGATGAACGGGGCGGCAAAATAGATGTTTATATAGATGGTAAATTTCACAGGCAATACGATTGTTATTACGATGAACCCGCAGGGATGTGGCTTGGTAATGGCCTGGAGGTCTGTAGTGTCATAGGCTTGAAAACAGGCCAGCATACGCTGAAAATAGCGGCCAATGGAGAAAGCAGTCCCAAAGCAAAAGATACAATGGTCTGGTTAGATATGGCAATCGTTTACGATAATAAAGAGTAAAGTATATCTAAATACGGCTTAAGCTTTTTCAATTTAAATACCGGTTATTTGTTTTAATTCTGACATAAACTGCTGCACGCCTCCCTGGACATAACCTGTTCTGCCGGCAATTTTTCCAGTTGAATCGAGAATGATAACACTTGGATAGCCGTTGATTTGAAATTTTTCTGCAAGTTTATTATTCTCCAGAGTCTTATTTTGAGGAAGCGGTTTTTTTCTCGGGAAATCTATTTCTACCAATACAAGGTATTGTGCAGCGTATTTTTTAAAGACACCATTAGTAAAAACTTCTTCTTTAAGTTTTTTGCACCAGATGCACCAGTCGCTACCGGTGAAGTTTATCAATATATGCCTGCCAGTTTTTTGTGAGATCATCTGAGCAGCTTTGAAGCTATCTATCCATTGTCCATTGTATTTATCCGGCAATAGCTGAGATATATTTTTTACTAAAACAGCAGGGTCATCGGCAGGGGTATTAATCCGGAATATCTCTTCACCTGTTTTGGTATTGATGAGCATAAACTGAAGAGGTGCTTTCAATATTTTATATTTTTTAACAAATTCAGCAACCTCTTTGACATCTTCTTCGGTCGAGTTACTCTTCAGAGGAAAATCCAGTTTGACAGCAGTCAGCGAATTTTGTGTAAGATCGATAAAAAGCGGATTGCTTAAAGTATTTTTAAGGTAGTGTTCATGAGCTGGTTGTAATTCATTGGTTAATACCAGCAGTTGCGGCGTGTTGGAATCGTTTGCGTTTTTTTTGCCTTCTGCCAGCGAGGTGAAAAGTTTGATTGTTTTCGGTGTATTTGCGTTATTTGCAGGTAGATTTGCGTCAGAGGGCTTATAAGCGGCATTTTGTGCTGGACAAAATTGAATTATGGTAGTTAGAATAAAAATTAAAGATAGTTGTTTTATTTTCATTATATTGTTTTCAAACTAAATTTATAATAATTTTAGTACAATCACATTTGCAGAATTATACTCGTGATAGCCGAAATAGTCAAATGCAAGAAGGCAGATGAAGGAAACACATTTTTTTTAGGAGACGGAAATGGTAATTGTTGAATCTTATGCTTTAGCGGTGGCCCTTTGCTTTGTTACGATGTTATGCTGGGGGTCATGGGCTAATACGCAGAAACTCGCGAGCAAGCAATGGGCTTTTCAGCTTTTCTACTGGGATTATGCGATTGGTGTTTTGTTGCTTTCCGTTGTTCTGGCGTTCACATTAGGTTCGACAGGTTCCCTCGGCAGGGGCTTTATTGATGATTTGGGGCAGGCGGCCTGTGCTTATATCTGGCTTGCTGTTCTGGGAGGTATTGTTTTTAATCTCTCAAATATTCTGCTTGTAGCAGCGATTGATATTGCGGGGATGGCAGTAGCATTTCCTGTTGGTGTAGGGCTTGCGCTGGTTATTGGGGTTATATCAAATTATATAGGTGTGCCGGTGGGTAATCCTGTGTTGTTGTTTATCGGGGTTGCGGCTGTTGCGGTTGCGATAATTGCAGACGCGTTGGCTTATAAGAAACTTTCAAGCGGCAGGGACAAAACACCTGTCAAAGGCATTGTTCTGTCAGTTGTAGCGGGTGTACTTATGGGCTTTTTCTACAGGTTTGTTGCTGCGTCAATGGCACAGATGTCTCCTGAAAAAGTACTTGAAGCTGGAAAGCTCAGTTCTTATACGGCAATATTCTTTTTCTCAGTTGGTCTGTTTTTGTCTAACTTCCTATGGAACACGATAGTCATGATCAAACCTTTCTCAGGCAAACCCGTCTCATTTGCAGATTACTTTAAAAAGGGAGATATGAAACTTCATGCTGTTGGAATTGCCGGAGGGGTGATCTGGAATATAGGGATGTCACTTAGCATTATCGCTTCGGGTGCAGCAGGTTTTGCGATTTCCTATGGTCTTGGGCAGGGTGCAACTATGATAGCTGCTTTCTGGGGTGTATTCATCTGGAAAGAATTTAAGTCCGCACCAGCCGGTACAAATAAATTACTAACGATTATGTTTGCTTTTTATCTTGCAGGTTTGGTTTTGATTATTATTTCCAGAGGTGTTTAGCATCATTTAAAATTAATAAAGGGTTTTCATCATGGCAAATAAAATTACTGTAGTTGGCAGTTCAAATACGGATATGATAATCAAGATGCCGCGAATCCCATCTCCAGGTGAGACCATTCTGGGTGGTAAATTCAATACCGCAGCAGGGGGAAAAGGGGCCAATCAGGCAGTTGCGGCTGCTCGTGCGGGCGGAGAGGTTACATTCATTGCTCGAATTGGTGATGATATGTTCGGTCAGAAAGCCAAAGAAGGCTTTATCAAAGACAATATTAATGTAACTCATATTATCACTGATTCTACGGAGCCATCAGGTGTAGCGTTAATCTTTGTTGGAGAAAATGGCGAAAATTCAATAGCAGTCGCATCAGGTGCTAATGCTCAACTTTCTCCCGATGATATTGCTTTGGCTGCTGATGCAATAAGTCAGGCTGATATTCTTGTTATGCAATTGGAAACGCCAATAGAGACTATCGATGCGGCGGCTACAATAGCATCTGAAAATGGTGTGAAAGTAATTCTAAACCCTGCACCAGCACAGGTCTTAAGTGATGCTCTATTAAGCAAGGTTGACATTCTAACTCCGAACGAAACAGAAGCACAACTGCTGACAGGTGTTTTTATTGAAACGAAGGAAGATGCGGAAAAAGCAGCTAAAATTTTAAATGATAAAGGGGTTAAAACAGTAATATTCACGTTGGGTTCTAAAGGTGCATTTGTGGTTTCGTCTCAGTTTAAGGGCTTAATCGAAGGCTTCAAAGTTGAACCTGTAGATACCACTGCTGCCGGTGATACTTTCAATGGGGCCTTGGCTGTTGCATTATCACAGGGCAAAGACTTGAAAACCTCTGTACGGTTTGCAAATGCCGCAGCGGCTTTGTCAGTAACCAAGCTTGGCGCGCAACCTTCAGCTCCGTATAAAGAAGAGGTAGAGAAATTTTTAAAAGCTTGATAGGTGTTTATTAAAAATCATTAACTAAATAGTATTGGCAGGTTCTTCTTTTTGTGTTTTCTTGATCTGCTCAATAGCGGCTATTATTCTTTCCCTGCCCGGTTGTGTCTTAAGAGCTATTTCAATTTCCTGAATCTTACCGATAGCCCGTAATTTTGCATACCTTGCTTCAATGAGCTTCTCAGGATTGATTTTTTTGAGCTGTTTTAGTGATCTAGTAATATATTTTTCTACATTATAAACAGTGTCATGGATATTCCTATGAGCACCGCCTAGAGGCTCCTTGATAACATCATCTACCAGTCCAAGACCATACAGGTCCTTGCTTGTTAGTTTTAAAGCTTCCGCGGCCAGTGCTGCTTTTGAACCGTCTCGCCAAAGTATCCCGGCACAACCTTCAGGTGAGATAACAGAATAATAGGCGAATTCCAACATAGCGAGCTTATCACCAACACCGATGCCCAAAGCTCCGCCTGAACCACCTTCACCAATGCATATACAGATTACGGGTACCTTGAGTCGGGACATTTCCATAAGATTTATTGCTATTGCCTGAGCCTGTCCACGTTCTTCTGCGCCGATACCAGGATATGCCCCCGGAGTATCTATGAGAGTTACGACAGGGATGCCGTATTTTTCAGCGAATTTCATCTTGGCCATTGCTTTTCTGTAGCCTTCAGGGTTTGGACAACCGAAGTTGCAGGCTATTTTTTCTTTTGTGGCTCTGCCCTTGTTCTGACCTACGACGAGAACTTTTTCTCTGCCTATTTTACCTAGTCCTGTGATTATCGCCCGGTCATCACCAAAAGCTCTGTCGCCGTGCAGTTCACGAAAATCCTTAACCATAAGATTAATGTAATCGCCAAGAAGGGGTCTTTTGGGATGTCTTGATACTTTGACGGTTTGCCATGCGGTTAGATTTGAATAGATACTTTTCAGTTCAGTTACCTGCTCTTTTTGCAACCGACGTATTTCTTCGGAATAATTAATACCCTTGGCAGAGCTAAGTTTCTTCAACTCTTCCATCTGAATATCAAAACCAACGACTTTGCTTTCAAAGTCCAGGTAATCGCCGCAATTATTATTTATATTATTTTTAGCTGCCATAATAAGCAAACAATTTTCTACATTCTGCTCAAGTACCAATTTTTCTATTTCTAACTGGTCAACTCATGAGCTATTTACAAAAAAAAAGCCTTCCTGTACAGAACAGGCTGGACAATCAGGAATCGTCATCTCCGTAGACCGATTCCTATCAGATTGTTAATAATACCATTTTTAACTGATAAATCAAAGAAAAAAATTGACATTCGGCTCTGCTTGCTATACTTTTTAGAGGTGTGTATTCTGAGTTTAAAAGCCATAAGGTTTTTATTTTGAAAGACTTAAAGCAAATAACGGTTATAGGACTTGGCCTTTTAGGAGGGTCAATTACTTCCACAGTTTTACGTTGTTTTTCTGACGTAAAAGTTGTTGGTTATGCGCACAGGGCTTCAACTCGCCAAAAAGCTCAGGAACTGGCGGTTGCAAGTGAAATAACCGGAGACCTTAAAAAAAGTGTGGCAAATTCGGATATTGTTATACTTGCCAGCCCGATATTTGTCTTCGAATCGATATTTGCGGAGATAGCAGAATGTCTGAAGGCGGGTTGTATTGTTACAGACGTAGGCTCCACTAAGCGGTTGCCTCACGAATGGGCCCAAAAATATCTTCCCGGAAATGTTCATTACGTTGGTTCCCATCCGATAGCAGGTTCTGAACAAAGAGGTGTAGAGTATTCAAGAGATGATATGTTTGACAGGGCAATGTGTGTAATAACATCCAACAGCCATACCAACAGTGCAGCTGTTCTGAAGATAGAAAAGTTTTGGCGTGGGCTTGGCTGTCACATAGTACATATGAATCCGGCAGTTCATGACAGGATATTTGCCAATGTAAGTCATCTGCCTCATATGATGGCAGTTTCTCTGGTTAATGCGACGAAGACAGATGAACTTAAGTTTGCAGGTAAGGGCTTTATTGATACATCAAGGGTGGCCTCAGGGCCGGCAAATATCTGGACAGATATACTGCTTGCTAATAATAGCAATCTTTTAAAAGGAATCGACAGAGTAATAAAGGAATTAACCAGACTCAGACAGGCTGTGGAAAACAAAGACAGAAAACGCATTTATACTTTGCTTGATAAAGCAGGGACCAAACGTGCGGAACTAATAAATTATAAAATTGAAAAGAAGGAATTATTATAGTGAAACAGTGGCGTTTTGAAGTTTTTAATCGCACAGATTGTGTTGATGTGCAAGGCAACGGTATCAAGGATGGAATACGTGAATTAGGCATCACCACTATTGAAGCGGTATCCTCTGCGATAGTCTATTTGATTGAAGCAGATTTTGATGATGAATTTGCGGAGAAAGTAGCTCGCGAGCTGCTTGCTGATCCGGTTTCTCAGCAGTATTATATTGGGAAAAGTCAGGCTCCTCACGGTTTAGCAAAGGCAACTTTAGTAGAAGTACATTTAAAGAGTGGTGTTACTGACCCTGTTGCCCAGTCTGTGATGATGGCGGTAGAAGATATGGGTGTAAAACCAGAAAGTGTTCGTACTGCTCGCAAGTATGTTTTGTTTGGTCAAATTTCTGAATCCCAGATAAGTGAAATTTGTAAAAGAGTTCTTGCCAATGACTGTATTGAGGATAGCGTTGTAGGTCTTGAAGCTGAACCGCCAAGTCCACATCTTAAGCCTTATGAATTTAAGCTTAACCATTGGCCTATACTTGATCTTGATGATGAAGGTTTGATAGCTTTAAGCAAAGAGAAAGATTTGTTTCTCGACATTAAAGAAATGAAGACCATTCAGGGATATTTTAAGAAACTCGGCAGGGAGCCAACGGATATTGAGCTTGAATCATTAGCTCAGACCTGGAGTGAGCACTGTGTTCACAAGACACTTAAAAGTGCGGTGGATATGGATTATGAAGGTCAGCACTTCAAGTTTAATAATCTCATGAAAGATACTATATTCAAAGCAACTAAGGACCTTAACAAGGACTGGTGCATATCTGTATTTGAAGACAACGCAGGTGTTGTTGAGTTTGATGATGAAAATGCGGTCTGCTTCAAAGTTGAAACACATAATCACCCATCTGCTCTGGATCCTTACGGCGGAGCGGCAACCGGGATAGGCGGAGTTATCCGTGACCCAATGGGTACCGGCATGGGCGCAAAGCCAATAGCAAACACTGATATTTTCTGTTTTGGTCTGCCTGATACAAAACTTAAAGACGTTCCCAAAGGTGTTCTGCACCCCAGGCGTATTATGAAAGGCGTTGTTTCCGGCGTACGTGATTACGGCAACAGAATGGGGATACCAACCGTAAACGGCGCGGTTTATTTTGATGACCGTTATATGGCCAATCCCTTAGTATTCTGTGGTGACATTGGAATCATGGATAGAGATAAATGCTTTAAGCATAACCAGACCGGCAACCTGGTTGTGGTAGTCGGAGGCCAGACAGGACGTGACGGCATCCACGGTGCAACATTCTCATCGGGTGAAATGACCCATGAACACGAAACAATCTTCTCTCATGCGGTACAGATTGGTAACCCGATTGTTGAAAAGAAAGCGCTTGATGTTCTTCTTCAGGCAAGGAATGCAAATCTTTATGAGGCAATTACGGACTGTGGTGCTGGCGGTCTTAGTTCCGCTGTAGGTGAAATGGGTGAAAAACTTGGTGTTGAAGTTGACCTGGAAAAAGTGCCTTTAAAATACGCAGGTCTCAATTATACCGAGATTTGGATCAGCGAGGCTCAGGAAAGAATGGTCATCGCAGTTAAACCCGAAAATCTCGATGCAATAACGAAGATTTTTGAAAGTGAAAATGTTCAATCGACCGTGATAGGAAAGTTTACCAATGATAAGAAGCTGAAGTTGAAATATAATGGACAACAGGTGGCTTGTCTTGATATGGAATTTCTACATGACGGTGTTCCGAAGTATTCACGCCAGGCGAGCTGGTCGGTGGGTGATTTTTCTGAACCTAAGCTGGTTGAAAAAAAGGGTTACGATAAAGACCTGCTGTCTATACTGTCCAGCTATAACGTAGCAAGCAAGGAATGGGTTATTCGTCAATATGACCATGAAGTTCAAGGCGGTTCGGTTATTAAGCCTTTGACAGGTATTGAAAATGACGGCCCTGCTGATGCTGCGGTTGTCAGACCAAAGTATAACTCAGATAAAGGCGTTGCTGTCAGTTGTGGTATGAATCCGCTATATGGTGACATCGACCCATACTGGATGGCAATGTCTGGCATTGACGAAGCAATAAGAAATATTATCTGCGTCGGTGCTCGTTTCGACAGGATCGCACTTCTGGATAATTTCTGCTGGGGCAACTGCACAAAAGAAAAGACTTTTGGTTCACTTGTTCGTGCTGCTCAGGCATGTTATGAAGGTGCTATGGCTTATCAGGCTCCTTTTGTTTCTGGTAAGGATTCACTTAATAATGAATTTGCCTGTGATGACGGTTCACAAATAATTATTCCGCCGACATTATTGATAAGCGCTATGAGTATCGTAAATGATGTCAATAAATGCGTTACGATGGATGTTAAAAAAGAAAACAACATTCTATTCATGGTTGGTATGACCAAAAATGAACTTGGCGGCTCCCATTATTATAAGGTAAATGGTCAGCTTGGAGCAAATGTTCCTACTGTTGATCTTACACTGGCCCCTGAAATTGCAAAACGTATAAATCAGGCGATCGAAAATGGTTTAGTCGAAAGCTGTCATGATTGCAGTGAAGGCGGGTTGGCTGTCGCATTGGCTGAGATGGCATTTGCAGGCGGACTGGGTATAGAAGCCTATCTTAAAGGTTTGCCAAAAACTAATGATTGCAGCACAGCCGCTCAACAATTATTTAGCGAGTCAAATTCGCGTTACATTGTAGAAGTTGAGCTTGATAAATTTGATGCATTTGTAAAACTCATGCTTAATTTGCCCTTTGGACAGATTGGCAAGGTGACAGGTGAAAAGAAACTTATAATTAAAACTGGTTCAGGTCAGGTTGTGATCGATTCGCAGCTTAGTGAATTGAAGAACGCATGGCAGAAGCCGTTTAATTGGTAACAACAAAAAGGATTTTATTGATGACACAGGTTAAAGCTTTAGTTTTAAGGGCTGCAGGTATAAATTGTGATATGGAAACCGTTCATGCACTTGAGTTGGCAGGTTCCAATGCTCAGACGATGCATGTAAACGCGATAATAAAAGACAAGTCCG
>CAZBKA010000055.1:0-19188 GCA_964492365.1 uncultured Pirellulales bacterium | reverse complement strand
TTAACTGACCAGGTAACTATTTCTTTTATCATTAGTGGTCACACCGCTGGTGATAATGGTTATGCATTTCTTGGGTGGAATTCAGCTGGCGCTAGCATAATGTCAATGGAAGCTCCTACCGGTGACTGCAGTCACTTCCTGACAAAAATGGGTACCGGTGAGTCAAACTGGATGTGGCAGGCATTTAGTACTGCTGACTCTAGATATATTTTTGCTGACTCTGACGCAAGAAGGCTTACTGTGACAGTTGACTTTACCACAGGCAGTATAGTTTACTACCTTGATGGGATTGTTTGGGGTTCATTTACTAACGCAGTTGGCAGCTTTGCTGATCTGAAATCGTTCATTATCGCTAAGAATGATTATCATGCATATGATATGAACATGGAAGACTTCAGGATATATAACAGGGCACTAACACATAAGGAAGTAATTCAGCTTTGTGTTGAAGTCCCTGCAACATCATGGAATCATAGTCCCGCTGATGGTAATATCGCAGCCGTAACACCGGATTGTGATCTCACACTGAGGTGGTCTGCTGGCAAATACGCAACGTCTCACGATGTTTATTTCGGCACCAGTTATTCCGATGTAGAAAATGCGACTCACTCCAGCCCCGAATATAAAGGCAATCTTTTAAAGTATACAACATATTACAGCCTAACAGGTCTTGACCCAAATTTAACTTATTACTGGAGAATTGACGAAGTCGACAGCAGTAATATTTACACTGGCGATGTGTTATCATTCAGTGTAAGTGACGTTTGGCTTTATAAATTCCATAATAATATTAGCGATCTCGATACAGATGAAAGACTTTGTGCCTACACAATCCAGGGCTTCGCAAACAGGGACAAGGCCAGACTTTTCTTTGACACCAAAGGCGGAAATCAAATGGTGCTTTCAACTGTTGACGCTTATTGGGTAAATTACCTCCAGACAAGCAAAGGCTGCAAGTTTGGAATCGTCAACAACCTTAGAGAACTTGTTCAGTTAGCAAAAGCTTCTGGTTTCATTGATGGTCTGGTACTGTACGACCCAGATACACTGGACGCTGCTGGCGAAGTAATGCCCGCATTAAATATCGCATCAACACAAAATCGCCTACCTGTAACTGCCGACATGCTTGCATACACCTCTAAAGAACTTCAAAACTTTGGTTCTGCCAGGTGTTTTGACGGTATGGATACTCTTGACATAAGAAACACCTGGGCAACTCACCTCGATGCTCAGACAGACTACGTCAATAATCATCTGGCTGGTACACCTAAAACCGGTGTTTGCAAAGTGCACCAAAACTTTTCAACTTTCAATGATGGGTGCAATTTTAATTATGGTCTGGATTATGGCATAAGCAAAAACTACTTCATCATGGATATGAACCCGGGAGTAACAGCAGAAAAGACACTCTATAACAAAGTAATGGATTATCTCACCAAACCTGCTTTGGTGTTTGGTGACTGGCATGATGAACTCACGGATGTCAGTGCTATTTCAACAAAAGGACATTACTCTGTGCTTTCAATGTGTTCTAACCTTAGTTTCTGGGCACATGTCGAAGTTAATCAGGCAAATCTGTGGACGAGAAAACCAACAACAGGAAAAACCCTGAACCCCGATAAATATTATGTAATGATACAAGCTTCAGATGGTGACTCAATGGGTTTTGAAGGTGCTCTGAAACCTTCAGGATGGCAGGGATATCCCGTCTGGCTTGATGAAGACAGAGGCACGACACCAATTACATGGACTTGTCAGCCTCTCTCCGCTGAACTTTGGCCTGCTTTAACAGAATACTATGTGCTTACCTCAACACCAAATGATACTTTCTGTACAGGCCCATCAGGCGTCGGATATTGCCAACCTTCACTGATGCCTAATCAGGTACAATTCGCCGCTTTTGAAGAACCATTCCTGCAGCTCACTGGTCTGCAGTGGGTAGAACAATGGTGGGGCTGGAGCGAATCTCTATGGACAAATATAAAGTCAGGCGCTCCTTCTGTTAAATGTTTCGGCCATCAGGGAACCGCAGGAGGCAAAAACCACTGGTTAGATGATGGTACTCCCGTTGCGATTTCAGATACCAGCTTATGGCATCCAGGACTCAACCCGGCAAATCCAGCTAACCCATATAACATCAGCGACCCCAATAACATCGTTAACCATATAACTGCTTTTGCAGCTACAAGAAAAACACCATATTTCATAACTATCTATGACAACCCCGTGCATGCCCTTCTCTACTCCAAGCAATGTCAGGCATCCCTGCCCGCTAATTATGAACTGGTAACAGTGGAAGATTTTATGGACCTGATGGACCAGGCCGTACATCCAAAGCCTTGGGGAACACTACTGACTTATGACGATTTCGAAACCAGCTTTGGCAACTATTCAACTGGTGGGTCATACTGCACCCGCAGCTATCAAACTGGGGACACATATTCAAGATTAGGTGCGTACTCTGTCCGTCTCTCAAAGTCAGGAACAACTGCCAGCTTAAGCCACACCAACGGCATTGATGTAGCTACACCTGGATACAGCCAGATTAAAGTTACATTCTGGTATGTCGCCAATGGTATGGATATAGAGGATTCTTTCATGCTGGAGTACTACGATGGTTCAACCTGGAACACTATAAAAACCTATGTCACAGAGACTGACTTTACAAACGGAGTCAAGAATTTTAGATATAATGTTGTTTATATCAACAAAAGTTCTTATACATTCCCAACTAACATGAAGCTCAGATTCAGATGCAATGCTAACAGTGCATATGACTATGTATATATCGACTGTGTCAGGGTAGAAGCGCAATAACACAGTAAGTTTTCTCATTAGAAACAAAGGCGTAATAACTTTAACTTGTTACGCCTTTTTTTATTTATATAATATTAAAATAATTTTAGAACAAGCTGGTATACTGCTTTGTATATAAGACAGTGATTATTTTTGTCAACAAACGGAGAAAATAATGAAAGAAAAATATAACATCATTTCAGCCCTGGCACTTATTCTTATTATCAACACCATCGGCCCTGCCCAGGATATATCGACAGATATGCAAAAAAGGATCATGGAAAGATCCCTGGTAACTATGGGCGATACAACCAGAATCGAAAATGTCTTAACCAAAGCAATAAACAAAGAACCACTTGTCATCAGCGTCATTGGCGGCTCCATCACCGAAGGTGCCGCAGCAAGCAATTATCAAAATCAGTATGGCAGCCTGGTTGCGGACTGGTTCAAAAAAAACTTTCCTGAAACACCTATTAAATATGTAAACGCTGCTATTGGCGCTAGCTCTTCAAATATGGGTACACACCGTGTAGAAGACAATCTCCTGAAACACAAACCAGATCTCGTCGTCTGCGAATACGCCGTAAATGATGGCGGAAACGACCTCATACCAGAAACCATGGAAGGTCTTGTCCGGCAAATGCTCAAAGCGGAAAAACAACCCGCAGTAATATTGCTCTTCATGTGTGGTCAAAACGGAAAAAACGAACAGGAAAAACACACTACAATCGGCAAACACTACAACCTGCCTATGGTAAGTTTCCGTGACGCACTGTTCCCAGAAATAGAAGCCGGTAATATAAAATGGCAAGACATAGAAGCAGACTCCGTCCACCCGAACGATGTAGGACATCGATACTGCGCAGAATTTGTCACCGCCCTGATTCAAACAGTCTTGGATAAAATGCCGAAAGAACCTAAAATTAAAAGCATTCCCGATTTGCCCGAACCGATAACTTCAAATCCATTTGAATATACAACAATGCTTTGTACGAAAACCTCTGTCCCTGCAAATAACCAAGGCTGGTCAACGGACAATGACAAAGGACCATACCGACAATTTTTGGGCAATGGTTGGCTAAGCGAAAAACCTGGCAGCACACTCGAATTTGACATCAAAGGCTCATTCATAAGCATTGTATATCATATAGACAAGCAAACAGACTTCGGAATGATACAGGTACAAGTCGACAATCTCGAACCTATGAAATTGAATGCCTATGCTGGTTGGATTTGGAATGGCGGCATGTGCGTCTGGAAACCCATTGCAACCAACCTCACCAATGGTTGGCATAAAGTAAAGATTACTCTGCTTGACGAAAAAGATAAAGATTGCCAAGGTAATAAATTCAGGTTCCTGGCAGTCATGGCCGCTGGTAAAAAATAATAACAGGCAGTGACAAAAAATAAAAAAGCCCGCTGATAATCTCAACGGGCTTATTATTCATTAACATTTATTACAGCAATATTACTTCTTAGCTTTCTTTTCCTTTACAACCTTAGGTTTTTTCTCTTTCACAACTTTGGGCTTTTTCTCTTTTATGGCTTTAGGCTTCTTTTCTTTCGCAACTCCATCGCCGCCGGCAAAACATGCTATAAGGCCAAAAATAAGAGCAACTGCAATAAAACCGATAAAGATGTATGAAATATAACCTTCAACCATCTTGAGAATCGATGGTTTAAAATCTCTGCCGCCCGCTAGTACTATCACTATTGTATAAACCATCGCAACGAAAGGTAATATCAATGTCGCACCTAACATATTACTGGATGTATCTGGTATAGCCTCAAAACTTTGCAGCATTGCAACATCAGCAAAATTGACATTAGGCTCACCAGCATCACCATCAGAAAACATCTCTTCTGCCGCTGCCGTCACTGCCATAGCGGAACCTTCTGTTTCCGCTGAGGCTTCATGGCCTTCTTCATCAGAAGTATATATTTCATCAAGAATACCGCCAAGAGAAGTATCATCTGCCTGCAAAGAAAGGTCCAGCAAACCAGAACCGCTGCCGAAACTATCAAGATTTACATCATCCTCAATATTTTCCATTGAATCGTCATCAAAATCTGATGCAGATTTCGTCTCACCCATCGTATCACTGGCAAGATCATAACCGCCATCCGTCTCACCAAGAATATTAACACCACCGCCATTTAAAGTTGTATCATCAGCATTTGTCAATGCAGAAGCATTGGATGCTTTTTCATCTAAACCAAGAGTCTCCGACAAATCAGCAAATACATCATCTTCCTCTGAATCGAACTCACTTGCACTTTTTTCCTTCAAAGGCTTTTTCTCACCTTGGTCCTGATCCTCGGACAGCATTAGAAAATCATCTTCATCTCCAACGTCATTGGCTCCACCAACTTCCGCCGTCTCCGCCGAAGTATCCGCAGCCGCATTAGTAACTTCACCGGTCTCAGTTGCATCCTCATCATCAGCTAAGCCGATAATATCATCAATATCTTCAGAAGCACCTTCCCCCTGATCATCAGACGATTCAAAAAGAGACATCGTGTCTTCATCATCTGTAAGACCGATCTCGCCATCTTCAATGTCCATAGGCTCATCAGCGAGCTTTCCCCCTGCAGGTTTGGACATACGCATACTCGTATCTGCCAAAAGAGATGCAACCTCATCAACCTTAAAAAGCTGATTGGGGCCATCGAAGAAAACGCGAAGTCTGCCTTCTTTTACAATCGCGTTAACCTCTTCTTCTGTTTTATTCAGCTTCTTAGCTGTTTGTTCTAATGAGTAAAACATACCATCCATTTTAACATTTTCTCCTGCAAGTCATTAACCAGGCTTTTTCCCATTTTTATACTGACAACAACACCGTCAGCAAAAATACAATTATTAAAAAGGGCAAATTTCATCACCTAAAGCATTATATTCATCGCCAAAAAGGCAATCAACATACAGTTATTATACCCCAACAAGCAAAAATATGCAAATTATTTTTACCTCATAACGTCTATAAACCTGTTATTTTGAAATAACTTAAAAACTTTTCATCAAAAAAAACGTTTTTCTTGCATTAACTTTCATTTCTATGTAAAATGCCCACTTGCCTTTCGGGGTGTAGCTCAGTTTGGTAGAGCGCCTGGTTTGGGACCAGGAGGCCGTAGGTCCGAGTCCTATCACCCCGATTCAAAGCCCATTTTTTCTTAAATGGGCTTTTTTCATACCCTCAACAAACTATAAATATTCCCGAAATCTTCTCTTTTTTTTACAAAGAAATATTCGTATAATACCGGTTTATATTATTATTTTGAGAACAGATATGAGTTATTTTCGCGAAAACATTGAAAAAACGCAGGGCTACACGCCTGGATTTCAGCCTAAAGCTGAAAAAGTGATAAAACTAAACACAAATGAGAACCCCTATCCGCCATCACCTAAAGTCATGCAGGCACTGGCAAATATGAGACCTGAAAAGCTCCGCAGATATCCACAACCAGCCGGTGACGATTTCAGACAAGCCGCTGCTGAGGTTTTAGGCGTTAAACCTGACAATATAATGTGTTCCAATGGCGGCGACGATCTGCTCAACATTGCGATAAGATCATTCTGTGACCAGTTAAGACCGCTTGCATATCCAACACCGACATATTCTCTATATCCGGAGCTGGCTAATCTCCAGAGCACTCCTGTTATCGAAGTCCCCTTCAACGATAATTATGAATTGCCCGAAAATCTTGCCGATGTCACAGCAGCACTGACTATAGTATGCAACCCCAACGCCCCGTCAGCAACTTTAATTAGCAAAGATAAAATCGCTAAGCTGGCAGGTAATCTCAAAGGTGTACTGCTTATAGACGAAGCTTATGTCGATTTTGCGGAGAACAACTGCATCAGCCTGATAAACGATTTCGACAACGTAATAATCCTGCGTTCGCTAAGCAAGGGGTATTCGCTCGCAGGGATCAGGTTCGGCTTCGCCTTAGCGTGCAAATCTCTTATTGATGGAATGATGAAGGTAAAAGATTCCTACAACGTCGATGCCGTCGCAATAGAAGTTGCAACTCAGGCTATTAAGGACCAGACTTACTTTAAAGAAAACGTCCAAAAGGTAAAAGCTGACAGAAAGATACTAACAGAAAAATTAAGGGCTTTAGGGTTCATTGTGACCGACAGTTCGACAAATTTTGTATTTGCGCAAAACCCAAAAGCCGATGAAATATACAATAGACTTATAGAAAAAAACATATATGTAAGGTATTTTAAAAATCTCCCTGGTCTGGGTGATAAATTACGAATAACGGTTGGAACCGCCCAGCAAAACCAGATACTGATTGATGCTTTAAAAGAGATATTATCTGAAAAAGGATATTCTTATGAAAAACAGAACCGCTAAGATAAGCAGAAAAACAAATGAAACGGACATCACTCTCGATATCAATCTCGATGGAACAGGCAGTTACGATATCAGCACAGGCGTTGGTTTTTTCGACCACATGCTGACTCATCTAAGCAAACACAGCAAAATAGACTTGAACGTAAAAGCCAAAGGCGATCTGGAAGTTGACGCTCACCACAGCGTTGAAGATATCGCCATCTGCCTTGGTCAATGTCTCAATGAAGCTTTAGGAGATAAAAAGGGAATCGCCCGCTACGGCAGCAGCTCCGTGCCGATGGAAGACGCACTGGCAAATGTAGCGATAGACCTTTCAGGCAGAGCATGCTTTGTCTATAACGTCAAATACAATACCGAAAAGATCGGCGATTTCGATGTCGAGTGCATTGATGAAATGCTCAGAAGCTTTGCTAATTTTGGAAAATTCAACCTGCACATAAATGTTCCTTACGGCATCAATAGCCACCATATCGCAGAAGCTATATTCAAAGCTGTTGGACAGGCATTGGCAAAAGCGATAAAAATAACCGGAACTGACATCCCTAGCACAAAGGGCACGCTGTGATTGATGACCGACCAAAACCTGATTATCGTGTAGGCATAGGCACCGATATCCACAAAACAGAAATAGGCAAACCTTTGATGCTTTGCGGAATAAACATCCCATACCCAATGGGATTAAAAGGCCACAGCGACGGCGATGTCGGCATTCACGCCATTGTGGACGCATTGCTCGGCGCCAGCGGCAATGGTGACATCGGAACATTATTTCCAGACACCGACCCGAAATACAAAAATGCTGATAGCAAACAATTTCTGGTCGTAGTAAAAGAACTGCTGAATGATAAAGGTTGGGACATAGTGAACGTAGATGTTACAATACATGCTGAAGCCCCAAAACTGACAAACATAAAAGGTCAGATGAAAAGATGTATCTCAGGAATTTTGGATATTAATTTTTGCGATGTTAATATAAAAGCCAAGACAAATGAAGGCCTTGGCGATATCGGACAAGGTAACGCAATGGCGGCTACTGCTGTTGCTCTGATAAAGAAAAAATACAAAAGAAGTCTCTAATATATTATAGTCAAGGCAATTAGAATGGCACTAAAATTATATAACTCTCTCACCAGAAGCAAAGATGAATTCAAACCGCTCGTACAAGGCAAAGTCGGCATGTATGTATGCGGCCCTACAGTTTATGGACACGCTCACCTCGGACACGCAAAAAGCTATATCAGTTTCGATATACTCGTAAGATACCTCAGATACCTCGGCTACGACGTAACATATGTCCAGAACATTACCGACGTCGGTCATTTAACAGATGATGCCGACCAGGGTGAAGACAAGCTTGGAGTTGCCGCACGCAAGGAACACAAGCACCCGATGGCAATCGCTGAATATTACACCCGAAGTTACTTCCATGACATGGACCTGCTGAACTGCGTCCGCCCTGATATAAGCCCAAGAGCAACGGGCCATATTCTCGAACAGATAGAAATGGTAAAAACACTTATCGAAAAAGGGTATGCCTATGAATCTAATGGCTCTGTATATTTTGATGTCACAAAATTCAAAGCCTACGGAAAACTCTCCGGCAGAAATATCGATGAAATGATATCAGGCGCCAGAATCGAAGTCTCCTCTGATAAGAAAAACCCCGTAGATTTCGCCTTATGGAAAAAAGCAGAACCCAACCACATCATGCAGTGGCCAAGTCCATGGTCAATGGGCTATCCGGGCTGGCATCTTGAGTGCTCGGTTATGAGTCAGAAATATCTCGGTAAAACAATAGATATTCATGGCGGTGGAATAGAAAACCAGTTCCCCCATCACGAATGCGAAATCGCCCAGTCTGAAGCTGCCAACGGTGTACAGTTTGTCCGCTACTGGATACATAACAACATGGTGACGGTTGACGGTCAGAAAATGGGCAAAAGTCTTAATAATTTCATAACACTGTCGCAGGTCTTTTCAGGGACTCACGAAAGATTGACAAGAGCTTACGACCCTATCGCAGCCAGACAGTTAGTTTTAAACAGCCACTATAGAAGCCCCCTTGACTTTTCAGATGCTTCACTGCATTCAGCTCAGAGCGGATACGAAAAAATAACCGACGCTGTAAAAGCAACAAGAAAACAAATCGCCCTCGCCAAACAAGGCGACGCCGACGAAAAGGTAGTTCTGCAGTTAGAGGAGCTTAAGAAAAAATTTGAAGATGCAATGAATGATGACCTAAATACTTCAATTGCTCTTTCTGTCATTTTTGAGCTTGTTAAACTTGCTAATTCACTTATCGAAAAATCAGACACAACTTCCGCAACACTGACAAAGGTCAATGAGATGTTCACTCTCCTCGGCGGCAATGTTCTTGGTATTGTAAAAGAAACTTACCAGGAAACAAACCATGGTGATGATCAAATTATTGATGAACTGGTAAAGAATTTCATCGAACAAAGAACCCAGGCAAGAAAAGATAAAGATTTTGCCACCGCCGATGCGATACGTAAAAAACTTGATGCAATTGGAATTTTGCTTGAAGATAAACCAGGTGAAACTATCTGGAGAAGGAAATGAGGATACTCGGCATAGACCCGGGATTATATATATGCGGATACGCTGTTCTGGAAAGCAATCAGAATAAGATGTCCCTTATTGAAGCTGGCATTTTCAAAACCGACAAAAAAAAGAATATGCCATTTCGACTGAACCAGATCGCCGCCGATATCAGTTCGATACTTCAGAAATTCACCCCTGATATCGTTGCTGTCGAAGAATTATACTCCCATTATCAGCATCCTAAAACTTCAATATTGATGGGACACGCAAGAGGCGTTATACTGCAGAGGTGTGCTGAAGTCGGAATTGAAGTAAAAAGTTTTGCGGCTACAAAGATTAAAAAAGCTATAACAGGCAATGGAAGAGCTACGAAAATACAGATGCAAAAAACGATCCAGGCTCTGCTCTCTCTCGCTGAGATGCCTGAGCCTAACGACGTAGCAGACGCAATAGCCGCAACACTTTGTTGCATAAATTCTATAAACGAAGATCTAATTATGTCAGGAAGATAAATATGATAGCCTGGATAAGAGGTAAGTTAATACAACTCAACGAAGCCAATGCGATGGTGCAGGTCGGTTCAATCGGCTATGAGCTTATGCTGCCGGGGTACGCTGTCATGGCACTGGCAAATAAGATCGGTGAAGATATCGAATTGTGCACAATGGAATATTATGAAGGTACGCCAGGCGGAGGAAACCTAATACCAAGAATGGTTGGTTTTCTGAATCCTGAAGAAAAAAACTTTTTCCATAAATTTACGAGCGTCAAGGGCATAGGTATCAAAAAAGGACTCAAATCATTGAGCATCCCTGTTGAGACGATAGCATCTGCAATAGAAAATGGTGATGAAAAAATTATTATGTCACTGCCAGGGCTTGGTAAAAAAATGGCTCAGCTTATAATCGCAGAGTTAAAAGGCAAAGTGTTGACTTTCGCAACCGAACAATTGACTTCAACTGCTGAGACTTCAAACTTAAAAGCATACCAGGCAGAGGCTCTGGAAATATTAATAGCCTGGGGTGAAAGAAGAAACGAATCAATGGAACTTATCGCTGCCGCCTGCAAAAAACATCCTGATGTTATTACCGCGGAAGAGCTTGTACCTTTGGTTTATAGATTGAAACAGGGAATAGAGGTCTGATTGGAACTTTAATATGGCAGTAAACAGAGTTATCAGCAATGCGACAATTGACAGCAAGGAAGAAGTTTTTAATACCTCGCTTAGACCTAAAACACTCAACCAGTGCATAGGTCAAGCGTCGGTAAAAGAAAAATTATCTATCGCAATCGCCGCTGCCAAACAAAGATCGGAGCCGCTGGAACACATGCTTTTTTATGGCCCTCCAGGTCTGGGTAAAACCACGCTGGCAAATGTAGTCGCAAATGAAATGGGAGCAACATTAAGAGCTTCCTCGGGTCCTGCAATGGTAAAGCAAGGCGACGTAATGGGAATGCTCAGCAACATAGCTACAGGCGATATACTCTTCATCGACGAAATACATCGACTAAGCACAACCGTTGAAGAATTTATATATCCAGCAATGGAAGACTTTAAAGTGGACTTCACCGTTGATAGCGGCTTGCACGCAAAAACTATAAACTTTCCTCTCAAAAAATTCACTCTCATCGGCGCAACAACCAGAGCAGGACTATTAAGCAGCCCGCTTAGAAGCAGGTTCGGCATGTTGTTCCACATGGATTTTTACACTGAACGGGAATTGGCCGAAATCATCTTCAGATCTGCTGATATTTTAAAAATGACGTGCGAAGAAAAAACTCTCGAAATGATAGCAGGAAGATCAAGGGGAACACCTAGAATCGCAAACCGCCTTTTAAAAAGGGTTCGTGACTATGCTCAGGTCAAAAACGAAGGTCGGCTCACAGCTAAGATAGTTGAAAGTGCTCTGAAAATGGAGCAGATCGACCACTTAGGGCTTGATGAACTCGACAGAATGTTTTTGCGCTCACTGGCAAAAGTTTATAACGGCGGCCCTGCCGGTATCGACGCTATCGCTGCAACTTTAGGTGAAGAAAGAGACACACTCGAAGATGTCGTTGAGCCTTACCTGCTGCAAATAGGCTTTCTTAGAAGAACAAAAAGAGGTAGAGAAATCACCCCTGCCGCCTGCGATCATCTTGGTTTAAAATTACAAAAGAAAAAGGATACCGAATCTTCTTTCTTTGAAGAGTCTCTGGACGAAGACATTTAAATTATTTTTCCAGAATGTACTTTGCCATTTTAGGCATCTTCTGCATGTGACTAGCCAGAAGGTTGATTATAATTCTTTCAATCTGGTTTAACGTTTGCTCATTTGCTGTGAGAATATTTTTTAGGCTGGTCAGACAGCCAGCGATTGTTTTGGAAATTTTTACCTTATCTGGAAAATGCATATCGCAATCCATACAGATTATCCCATTTGCTGAATTGCTGAAATAAACATCGAACCATTTTTCACTGTATTTATTTTTACAATTAACACACTCACTTAAAACAGGTTGCAAACCGACCTCTCTCAACAGTGATAACTGAAAATATATCAAAAGAGAAATCGTTTCATTTCGACCAGCTGAAACCTGAACATCTTTTAAAAACTGCACAAAGTCATCAAACAATTGTGGATGCGGATCATACTCATCAACCATATTTATCATCAGCTCACATGCAAAAAGGCTGCTGTTATAACCAAGGTAATTTTTGCTCAGCCCTCCAAAGCCGCTTTTCTGCTGAAATTCTGTCAAAGTCGAAAGCTTTTCTTCCTCACTGGCATGAAACATAATATCGCCAAAAGAAAAAATCTCTATAGGACCATCAAAAGAAGATTTGGCACGTTTCGAGCCTTTCGCAATTGCACTTATTTTACCGCTTTGTCGTGTAAAAAATGTTACAATCTGAGATGTCTCGGAATAATCAACACAGCGAATACAGATAGCCGTATCTTTACTCAACATCTTCGTTTTTCCGCAACTTTTCAATCCTTATACGTTTTATTTTCCTCGCCTCCGCAGCAGATATCGTAAACCTCAGGTTCTCATACTCGAAAGTTTCCAAAGCCTTGGGGATATACCCAAGATGAGAAAAAACAAAACCTCCAACAGTATCGTAATCCTCTTCGTCAGGCAGTGCCACGTCAAATTCATCATTAAGATCATCGATATAAACCCTGGCATCAACCTCTATCGTCTGATCATCTATTTTCTTGATCTTCTTAATAGGCAGATTCTCATATTCATCTGTTATCTCACCAACAAGCTCTTCAAGAATATCCTCAAGCGTAACAATGCCAGCCGTGCCGCCATATTCATCCAGCACAACAGCCATATGAAGTTTCTGATTCTGAAATTCGTGAAGCAGCACACGCAAAAGTTTGGTCTTTGGAACAAAATATGCATCACGTATTTTATCTTTAAGTTTAAATTCTGCTTTATCCTTACCTATTTCAGTAAGCAAATCCTTAGCGTAGATCACACCGACAATATTATCTATATTTTCTTTATAAACAGGAATTCTTGAGTGACCAGCTTTAATAACAGTCTCGAGTACTGTCTCTAAATCCGAGTCAACCTCAATAGCATTAATATCAGTTCTTGGTGTCTTTATTTCGTTAGCGGTAGTTTCGCTGAGTTCGAGAACATTCTCTATCATCTCCTGCTCTTCTTCATCGACAACACCCTCGATTTTTCTCCTCTCTAACCCGCTTAGAAATTCCTCCTGTCTTTCCTCGTGCTCTTCTTCTGGTGTATTTTCAACAACTCCAGTCAACCTTCTAACCAGCAGATCAGACAAACCCGATAAATAAGTAATTGGCCAGGCTACAAATGTAAAAAACATTAATATATTATAAGTTTTGCTCAGTATTTTTTCGCTCGAATATTTTGCCAACGCATTAGGGATAATAATTATAAAAACCATGAAGATTACAACGCTAAATACGAAGGCCCAGATATATTCAAAAACAGTCAAATTCCCTGGCTCACTCATCTCAATACCAACCAGCACTGTCCCGCAACTGCAAACGCTGAACAACATTCTATAAAACGAACTGGCCAAAATCAGCTTTTCATAATTATTAACTAATCGCTCTGCTGATTTTTCTTTACCGACAGCTCGAAATGCTTCTGAAAGTCTCACATGTGAAAAAACCCTCAAAGAAACGGTGTTTACAGCGAAAAACATTGCCGCTATCGTAAAGATAAACACCAAACACAAAATCCAGCCAAGTGGACCCACTTAATTACCCTTCAAATAAACCATATTTTACAACCACTTTACAAACTCTCAAGCCTCAGTATTATAAACTTTCCCAAAGCCGTATTTTGTCAAAATCTTATCTTCCATCTTATGCATCATGGCTGCATCTTCTTCTGTCATGTCATTAAAACCCAGGTTATGCAGCAGGCCATGAACAATATAAAGAGCCAACTCCGCTTTACTGTCATGCCCTCTTTCTTCTGCCTGACGTATCGCCCTTTCTGCATTAACAACAATGTCAAAAAGTTTAACATCACATGTCTCATCGGAAAGATCAAAACTTATAACATCAGTCGCACTGTCACTGTGAAGAAATTGTTTATTGACTTCAATTATTTTCGCATCTCCAACCACAAGTATATTTATACAGGCAGAACCGATACCGAACTCAGAAGAAACCGCTTTTACAATCTCCTCGAATTCAGCCCGATCATAATCAACACCGGTAAATTCCTGTTCAATATTAACTTCTATCTCCTGCTGTTGATTATCCATAAATTATTGTCCCAGACCATTGCTCTTGGATTCCCATGAAGGTTCATCTACCCTCTTAGGATATGCTATCCTGCCGTGATAATGACCCGCCAGAGACTTAGACAATGCCGCCTCTATCTTGCTAAGCTCACTCAAATTAAGATCACACTCATCGAACTGACCATCTTGCAGCCGCTTCATTGCTATATTATGAACTACCGTCTCAATCTTTGTAGGTGTTATTTCTGTTAGCGATCGCGCAGCACCCTCAACTGCATCAGCAATCATCACAATAGCTGCCTCTTTTGTCCGTGGCTTCGGCCCTGGATACCTGAATTCACTTTCCAGCACTTGTCCCTGCTTTTCATCCTGTAGTTTTTTGGCTTCGTTATAAAAATATTCTACCAAAGTGGTACCATGATGGGTCTCTATAAACTGTCTTAAAACCGCTGGCAATTTATATTCTTTAGCCATCTCAACTCCGTCCTTGACATGACCGACAATTATCAGTTGACTCATCGGAGGCGAAAGCTCTTTATGACGATTGCTTTGTCCCATCTCATTTTCAACAAAATATGTAGGCTTGTTGATTTTCCCGATATCATGATAATAGGCTCCGACTCTGCATAACAGTCCGTTCCTGCCAATGCTTTCTGCCGCTGTTTCAGAAATCGAACCGACCAGAAGACAATGACTAAATGTCCCAGGTGCTTCCATCGCGAGCCGCTTCAACAATTCCTGGTTAGCATCACTATAGGCCAGCAAAGTCATTGATGTAACTACCCTGAACACCTTTTCAATTATCGGCAGAAACCCCTGAACCATAAAACCAACCAGAAAAACAGCAGCACTATTATAGCCGGCATTTTTAAAAATTTCTCCCTTATCACTCGTACCAACCAAAAAGCTAAGCGAAACAGAGGTTATAAAAACGATAAATACTGCTACCAATGTGACATTGAGCATTTTCGTCCTTGTACGTATTTCTCCAAGCGAAAAACCGCACGTAACCGCGCCTGCAAGCATAGCAAAAAATACTTTCATTGAAGCATCAATACCTACCGCAAGAAAACCTATAAGGCAAAAAAAGATGGTCATGCTTATCGCAAATCGCTGATTATAACAAATCGCAAGAATTATAGATGCCGCCACAGCCGACCCAATCGCCCATGCCTCTCTGTCTGTCATTAAAACACCAAACTTGGTTATTGCAACCAGCATCAAAAAGAAAATGCTCATAGCTAATGCCCTTGCATGGTTTTTAATGACACGTTTCTGGTAATTAAAAACATAAAGTGATATTGTTATGGTGATTTCTGAGATTATTACAACAAGAGGCAGCATTTGAATATAACTTTTTTTATCGGTAAATTCGAAGGACAAAATAAGAACACAAGCCACCACAAATGAAATTGTAATTAACATGGACATTAGAAAATCTAAAGTAATGAACTGGCATACCTTCAAAAATTTATCAGCCACCATATTCTTATGCAACTGGTCACGCCTTGGATTTGTTTTCTTTGAAAAACGCATTTTTATCCTGACATTAAAAAATTATTTGACCTGAGCCTTTTTCTTATATGCCCGCACAATATTTTGCACCAGCTTGTGACGCACTATATCCTGCTGGCTTAATTCAACGCATCCAATACCCTTTATCCGCCTGAGAGTCTCTATCGCGTCAACCAAACCGCTTTTTTGTCCCTTCTCCAGATCACTTTGGGTAATATCGCCTGTAATTATCATTTTTGAATCATTACCAAGTCTCGTCAATACCATCAGCATCTGCAATGCCGATGTATTCTGGGCTTCATCACAAATTATAACAGAATCATTCAGAGTCCTGCCCCTCATAAATGCAAGGGGAATAATTTCAATGATATCAAGTTCAATAAATTTTTTCATCTGCACAAAGCTCATCATGTCACCAAGTGCATCAAACAAAGGCCTTAAATACGGATTAACCTTAGCCTTAAGATCACCAGGCAAAAAACCGAGCTTTTCACCAGCTTCAACCGCTGGTCTTGCAAGAACTATCCTTCTAACCTGTTTATTTTTTAACATCGAAACTGCAACAGCCACAGCAAGATACGTCTTACCCGTCCCAGCAGGTCCTGTACAAAAAGTCAAATCTCTCTTCAACATCGAATCTATATATTTCATCTGACCTGTTGTGTTAGCCTTGATAACCTTATTCCCTGAATAAACACTGATCTCCGGAGAAGAACATTTCATTGCAGTTCTTGATCTATTCTGATTAATAATTTCCTTGACGTCTTTACTGCTTATGTGCCCTTGGTCAGATAAATGATCCTGCATCTGTTTCATGGCACGATGGGCTTTTTCAACATTGGAAGCCTTACCGGTTATTAAAATCTCCGACCTGCGGGCAACGATTTTTACATCATAAGAATCACGCAAAAGACGAAGATGGCTGTCAGCCGCACCGAACAAATCGGTCTGCATACTTACCGGAGATATTTTTATAGTGGTTTCCAAATTTTTCTCTATTTCACATTGCTAAGCATAAAAAACAAATACGCGAACAATCCAGCAACCAAAGGCGAGTCTATCACATCAAGAACTCCGCCAAAACCAGGCACAGAAGAAGAAGAATCTTTCCGTTGTGCATCACGTTTTATCATCGATTCCGCGAGGTCGCCAAACTGGCCTATAAACGCAAACAAACCGCCGAACAAAATCGCCAAACTCCAATGCATTATATCACACTTCACTGCAAATACTACTGCAACAATCACCGATGCTACAACTGCCCCTGCTATACCCTCCCAGGTCTTCCCTGGACTGATCTTTGGTGAAAATTTATGCTTTCCAAATATCCTGCCAACCGTATAAGCTCCTATATCTGCAAACTTTACAACAAAAACAAACATCAGCAAAGGCCAAAGACCAAATACCACCCGAATCCCCAAAACAAAACTGCTCAACCCGCCTAGGTAAATTACAGAAAACAAACTTACCGAGCAATTGGAAATAACACCGTCCGTCTGATATTTTATCCCCTGATATAAAAACAACGCTATCAACGTGCCGCAAACAACAAAAATAACATAGTCAGCTCGCGGGATATTAATCAAATCAGGTAAATACCAACTGCTCGCTAAAAGTATCGATGCAGCAATGGTAATTGGTGTAAATACCTTAAACTCCCTGGTTTTTGCAAGAGACGCCAATTCAAGCTGAGCAGGAACTGCCAACATGGATATGAGAATCCAGAGTATCGTTCCCTGGACTTCCTTATCTGCTGCTTCTTTGCAGATCGAACCGTCCAGCCAGCCGTCAAACATCACAACAGCCACAAAAAACGCCGTCATCAATGTTCCAAAAATCAATCTGTATTTAAGCATTTTATCTCGTTATTAAAGCGACAATATCAAACTTACTTTTTTGTATCAATGTTCCCGAAACGACGGTTTCTCCCTGCATACGCCAGAATCGCCTCTTCCAGATTCGCTTTATTAAAATCGGGCCAATAAGTATCAGTAACAAAGAACTCGCTATACGATATTTGCCAAAGAAGAAAATTACTTACCCGCAGCTCACTTGCCGTACGAATCAAAAGATCAGGATCACCTATCTGAGGCGTATACAAATGGTTCTTCATCAATTTTTCATCGATGTCTTCAATCGCTATCTTACCATCTTTGTATTCCTGTGATATTTTTTTTACTGCGTCGAGAATTTCTTTCCGCCCGCCATAATTCAGAGCAAAACCGAGAATCATACCATCATTGTCCTTGGTCATCTCAATGCTCTTATTAAGCTCAGCAATTAATTTATCAGGCAGATTATCAAGAACCCCAAGATGAACTAGCTTAACTTTGTTCTTCATCATCATAGGTCTAATACCAACAAGATATTGTCGATAAAGCTTCATAAGCTGATCAATCTCTTCCTTAGGTCTCTTCCAGTTTTCAATACTGAAAGAATACAGCGTCAACGACTCAATACCAAGGTCGACGCAATCCAAAGCTGTTCTCTCAACTACCTTACCGCCCTTGCGATGCCCTGCTCCTCTTGGTTTACCTTTTTCCTGAGCCCACCTTCCATTGCCGTCCATAATAATAGCGATATTACGAGGCATCTGCTCAGTTGCTATACCAAGCCTATGGGCTGTTTTTACCAGGTTTTCTTCTGTTCTCTGTGTCAATTCAATATTTCCCAAATAATAAAACTGCAAAAATTTACTGTCTGACTATCGTCTGACTGCGCTTAGCGCCGACACCTACCATTTTAATTGGTCTGCCGACAAGCTTTTCAACAACCTCAACGTACTTTTTGGCATTTACTGGCAAGTCCTTGAATTTATTAACTTCGCTGATATCTTCGTTCCAGCCGGCCAATGTCTCGTAAACACATTTGGCTTTGCTCAGCTTAGCGGCATTTGCCGGGAAAAACGTAGTCTCTTTGCCGTCTATCGTATATGCCTTACAAACTTTCAGCTCTTTCATTCCAGAAAGCGTATCAAGATGCAGCAGAACAACCGAATCGATCCCGCCTATCGTAATACTGTAAGCCGACGCAACCGCATCGAGCCAGCCGCACCTTCTCGGTCTGCCTGTCGTCGTTCCATATTCATGCCCCTTCTCACGGATAATCTGACCGATCTCATTATCCTGTTCCGTTGGGAAAGGCCCAGCCCCTACCCTGGTAGAATAAGCTTTAATAACGCCCACAAATTCATCGACAAACTTCGCCGGAACTCCGCAACCAGCTGAC
>CAZBKA010000054.1:0-19189 GCA_964492365.1 uncultured Pirellulales bacterium | reverse complement strand
GGTTATGAAAGCGGCAACTATGATACTTATACATATTGGAATATTGGAAGTGTTGTTACTTTCAGGGGACAATGGAACAACTTTATATTTACTAAAGATGCCGCAACAGGGGAGATGAAAATATATATAAATGGTGTTCTGCTTGGTACTGCTACAGGTAAGACCAAGACAATGGATAATATTGTAGATTTCACAATCGGAAGTACCTGCACAAGCGGCTGGCCTTTGCAGGGAAAGATGGCAGATTTCAGGCTTTATGACAGGGTTTTGTGTGAAGAAGAGATCGCAGATATTGCTGGAACAAATCTTGTCGGCTGGTGGAAATTTGAGGAAACCTCCGGCACGATAGCTCATGATTCTTCAAGCTACAGGCATGATGGAACTTTAGGCGGCAGCAATTACTGGGATGACGGAGTTGTCTTTACCGGTGACGACTATGGAGCAAGCAAGGTTGGTTTTACCTCTGCTGACGCAAATGAGATATTTGACACTATCGATAATCAGATAACTATAGCATTCTGGGCTAAGAATAATTTTGATGATTGCAGTGGAAACAGCAGGTTGTTTATCGGCAAGGATTCATCCAATACAGGACTGTTAAATGTGGAACTGCCGACAGGTGGAGGTGACCTTGTATTTGCAGCAGGAAACGGGGATTGCATTTATTACTGGAGTATAAATGATTCCAATGAATACAATTATCTGCCAATGAATCAGTGGCACCATTATGCTTTTGTTAAAGATGCCGATGAGTCATATATGAAGGTTTATATCAATGGTTACCTTGCTGCTCATATTACAGAAAGATATAGCTGGCAAGGCGGCGGCGTTCTTAACGATTCACTTGCAGGTATTGTAAATTTTGAGCTTTGCGGCAGCAGCGCGAACTGGCATCAATTTGCGGGTAATGTCAGAGATTTCAGAATATATAATACTGCTTTAGACGTATATGAGATTGAAGGTATTTACCGTCAGTATGAAAATGAATTTAATAATGTTTACTATTTTGATGCAACTAATGGTAATGATAATTATGCTGGAACCTCACCAGCAACTGCATGGCAGAGTCTCAATAAATTCAACAGTATCACGTTCCAGCCTCTGGATAAAATTTTGTTCAAAGCAGGGGGTGTCTGGTCTGGTAACATAACATTGCATGGTAACGGCAGAAGCGGCGAACCAATCGTTATAGATGCATATGGTGATGTTTCTGATGAAGATGATAAACCACGCATCAATGCCGGCGGCAACGGTACGCCATTAACAATCAGTGAGGTTGAGAACTGGGAGATAAATAATCTTCAAATTACTAATCTCGGTGAGACAACTGCTTCATGGAGAAAAGCGATCAGTATTTATGCTGATGATTGCGGCAAGATGAATCACATTTATCTGAAGGATTTGTACATCCATAGTGTCAATGGAGCCTTGGAATTTGGTTCCGGCGGTATTGTTATGGGGATAAATGAAGGTTCTGGAACGCTTTCGCACTATAATGATGTTATTATTGAAGGCTGCCATTTTAAAACAGTTGATTCAACAGCTATTCTTGGTGGTGCAGGTATGAGGACCGATCAGACTGGCCCTCGTGGATCACACATAAGGATTCGCGGTAACTACTTTGAGGATATAGGTGGTGCTGCGGCTTGTCCAATTGGTTCAGATGGCATGATTCTTGAGGGTAATGTGGTTAATGGTGCGATGAAACGCGCTGCGAGTTGTGCTCTGTGGCCTTGGGCAGCTGATAATACTATTTTCCAGTATAATGAAGTTTATAATTGTGATGATCGCGGCGATGGTGAAGCCTATGATTGTGATTATCAGTGTGATGGTACTATCTTCCAGTACAATTACAGCCATGACAACCCGGGTGGTTTTATGCGTATTTGTAATGGTGATCCAAGCGTTAATTACAACAGAAACTCGATTGTACGTTACAATATAAGCATTAATGACGGCGGCAGTGATGATGCTTTGATCGAGCTGTGGAAGAAGCTGGAAAACTGCAGGGTTTACAATAACATTCTGTATATTCCGGCAGCTAAAGGGACAATGAATTTTGTTATGTCAAATGAATACGGCGGCGGCAGCGGCGGAACCAACTACTGGTATAACAACATCTGGTACGCTGTATCCGGGGCAACGGGCAGATTCGCAGTTGGCGATGGTTCAACCAATACCTGGAGTGACAACTGTTTCTACGGCACTATGAAGGTTGGAACGGTGCGTTGGTTTTTTGATTATTACTGGTCATACTCTAATGGAACACCTTCGGATTCGAATAAAATCACATCTAATCCACTACTTGTAAACCCAGGTGAACACGGTGTCGGAAGCACATTAACTGGTTATCAGATTCAAAGCGGTTCGCCTTGTCTTAATGCTGGTTTTAATGTCAGCGGTAATGGAGGTTTAGATTATTGGGGCAATAAAGTGCCTTATGGAACGACAGATATCGGAGCTCATGAAAGACAATAATCTGTTTTAAACGTACTAAATCAGGGTGTGGCAACATGAGCTGTCACACCTTGATTCTCTTGAATTTAAGTAGTTTAATGTTCTTAATTAATGTATTTTTTTTATTAACGTATGTATTTTGAAGGAGGTATGTTATGTGCAACAAATTACTGAGTTTGTTAATGTTAGTCTTTGTAATCGGAGGAGCTGCTATTGCGGGAACATCTGAACCAAATCTTGTCGTTTTTTATCGTTTCGATGAAGCATCTGGTACCGCAGCTAATGATTATTCAGGCAATGGCTATGATGGAACAGTAGGTAGTTCTTCGGGCTGGGACAGCAGCAGTTTTTATGGGAAAGGTTGTCTTGATTTTGACGGGAGCTTTAATGTTGCTGTGCCGGATGATGTTGTTAGCGGATTGTCTGAGCAAGTTACCGTTTCAGTATGGGTCAACAGCGATGATCCAGGGACATATGCTAACGCTCTTTTCTGGGGCGTAGATTCCGGCAATAACCGAGTGCTTGGTGTTGAGCTTCCGGGCAGTTATAACAGCCATCTGTGGTTTCATGCGGGTTATGGCAGCGGCAGCTACGATACCTATACATATTGGAATATTGCCAATGTTGTTACTTTCAGGGGACAGTGGAATAACTTTACATTTACCAAAGATGCTGCAGCAGGGGAAATGAAGATTTATGTAAATGGTGTTTTGCTTGGTACTGCTACTGGTAAGACCAAAACAATGGAAAACATTGTGGATTTTAAAATCGGAACATCGTGGGACGGCTCATGGGCTTTTCAAGGCAAGATGGCGGATTTTCGCCTTTATGACAGGGTATTATGTGAAGAAGAAGTAGCAGACCTTGCCGGGACAAATCTTGTAGGCTGGTGGAAATTCGAGGAAACCTCCAGCACAACTGCTTATGATTCTTCAAGCTATCGCCATGATGGAGTTTTAGGCGGCAGCAATTACTGGGATGGCGGAGTCGTCTTCACGGGCGATAACTGGGGAGCCAGCAAAGTTGGATTTACCTCTGCCGACGCAACCGAAATATTCAGCACTGTCGATGACCAGATAACTATTGCTTTCTGGGCCAAAAATGACTTTGATAATGATAGCGGAAATAACAGGATTTTTACCGGTAAAGATGCTGCAAGTACCGTGGTCTTACAGGCTGAACTTCCAACAGGTTTAAATGATCTGGTATTTAAGGCAGGCAGCGGCAACAGTCTCTATTATTATGGCATATATGATTCCAGTAATATTCACTATCAGCCAATGGAACAGTGGCATCATTATGCATTCGTTAAAGATGCCGGTGAAGGATATATGAAGATATATATCAATGGATACCTTGTGTCGCAAGAAACAAGCAAGACTTCTTCAATGGCGGGTATTGTAAATTTTGAGTTTTGCGGCAGCAGCGCAGATTATCACCAGTTTGCAGGGACCGTCAAAGATTTCAGAATTTACGATAAAGTATTGGATAGATATGACATCGAAGGTATTTACAGACAGTATCAGAATGATTTTGAAAATGTTTATTATTTTGATGCAACCAATGGCAACGATAATTATGCAGGAACCTCGCCGGCAACTGCATGGCAGAGTCTCAATAAATTCAACAGTATCACATTCCAGCCTTTGGATAAAATCCTGTTCAAAGCAGGTTGTGTCTGGTCTGGAAATTTAATTGTGCATGGCAATGGCAGTGGTGGCGAACCTATTGTTATCGATGCTTATGGTGATATTTCCAATGAAAATAATAAGCCTCGCATCAACGCTGGCGGTGTCGGAACAGCATTAGATATTTGTAATGTCAATTACTGGGAGATAAATAACTTACAGCTTACTAACTTGGGTGCAACAAGAGCCGCATGGCGCAAAGGCGTTAGTGTTTCAGCGTATGACTATGGCACAATGCGGCATATTCAGCTAAAAAACCTGTATGTGCATAGTGTTAATGGTCTGATAGCTAAAGAAGATGGAGGTGGTTGCGGTATAGGATGGTCCGGTAATGGGCAAACGACAAAGTCGAGACTTGATGATTTGCTCATAGAAGGGTGTCACGTAAAAACTACCGATAGAGATGGTATCGTTGGTGGTAATAAGTACATCGGTACAACGACTAATGCCTGGCCTCGAAGCAGTACTGACTGGTTTCCAAATACACATGTTCTTATCAGAGGTAATTTCCTTGAAGATATTGGTGGCGACGGTATTGTACCTGTTGGAAGCGATGGTGCTATCGTTGAGTATAACTTGATAGACGGAGGTGCTTGTCGAACATATAACAATAATCCAACGCAGTATGCAGCTGGGATCTGGCCTTGGAGTGCAGACAATACTGTAATTCAGTACAATGAAGTTACCGGTATGAAAGGAACTAATGACGGTCAGGGGTATGATTGTGATTACAACTGTGCGAACACGCTGTTCCAGTATAATTATAGCCACAACAATGAAGGTGGTTTTATGCTGACATGTTACAGTGAAGATGGAATAGGTAATATTGACCCGATTGTTCGTTACAATATAAGTCAGAACGACGGCGCGATTATTTTCCACCTTGGTGCCAGCACAAACATCTACAATAACATTATCTACCAAGGCTCAGGCTCGGATGTTTACCTGATAGGGAATTTTGCCAACTGTTCTGGTCCGGGATATTTCAAAAACAATATTTTCTTTTCTCTTGGGAAATTTAGGTTCGATTATAATGCCATGCGAGACAACAGCTTCAATAATAACTGCTGGATAGCTAATTCATGGAAAAAAGAGATATTGTGGTATGGCTCTGGTATTTTCTCTAATGGCAGGCCCAGTGGAAGCAATGACATAACCTCCAATCCACTTTTTGTTAACGGTGGTTCTGGTGGTGATGGTTTAGATTCTCTTGATGGTTATAAACTGCAGTCGAATTCGCCTTGTATAAATGCTGGAATTACAATAAGCAACAATGGTGGACGGGATTTCTGGGGCAACCATCTTTATAACGGCAACCCAGATGTCGGGGCTTATGAGAAACCATAATTTTTTCTTTATGTATTAAATTGGGGCGTGGCAGCGGGAGTTGTCACGCCTTTTTTAATTTGTCGGGTTGATTTTTGATGATAATTGGGATTTTCAGGTTTTAGTCTTACTTTTTGTCTCTGAAACAGAAGATTGTTGAGATATTTGCGTAAAATCCATGGTTTTAACCTGGTTTGAGTGTTAAATTCAGAAAAATGGTTGCAATTTTGGCCAGTAAAGTATAGGATTAGAAGCAAGTAAGAAAGGTTTAAGCGGTGGCTGAGCCTATGGAAAAAAAAGGAAATTGTGGAGATTTGGCAAATTCGGTGGTCCGCGAATTTGTAAGTGGTTTGAGTGAAGAGCAGCAAATGCTTATTGTACTCAAGTCGCAGTTATATGGCGGCAGCTGGGAGCCAATGCTTGATGACCTTAGAAACAGACTCGATGGTAAGCCTTACATTTTTAAATTGGCAAGTAGAATTCAGGATGACGTTGACAGAATCGAAAAGATGCAGAAATTTGAAAAAGATTACGGCATAGATCTGGCGGATTATGCTGAATTGACTTGATTTAAGATTTCAAAGATTGATAGCAATTTTATGTTTTTATACGAGGGTTGAATCAGGATGAACAGAAGTTTGAGATTTTTTTTATCAGTTTTACTGTGCAGCGTGTTTTTTTCAAGTATTTGTGGGGCGTCGATCGATGAGCGTTTGTTATCGGATGAGTTGCTTGGACAGGCGGGGCTGGTAAAGGTATGGGACACAGTATTACCCATTGGGGAAAATGAAAAACTGCAAGATCTTTTTATGCTTGATCGCCATGTTTTGGGATTGTCATCCTTAAATTATCTTGTTTCGATGAACAGGCTTACCGGACATGTATCTTTCAGCAAACCTGTTGCTGAGCCTGGTATTCCGTTCAAAAGTTTATCAATTTACGATAACGAACTTTATTCTATTATCGGTAATAAAATTGTAGAGATTTCACCTGATTTTGGAATTGAAAAAAGTTCTACTAATATTGAATTCAATGAAGTTGCACCTGCAGCCAGAAATAAGAATTTTTATTATGTTGCAGCTACCGATAAGCGGGTGCACGCCTTACAATATTCTGATAAGGTACAATTGTTTGAGGTGGCAGCTTTTAGTGATTCTCAACTTGTTTCTGTTATTGCTCAGGAAGATCGTTTTATCTTTGCATCCAAAGATGGTGATCTTATATGCTGTCAGGCGGACAAGGCGGTTAAGCTGTGGCATTTTAAAGCGGCTGATGCGATTGTTGACCGTATTGTTGAAGATAATAATTCGGTTTATGTAGCAAGCAATGATACAAATATTTATTGTGTAGATAAGAACAGTGGAAAGCTTTGCTGGAAATATCAAGTCCAGGCAAGGCCTGAGCAGGCCCCTGTGGTAATGGATAATGTTGTTTACCAGTATTTACGTAATTATGGTATTGTCGCTATTGACAAGAAGTCCGGCGAGAAGAAATGGCAGTTGCAAGATGCAATTGCGGTTCTTGCTGAGAATGAAGGGTTGGCGTACGTAATTACAAAACCTGGGAAACTTGTTGTTATGGACAACAAGAAAAACGAAACAAAAACCTCCGTTGATTTTTCTGCTGTTGAAGTTTATCTTACCAATGTAGCGGATTCAAAGATATATGTAGCGAATAAGGCAGGCAAGCTTATGTGTTTACAGCCTGCAAAATAATAGCGGATGGATGTGACGGGTAATTTTAATTGGTTATGAAAAGTAGATTTTAGTAAAATTATGGAAAGCGGTATTTTTAAATGGATGTTAAGGTCAAGACAGCATTAATCAGTGTTTCGGATAAAACTTCGATTGTAGAATTTGCTCAGAGTTTGAGCGAAATGGGTGTAAAGATTATTAGCACGGGGGGCACTGCTAGTCAACTTTCAAAAGCAGGCATTAAAGTTGTTGCTATTGATACTGTTACAGGTTTTCCCGAGATGATGAATGGAAGGGTCAAAACACTGCATCCTAAAATCCACGGCGGGTTGTTGGGGTTGCGTGACAATCCAGAGCATATGGCCGCTATGCGGGAACATGGTATTGAGCCTATAGATATGGTTTGTGTAAATCTCTATCCATTTGAGGCGACGATTGCAAAGCCTGATTGTACACTGGCAGAAGCCATTGAGAATATTGATATTGGTGGGCCAAGCATGTTGCGGTCAGCTGCTAAAAACAATAAATTTGTTACCGTTGTAACTGATCCGCTGCAGTACGATAAAGTAATCGAAGAAATGAAAAACAATAATGGAGCGATCAGCGACACAACTCGCACTGATTTTGCCAGAGTTGCTTTTGGTTTGACAGCTTCTTATGATGCTGCGATTGCCAGGTATCTTAATACCAAGCAGGATGTTGAATATCCCGATAAGTTTTCAATTTCACTTAATAAGGCAGGTTTCCTTCGTTATGGTGAAAACCCGCATCAAAGTGCAGCTTATTATAAACTTGCTGCCAATAATGAAACATCTGTCAGCAGTGCCAAGCTTCTTGAAGGTGGAAATGAGATCAGCTTTAATAATCTGCTTGATACAAATGCCGCTTTCGAGTTGGTAAAAGAATTCAAGGAGCCAGCAGTAGTGGTAGTTAAACACCTTAATCCGTGTGGCTGTGCGATTGATTCTGATATCACCAAGGCATATAGAAAGGCTTACGAGGGAGATGTAACGAGTGCTTTTGGTGGAATAATGGCACTAAACAGGAAAATAGATGCCGAGCTTGCTCAGACCATTATGGAATCTTATAGCCTGTTTGGCAAAGCAAAAGGCGCAAGCGGATTCTTTGCTGAAGTAATTATTGCACCGGAGTTTGATAAAGACGCAGTTGAGATTATAAGAACTCTCAAAGCATGGGGTTCCAGAGTAAGGCTGATGGAAACAGGACCTATCGACAGGGCAAAAATTGATGCAAGTGAATTCGATGTACGCTGTGTTATTGGTGGTCTTTTGCTTCAGCGACGAGACTTGGTTGCATGGGAGCCTGACCAATTAACATACCCAACCAAAGTAAAGCCGACCGAAAGTCAGCTTGAAGATCTCAGATTAGCCTGGATTATTGCTAAACATGTCAAGAGCAATGCTATTACACTGGTTAACGGCAAAAAGCTTGTAGGCGTTGGTGCAGGTCAGATGAATCGTGTTCAATCTGGTTTGATCGCTTATAAAAATTCCGGTGAATTAGCCAAAGGGGCGGCGATGGGGTCAGATGCATTTTTCCCATTCCCTGATAATATTGAAAATGCTGCTAAAGCAGGTGTGGCTTGTATTGCCCAGCCAGGCGGTTCAAATAAGGATGATGAAGTGATCGCAGCTGCTGATGCCCATGGAATTGCAATGGTATTTACTGGAAAACGCCACTTTAAACACTAAAAGCGTTGTCTTATTGACCAATTAAGCAGTTAGATGACAAAATAATTTATTTGTTTAAATCACTGCCGATTTAGTGACTTTTTCAATCTCTACATCTGTAGCATTTTGTGGAGATGGTATGAATGGTAATGGGTCGGCAAATTGAGCGGCAACTTTCCTTATAAAACGGTCAACCTGGTCGACTCTTTTGACATATCCTTGTCTTGAAAAACTAGCCATGGAATATTCATTAGCAGATTCATACTTAGGTACACTGAATTTTAATAATATTTTTTGTCCCAGGTACGGGCAGTTTTCGTCAGCATGACAGGTAAAAGCTGCTCCTTCGCTGGAAACATCCACCATTTGCCCCTGGATGATGGTTTTGTCAATTTCCTGTGTAAACCATACTGGCCAAAGGTAATTCAGCCTTTTTTCTCTTCTTCTATCTTCGCTGCAACAAGATTTTGCCTCATTCATTGAAAACCCTTTCCATCTACGCAGTATATCGGCTTTTTAGGCTGTTTTCTTTAAAACTACGATGATCTGCAGGGACTTGTTCAGATACAACTTGGCGCAGAACCAAAAAATGCTATACTGAATATTATATTGTTTCTATGGGTGTAACAGTTTTTTACAGGGTATAGGTGTGTTAATGAAACCTCAGCTTCTTGCTCCTGCGGGAAATATCGAAAAACTTAAATGGGCAGTTAAATATGGCGCTGACGCAGTTTATTTTGGTATGGAATTCGGCTCCTTGCGCAGTTTGGCCGGTAATTTTTCTTTGGAAGATGCCCGGACAGGTCTTGATTTTCTGCATCAAAACGGCAGAAAAGGCTATGCTGCTTTAAATATATATCCTTTTTCAGATGAGTACGAAAAACTTATCAAGACAGCAAAAGATCTTGATAATATTGGTGTTGATGCTTTTATTGTGGCTGACATGGGTGTTTTGTCCGAGCTAAATAAACTCGGATTGAAAGCAGATATTCATATCAGCACCCAGGCGAATACAGTTAGTTTTCAGACGGCAATGGCGTATAAGCAGTTGGGGGCTAAGAGAGTAAATCTTGCCAGAGAGCTTTCTCTGGAAAGGATTATTGATATTCAAAAAAATCTCTCCGGTCAGATAGAGACCGAAGTTTTTATTCATGGATCTGTTTGTTTTTCCTACTCAGGGAGATGTGCAATAAGTGATTATCTTACTTCATTTCGTGCAAACCATGGCGAATGTAAACATCCATGCAGGTGGAAGTATTTTCTTGTAGAAGAAAAACGACCCGGGGTTTATCTGCCCGTAATGGAAGATGACAGGGGAACATATATTTTCAACTCCAAGGAACTGGCTCTTTTTGATTATATACCTAGGCTCATAGAGGCTGGAGTTACTTCCTTTAAAATCGAAGGCAGGATGAAATCAATCCATTATATTGCGTCTGTTGTTTCCTTTTACAGGCGTTTGCTCGATGGTGAGATTTTCACTGAAAAGCGGGCTTACGAATTACTCAACAGGCTGCCTAACAGGGGGTACTGTAAGGGTTTTATGAAAGGCAATGTTGGACCAGAAGATTATGAATATGAAAAAAACGAAACAAAAATAAATACTGTTTTCGTAGGCAATATTATCGGAGAGAAAATTAATGGTCAAAGTGTTCTCGAAGTCAGGAATAAAATTTTTGCAGGAGAAACTTTAGAAGTACTTACCCCTGATGGAAATATATCACAGGCCATTATGAGTGAGCCTCTTATAAATACTAAAAATCAACAACTGGAAGAGGTGAACAGTAGCGAGCAATTTTTATTGATTCAAGGCAACTGGCCAGAATACAGCATTTTCAGAAGACCGGGGTAATTTTAGGTTTTTCTGCCTGATATCACAGGACTTCAGTTATGAGGAAAAACCTAAAAAACGGAGAAAATACAAATTCCGACAACAGCTCCCTCCGCATGAGCTATTGTCCTGATCTCATATGGAGCTTTCAGCTTTATTCTTCATCACAAAAAACAGACACCACGATATTACAATATAAAATACTTATGATATCAAGTTAATTTACTGTTTTAAGACTTAATCCCGTAGTAATACGGTGGTTTTATTTGAATTGGCTTAAATAATTCAATTTTTTTATCCAAAAAAGTCTCCAGCCCTGACATAGGTGTGATGGGGGTTGTTAGTATTATAGATGTAAGGTAACTTATTCGTCGGGCTGGAGACCGGGCTTTGAAATATATGCTGGTGAAGCTATATATTGCGGGCCCTCGTCAGAAGGAGTTGAGGTGTGTGTAGTGTTTGTTATTTTAAAATATAATAATTCCTTTCAGTTTAGTTATCAGCTATTACTGAATTAGTTAATGATTCTGTTAGGTCTAAAGACAGTTTCCATCCTAAGCCGCGAACAGATGTTATGATTTCAGGCTTGGTTGGATCTGGTTCAATAATTTTTCTTAATTTGCCAATATTTACATCAAAAGTTTTGCCGCCTTCTTTTGCAGATGAACATATCGAGTCATTCCAAATCGGGCTGGCAAGAAGTTCATCTCTGGATATTACTCTGTTCGGGCTATTGATAAAATATTTTAGCAAATCACTCAGTATGCCAGGCAATCTTCGGGTAGTTCCATTGCACCATACTTCACGCCTGTCAAAGTCCACAATGGTGTTTTTGAGTCTTATTGTGTTATTTTGAAGCAATGGCTCTTTACAATGCCGGAGATGGCAGAGGATTCTTTTCGACAGCAGCCTGGCAGTTGTATGGACTCCGGTTACGACATCATTAACACCTATATCGAAAAGCTTTTCTTCAAGGTTTAATTTGGCTTCATCCATTAAAGCTATAATAATTTGATGGTTACTGCCTTTACGGACGAAGTCACAGAATTCGGCTATGTCATTATCTTTTTCTGTGCAGTTGAAATTAACCAGAACAAGCCTGCAAAATGATTTTTCAAGAATTTTTTTGGCATGGGAAAGATCTGACACCTTGTGCATCTCAAAACCAAGTGAGATGAGGCTGCGGCAAAGATGGTTTTGCCGTTGTCTGTTGCAGTCAAGATGTAATCCGATCTGTTTTGCCATGTAGTACAAAAACACTTTATAAAAATATTAATTTTTATCCTGTATCGCTTTGGTACAAATTCACAGCAGACTACTGCTACAATTTTGTCAGACTTCCATGTCTGATTCATTTCAGATTTCCATTCCATACCTTTGGTTTATTCTGAATTCTTTAACTAAGTATTGCCCATGAGATATCAATTTAACAGTAAACGAAAAGTAAATGTTTTTAGTGTATGCTTATATATTTTTTCTCCTATATTTTACTCTCTGCTAATGCCTGATTTCTGTCGTATGAATAATAGTTTTTATTTCTGTTTTTGCTGAATTTATTTATGCAGCAGTGACAACCTATTGTCACTATTGACTAAAAAGTTAAAAGGGGCAGGAAGGGATGTTTGGTTTTGGGGTATATTGGGAGCTGTAAGTGAGAATAAAATATTATGCTTTGTTGGTGCTATAACCGCTGTTTATGGCAGTTATGACGCCAAAAGCCATTTTTTTATTGAAAAACCATTATAAAAATGCTAGAATTAATGGCTTGAGTTTAGCTGTTTATGTGTACTTGGAGACCGGTGTTGAAGAGAAGCTTTTGTTTTATTTTTGTCTGTGCAGTTTTTTTGCTGTCTAATAATAATATAGTAATCGACACTGCTTTTGCTACAACTGAATCTACAGCTGCTAATGGCTCTAATGCTATCGCTGTTCATCAGCTTGGTGAGACAGCAAACGGTGTAAACATAGGTTTAGTATCTACGGGCAATGTCAGGTCGACTCATTTGGCTTTCAGAGATTCCGCAGGCGTCAGTCATGTTTTTAATCACGATTTTTTAGGTGATGGTTTAGAGGTTATCGATCATGATACCTGGATGGCGGGTATTTTAGCCAGCAGGGGAACTTCTGATTTTCCCAATAGGGTAGGTGTTGCCTGTGGGGCAGATGTTCATTGCGGGAAAGTTCAAAAAAATGGTTCTTTTGTGTTTTCATATTTTTATAATGTTTTAAATGGGTTAGTTATAACCTATAATTGTGATGTGATGGTGTTAGGCTTTTCTTTAAGTAAAGTTGCCGATGGGGAAAGTGACTGGGCGTTGTTGTGTGATTATTTTACATATAATTATGATGTAATATTTGCCTTGCCGGCAGGTAATAATAACAGCGAAATAACTGCTCTCGGAGATTGTTATAATGGTATAACCACCGCTGGGTTAATTCTTACTAACCCTGCGAATCAATATGATTACAGAACTGTTGGCATTTTAAGCGGTCAGGGATTTACCGAAGATGGTCGTCGCAAACCAGATATATCTATGCCTTCGCAGGGGCAAACTGTGCCTACTGGAACTTCGGACTCAGCATGGATTACATGGACATCGAACAAAGGTGAAACCAGTTTTGCTGTGCCGCATACCGCTGGTGAAGCTGCACTTTTATATGGTGCTGCTAACAGGACATCTGCCACAGATGATAATCATTCACAAGTTATAAAAGCAGTGATGATTAATAGCACTTTTCCAAATATCAATGATAAACTAAATGAAAACACTTATCCGGCAATGACTGAGAATACTTGGCAATATCAGCGTGGTTACGGCAGGGGTGATTGTTTGAGAAGTTACGAATTGATAAAATCTCCTAAGATACTTCCTAATCAAACAACGACAAATATGAAGGGCTGGTCTTACAAATGCCTTTCGCCAGGTCAAAGTAATACTTACAAGGTTTATATCCACGCCAATTGCAGGCTTGTTGCAACATTAGCATGGAACCGCAGAGTAGAATGGGTTGATTATAATAACAATGATATACTGAATTCCGGCGAACTCTCGGGGTATCTGGCAAATCTTGATTTGGAAATTTATGAACCTTCTAATACTACGTCTGTTTTCAGCGAAAATGTAAATGGGCTTAATCCTGATGATAATGTAGAAAAATGTGACATTCTTGTAAAAAAGTCGGGTGTCTACACTATAATTATTAAAAATAAATCGGCTAATGGTGAGTCAGCGTCTTATGGCCTTGCGTTTGAGGTTCTGGAACCTGTCAAAGGCGATCTTGAGCCTATAGATTATGTTGTCGATATTCAGGATTTGCAGAGGATGTCACAGAGCTGGCTGGTGAAGGATTCTGATATTGATCTTGCAGAAAACGGTATGATAGATTTTACTGATTTTTCCGTTTTGATGAATTGCTGGTTGAATTCAGACCCTAAGTATTATTCTAATTAGTATGCAATTTTTATACTGCTTTTCATCAGATATTTTCTGGATGTTAGCTAATGCCAAATTCCATATAAGTAAGCCAAAAGAATATATTTCAGTAATGGATTTTTTTTGCTATAATCACCCATCTGATTTAATGCAAATTGTTGTATCTGGTGAGCTATGAAAGATAAGAAAGATTTTATTTATTCGCAGTATCGTGAAAAAGTTGCCGATTTTGTTTTCGACAGCAAAGTGGTTTCTGTTTTTGATGATATGATCCGCCGATCCGTGCCGGGTTATGCAACGGTTATCGCGATGACCAAGGTTTTTGCGGAACAGTACGCAGTAGCTGGCAGCAATTGTTATGATCTGGGGTGTTCGCTCGGGGCAAGCACCTTGGCGATACGAAAGGGCATTGAAGGCCGAAGCTGTCAAATCATAGCTATTGATAATTCACAGGCCATGATAGATAGATGCAAAGAAATTATCCAGTCTGACATAAGCGATGTCAACGTAGATGTCAGGCTTGGTGATATTCGCGATACCAGGATAGAAAACGCCTCTGTAGTGGTGCTTAATTTTACTTTACAGTTTCTTGCCCCGCAGGTTCGGGACGATCTCATAAAAAAAATTTATGATGGTATGATCCCAGGCGGCGTACTGGTGCTGTCTGAAAAGATCGCTTTTGAAAATGATACAGAGAATAATTTTCAAATAAATATGTATCATGATTTTAAAAGGCTTAACGGCTATAGTGATACAGAAATCAGTCAGAAAAGAAAATCCCTGGAAAATGTGCTGATGCCGGATTTTTTGCCAGACCATTTTAATAGGCTCGCCTGTGCCGGTTTCGATGAATATTATATGTGGTTTCAATGTTTTAATTTTTGTTCAATGGCAGCTTTTAAAAAATGATAGATTATTCCGATTTTTTTAATAGATTAAAAAGTATTGATGAGCTTGACAGCTTTGTTGACTATATATCGCCAAGAATCACGGATGCCTGGCAGCAGCTTTATAATAGTGACTTACCACAATGGCAACACGCGGTGGATTCTTTGCCGGATATCATACCATCAAGAATAGATATTGATAATGATGCGATAGCCATTGGTTATTTAGGCGATTGCGATGACCAGACCAGAGCTGCTATTAAATCTTCGCTGATGAAATTGCATACATGGCGAAAAGGGCCCATAGATTTTTTCGGCATACGAATTGATACCGAATGGCAGTCATATATGAAATGGAACAGGGTTAAGGACAAAATTGCCCCTTTGAAAGACAGGCTCATTTTAGACGTAGGTTGCGGCAACGGTTATTATGGATTAAGAATGCTCGGTCAAGGTGCAAAAGCGGTTGTCGGCATTGATCCTAATTTACTGTTTGTAATGCAGTTTCAGGCATTTAATAAATATATCAAAACAGATTCAGTCTCAGTGCTTCCATTTAAGCTTGAAGATATGCCCACTGATATTCCCTGCTTTGATACCATTTTTTCGATGGGGGTTTTATACCATCGCAGAGAACCTCTGGAACATCTAAACGGGCTTAAAAATCTCATGAAGCCGAAGGGCCAATTAGTTCTCGAAACACTGATAATCGAAAGCAACAAAGATGAAATATTAAATCCCGAAAAAAGATACGCCAAGATGCCGAATGTCTGGCAAATACCGTCTACATCGGTTTTGGTCAAATGGCTCGCCCAGGCAGGCTTTCGTAATATTGAAGTTATCGACATCACTCGTACCAGCCATGCAGAACAGCGAAGAACTGAATGGATGTGGTACGAATCCCTTGAAAATTATATAGATACCAATAACCCCGATTTAACCGTCGAAGGCTACCCGCAACCTACAAGAGCAATAATCTTAGCTAATAAATAGCGTTATTCAATACCATCGAGCCAATACTCAACAAATACAGCCAGATCATCAAAGTCGATAGTATTATCCCTGGTCAAATCGCATTTGTCATTATAGCCCGTTTGGCCAATTGAAAGATTCCATGTATCTGCTAATACTGTAAAATCAACAAAGTCAACACCATCACCGCAGGCAAAATCACCTTCTGCAAATTCCCACCAAAGCTTCGGATAGCTAACCCCATCAACGCACATCCGCCAAATATCATCGGAGCCGTTAATATTTTCACCAACAAAGTCCCAGCCCGTATCGGTGGAGGTAGTTCTTGTTTGCATTTCAAGTGTGTTTTTGCCAATGAAGCCATTCGGGTCAGGGATTTGGTAGCCTACGCCATTGGCAGTGCCTGTAGTATCCGTATCCCAGAAGCAGTTGTTCATTGACGAACCATAATTCCATCCGCACAATCCACCGAGATAGTAGGAATTATGGCCTGATGTAATTTTTCCGGTTGCATAGCAGTTGCTGATGCTGCATGCTTCTTCTTCATTACCACACAGTCCGCCGAGATAGCTGGAATAATCTCCTCCTGTAACCGTACCTGTTGCATAGCAGTTACTGATATTAACATTGCGATCATTACCGCACAACCCGCCGAGATAGCTGCAATTATCTCTTCCAGTAACCGCAGTGGTAGAATAGCAGTTATTGATGCTTGTATTGCGATTATCTCCACATAGTCCACCAAGACTATATAAACCAATAATTGTACCGGTCGTATAGCAGTTGCTGATGTTGCAGTAGCGACTGTCTCCGCATAGCCCGCCGATCCTAATATGTCCATCAATATTACCAGCAGCATGGCAGTTTTTGATGCTGCCGTAGTAATTAGCCCCGCACAGTCCACCAATGTATTCAGCACCACGCCAGCTGATAATATTATAATTTTCTACTCCGAGATTTTTAATTTCTGCATTAGGATCGTTAATCCGACCGAACAAGCCGAGATAATTTCTTATTTCATCTGCGGTATCAATAGTCAGATTACTAATTGAATAGCCCTTGCCATCAAAGGCACCTCCAAATGCGGTACCCTGAAAGCCGGAAATTGTACTTGTATCTGGTGCGATGACAGCAGTTGTATAGGCAATATTGTAACTCATGAAAATATCACTGGTCATGATGTAGTTCGCACAGGGGTCATTGTTGACCGCATCCAGATCTGCCTGGCAGGCTATCTCGTAGGGATTGTCTTGTGAGCCGTCGCCGCTGCTGCCGGTAGAAATATAGATATCTAAAATTTCCGAGGTTATGTCAATATAACTGCCAAAAGATGCTGAAATACCTGCAACTATATCTATTGGCGTTTGCCGGCTTTTAACATAATAAACATCGCCAAGACTAAACCCCGATTCACTCAACGCTGCCTGTGCCTGAGATAAAGTCATACCTCCTACATCAGGTACCATTACCAGATTTTGGTTCTGACAACACAGCGTAGGATAACTATTTTCAGGCATATACCAGCCGCTTCTGTTGTTCAGATAATTATCAAATTTCCAGCCTGCATCGGTAAAGGTGCTTTTGGTTTGCATTTCAAGTGTTGTTTTGCCGATAGCACCCCAGCTATTAACGTCGGGCCAATCATCACCTGCCGTTTCAATATTCCAGAAGCAGTTAGTTATTGCACTATCAGTATGCACTTCATTATACCCGCAAAATCCACCAAGATAAGTAGGCATAACATCAACTGAGACGTTACCAACGCAATAACAGTTGGTAATTAGACTACTATAACAATTGTAACCACAGAATCCACCGATATAACTTGGGTTTGTCATTGTGCCAGTCACATCGCCAGTTGCATAGCAGTTGTTGATTCGGCCAAAACTGGCAGATCCGCAAAATCCTCCAAGATAACTATTTCCAGTAACTGAACCTGTGGAATAGCAGCTATTAATTATGCTATTTGAAACTACGTTACGCCCGCATAAACCGCCAACTATGCTATAACCACTAACTTCACTGCTTGAATAACAGTTGGTAATTGTACCATATTTATTATATCCACACAGCCCACCAAGCGAGCTGGAATCATCTCCTCCAGTGACTTTACCGGTTGTATAACAGTCGACTATCTTTCCCTCGTTGCTGCATCCGCACAAACCACCAGTATGGCGAGAATTATCCTCGACATAAACCGAGCCGCTGGAATAGCAGTTCGATATTGTACCACCGCTATTGTAGCCACATAACCCACCATTATAGAAGGAACTATAATTATAGGGAGATGGAGAGCTACCACCTCCGATGATACTAACGTTTTCCATGCCAAGATTTTTAATGCTCGCAGTTGAACTATCTATTTTGCCAAATAAACCTAGATAACTATTGCCTATTCCATTGGTATCGATGGTCAAATTGCTGATTACATTGTCATTTCCATCAAAGCTGCCGGTAAAAGCTGTGCCTTCAAAAGTTATGTTTGCATTATTCGTATCCGCTGCAATAATAGCAGTGTTGTATGTTCTGCCTGTTAAATCAATATTGGTATCAAGTCTGATGCAGTTGTCCCAGTGGCAGGGGTCTGACGCAAATTCGTCAAAATCTGCCAAATCTTCTATCAGATATGGAAAATCTGCTGAGCCATCCTGAGTTGGACCACCCATATTACCACCAGCAGCAAATACGCTTCCGCTTGTTAATAATAGAATTGAAAACACAATCAATAAAGTAAGATGACATTTTTTCATGATAATACTCCCGCCTAAAAAAATAATAAGATACTTATTATTACACACTCGCAAATAAAGCATAAAGCAATAAATCTTCCACTTTCGTGAGGTATTATACAAAAAAACATTAAATTGTCAAGAATTTTCCCTTTTAAATCCGCTTTTCGATAATTCGCACAAAAACATGGTTTTGCTGTATTTTTTCCATTTCAAGGTAGTTTGAATGTTCCATCTTCGGAGGCAGGAAAATCCAAAATGCTTACAACTGCGTCTAAGTTAAGTTCCCCGTAGATATGCGGGAAAAGGTCGGTTGGTTCAGCTCCTTCGTATTTTATTTCAGGTTTTACTTTCTTAGGCTCGATTACCAATAAAACTAACCCTTTCTTTCCATTAAATGAATGGTTGGCAACTTTTATTATCTGCGAAGGTTTAGAACAATGGATATATCCATCAGTGTTCAGCGATTCTGGATGATAT
>CAZBKA010000053.1:0-19380 GCA_964492365.1 uncultured Pirellulales bacterium | reverse complement strand
CCCCAATTTTAAAATCCCTAAAAATCACCCACCTGTCAATTTGCGTCACCAAATTTTCTACCACTCAATATTATAAATCCGCTAAGCCAAAAATTACTCCGTAACAATTTCGATTTTATTCCAATATGCTGTGAAATTAATCGAGTTTCTCCAGCATGCAGGTTGATTTACCAGCTCAAGTGTTATTTCCCTGTTTGCATATTGTGACAGGTCAACTTCAATATCACAAGATCCATCTGGCGCAGACTCTTCATTTATAGTCTTACTGAATATTTGTGTTCCGTTGCATTGTACCAGCAATTGCCAGTATCCATCCATTTCTCTACCAACATTTAGTTTTAAAACCGTTTTCCCTTCTGGCACAACAAATGTCTTTTTAACAATACAACCCGTATTGAAGTCCATTGGCAGCGTCACCAGCACATTCTTTTTTCCGTTGAGTTCTTTTTTCAGACCTGTATCGACTTTTTTATCCGTCGCCCTGATAACATTACCGCAATACGTTACATAAAATCCTGGTGCAAATTCATCGATATTAAATTCGATACCCTTGTTAATTTTTGCAAATTCTTCCTCGGTAAATTTCGTACCTGCGACAGCCCCAGGTTCCCAGGACTGAACAAATTCGCTTGGAACTGGTTTTTTGTCCGGAATTAGAAAATATTCCTTGCCGCTTTCATCTTTCTTAATAACTCCGCCTTCTTTTAAAACTGCGGTTTTTGCAAATTTCGTGCAAAGCTCCGTTAGTTCGCCAAAGCTGTATCCTGAAAAAATAAATTTTTCATCCGGGTTCATTGCTTTAAATTTATCATCCAGCCCAGCATAACCTTTAATAACCCCAAGCACTCCTGCTGCATTTGAGGGATTACAGTCACTGTCCTGTCCACAACATGCACTGGTTGTAATTGTTTTATCCATATCGCCGTTACCAAACATCAAACCTATAACGATATATGCGCCGTTGATCTTAGCGTCAATATTAAACTGGTTATTCTGATTTTGCCATGCCCATTTGTTACAACTGAATTTGCGATAGTCGGGATTATTCTGATATTTTTCGTTCACTTTTTCCCAGATTTCTTTATGATTTTTGCTGCTCTTACACCATTTCATCGTATCAAAAATGCACTCGTAATACTGACTCTGAGGCGGAATACATTCCAGAGCTGCGTATATTACCTTTTCGATATCGTTTTCAAAAAATGCAGCAGCATACATTCCCCCAACGAATTGTCCAGCGTAAAGACCGTCGCCGTAATTTACTAATCTGCCGAATCTTTCACCAAGTTCAATAACCTTATTCGCCATGCCCGGAGAGATCAGACCTGTAAAGTCAGATTCAATCTGATAGTCGATGTCATCTGCACATTTATTATATAAAGGATGCGAGCAATCAGGCGGGGCGATCCCTTTTCTGATTGCACTTCTGCCCGCGTTGTTTGCATGACATAATGAGAATGTTGTGTTTGCGAAGTCAATTGCTACCTGTCTTGGACTTACGTCATAGCCGTACTTGTCCATGCTTTTCATCCAGCAAACTTCAACGTAAAGGTCATCTTCGTGGAAACCTCGATTTATGTGCTCAGTATTCCATACTGGCATCTTATCTTCAGGCATCATTACGCCATTGTATTGAAACTCAATCGGCATACCCCATGCCACCCCAGCCATTTGTCCAAGCCAGCCGCCCTGCATTTTATTGATATAATCTTCAACATAAATTTTTCTGTAGGTCGTCTGGAAAGGCCCGATGTCTGTTTTTCCTGCTATATCCAGTTTATTGCCCCAGAAATCTCTGTCGCCGTTAACCATTACAGGTATTCCATTGCCGATGCAGGGAGAATCATCGCTTAACTTAAACCCGTTTATTGAGTCAAAACCCATTGCGTATTCTAAAGGCCCAACCAACTTCGGATCGACTGTAATATTATTTTCACCTGATGGTGGGTTAATATGGTTTCCGTAAAAGACATTATTCTTGAAAACATTCTCAGCAGCATCGGTCATCACATATCTTGCGGCTCCCTCAACATAGAAAATATTATTAAAGAACCAATGCTTTCCGCCAAGGCCGATGGGTCTGCCGCTGGTCTTGAACATGATTTCATCTCTACCGGGGCCGACATAAATAAGGTTGTTATAAAACTGCACATCATCAACGCGGTCCCAGAAGTCGATTATTCCATCTCCATCATTGATGCTGACATTATATCGCACAATCGTGTTGACATTGCCACGAATTGGTTCATCTCCGCCATTGCATATCCTCATAAATCCGCCGTCGTTGTCATGGCTGTAGTTATACTGAAATATGCCATTTTTGCAGTTATAGTCCGAGTCGAAACTTTCACCGTCTTTTGTCCCCTTAACATTGCACACTTCGTTAAACTGAACAATAGTATTATCGCAGCTCCAAGGCCAGATTCCGCAGGCGAAGTCTTCGCATCTTGTTCTGCAGCCATTAATAAGGTTATGCTCTATCAAACACCCATCAGTTGCCATTGGCACAATTCCGTCGCCGCCAATATCTTCCAGCACATTATTACGGATAATAACATTAACACTCGGGTACCAGTCTTCATCATGGTTGATATATTGCCCTCCGCCCATAATGCCATCTCTGTCGCACCTAAGCAGTCGACAGTTTTCAATAATTAATCCGTCAAAACGAGACTTAACTTTGTTACCGCTGCAATGCCAACCGAGACCTCTTCCTGCGCCGGCTGATTTATCATTACTGCCGTTAACATCATGTATGAACAAACCGTTAAGCCTGATTCCCCGTGCAATCCCGAAATCAGTAATTGTCACAGCTACCCCTTGCCGCCATAGTGCGGGTTCGGTTCCGGTATTGGTTATCTCAAGATTATTAACTTCAAAATACTGAACATTATGAATCAGCAGTACCGGACTTACGTTGCCTTGACCTTCTATCAAAGGCTTATTTCCTTGGCCGTACATATCTATGATAATAGGATTGCCTTTTTCTCCGCTCCCCTTAGGCTTTAGCTGACCGGTATACTTGGAATCAGCTTTAAAAAGTATCTTATCACCTGGTTTGAATTCCAGGCTGTTGACTTTTTCAATAGTTTTCCATGCCGACTCAATTGTAATGCCGCTATTGTCGTCATTACCTGTAACACTATCGACATAATAAGTTTTAGCCGAGGCAGAGAATGAAAATAAAATACTTAAAATGATTATTACTAAAGCTGAATTTTTTAACATAATATTCCTTTTCTAAAAACTGGTGGCCAACCTATATTCTATCCAGAGCGATTAACAGTAATTTTAGCATTAATACTATATAGTTTAGTTACGTAAAACCAATGGGATTGTTGGCGAAAATTAAATATTTGATTTTAAAATGACGCAAAGCTGGGAATTTTATTGGCCTTATTATTAAGTTTTATCAAGGAATTAAGGCTCACAATTCTTACAGGGTCTTTTGCCATCTTCGAGAGCTTGTGTGCGGCCATTATAGAATATTTTATTTTCTGATTTTATTCTTTTTGCGCTGCTGCAATCGATTTTGTGAAAAATTTTACTGGTTTTTGATGAGACAAATTTTGTGTCTGTTACAGTATCGGGTTTGACTTCAGTGGCCTTGAGGGCAGGTGTAACTATGCAGGCTTTCAGAAAAATATCTACCTGGCTTAATATAGTTTTTTCTATTTCAATGTGAATAGTATTGACTTCTGTTAATTTCAGCGGGGTTTGGTTTTTCCATAAAATAACTTGTTGGTTGGTTTGCTGACTTGAAAGTGTTTTTGAAAGGAAAACAGAAGAGGAGAAGACCATTTTTTGCTGATCTTCGATCTTTAAAATATCGACATAAATCTCAAGTTTTTCATAGATGGCAGATTCAGATTCTATCTCTGATTTCGGAGCTAGTTTGATAGAGGCTGTAGTAATTTTGTCTTCTATTTTTCGTGTGATATCCAACCAGACTGTTTCATTGATATCAGTAATGTTTTCAGGATGAATAACTTGCAGTTGAATTGTTTCGACAGGTATGAGTGTAATTGTTTTAGCCAAAACAGAACCGATATTCAAAACAAAGATCACAATTGTTGCGACAATTGCAAGGCTTATTCTTTTCTTCATCTTCTCTCCCTGAAATAATATATTAGGCAATTAGGGCAAAAGCTTCTATTACGTCCATTCCTTCAATGATGCCTAGTTGTCTGGCTTTTTCATTTACTTTTATTACTTTTCTGTTGGCAAATCGCTCCACCGTTCCGATTGGATTTTCCGGTGTGCTTTCCACTATAGCGCATGCACATCCGTATCTCTGGCATGCTTGGGCATCGACAGCCGGGCATGCCAGAAAACCTTTGGTCCCAGTTGCAACCAGTATGCTGAAACCAGCCCATTTAGTCTGGATGATCTCAACTGTGCCGTTTGGTGTCTGGTAAATTTTATTATAGACTTCCATATTATACCCCTTATTCTGTCACCAGTACTCCGATGTTAGAAGCTAATTCCGAAAATTTTTCGTTGAGCATTTCTTCTGTTTTTGCTTCAACATTAAGTCTTAATAAAGGCTCGGTATTACTTGGTCTGCAGTTAAACCACCATTCTTTAAATCTGACAGTGACACCATCAAGCCAGTCGACATTGCCTGATGAGTAAATTTTAGCGAGCTCTTTCATTTTTGCTTGTTTGTCTTCTACTTTGAAGTTAACCTCGCCGCTGCTGAAATATCTTCTAAGCGGAGCAATAAGTTCACTGACAGGTTTATTTGCAGCACTTACGATGTTGAGAACATGTGTTAATGTTATCATTCCGGAATCAGCTGAGAAATTGTCACGGTAGTAGAAATGACCTGAAAGTTCACCGCCGAAGATGGCGTGTGAATCACGCAAAGCTTTTTTCATGAAAGAATGTCCAACTCTCTCTCTTCTTGGTATTCCGCCGTGTTTGATAATTTCTTCAGATACGACCAGAGAGCTTCTGAGATCATAAACAATGGTTGATGCCGGTTGAATTTCGAGGAAATAAGGTACCATCAAAGCGGTTATAAGGTCACAACCGATATTCTGCCCTTTTTCATCGACCATCATAAGCCTGTCAGCATCACCATCAAAGCAAATACCAAAATCGCATTTTTCCGCTTTGATAACTTCTTTAAGCTCAGCCAGGTTTTCTTCTACCAATGGATTTGGATCGTGTTTAAATGTTCCATCGTGTTTAAAATTTATAGGTACGATTTTAATTGGTAAATCGCCGAATATAATAGGAACAACCTTACCGGCCATGCCGTTAGAAGCATCTATAGCGACCTTTAGTTGTTTAAGACCTGGTTTGAGGAATTTCAAGACATGCTTTTTGTAGTCTTCTGTGATGTCATATTTTTCAATACCGCCATCCTCAATTCCTTTTGTGTGCAATAATGCCAATGCGATATGTTCAATATCTTTCAAACCAGTGTCAACACCGACAGGTTTAGCACCGATGCCTGATATCTTAAAACCATTATATTTGGCTGGGTTATGCGAAGCTGTTACCTGTACGCCGCCGCAGGTGCCGAAGTGATTTATAGCGTAATACATTTGCGGAGTGTCGACCATTCCAATGTCAATAACATTTGTACCTGTGGCGTTCATGCCTCTCATAAGTGCTTTTGCAAGGGGATCACTGTGGCTTCTCATATCTCTTCCGACGCAGATAGAATGTGCATTTGCCTGACCTCTACTGTAACCGGTGAGAAGTGACCTGAGAAAATTAGCACTTGCGTAGCCAATTTTCCATGCATCTTCTTCATCGAACTGATCGCCGTAAACACCCCTGATATCATACGCTTTAAAAATTGCGGGATCCATATTGGTAATTCCTAAAAAATTTTATATTTAATCTTATCGGTTTAGCTGTCCCTATATCAGCACAAACTTGACTATACTATATAACTGTTTTTGAGGATATGTCAACAGCTTACCATAGTAAAACGCATGTGTTGATTGAATCGCAAGATTTAGAATTTTTTTCGGAGCCTTGCGGTTGGGATGTTCATTAATTTACGGTATTTGGCGACTGTACGTCTGGCCAGGTTCTCTATGCCCTTTTCCGCCAGTTTTTGACGAATATTATCATCATTTAAAGGCTTGGCTTTGTCTTCCTCGTCTATTATCTGCTGTAAAATGGCTCTTATGGCTTCCCAGCTGTGGGTTTCCCCTTCTGTATCTTCGGTTCCGCCACTGAAAAATTTTCGTAACGGCAAAACTCCCCAGTCACATTGAATGTATTTGCCTGCAACAGCTCTGGAAACTGTTGCCAAATGCACACCAACATCGTCTGCTATTTTTGCCATTGGTAATGGTTTGAGGTATAACAGGCCTTTATCAAAAAAATCTTTTTGGTGTTTTACAACCGCAGTAGTAACCTTGAGCAAAGTGTTTTTTCTCTGCTCGATTGCTTCAATTATCCACTGAGCGGAACGAATATTGTTTTGTAGAAATTTGCGTGCGTTTTCTTTGGTATTGTTATCTTTTGAAAGCTTTTCATAATACTCGTTTACACGCAAATTGGGCAGGTTAGAATTTGCAGGTTTTATTATATATTCACCCGTTCCTTCATCTTTGTATACAATGACATCGACTGAGATCGGATGATTTTTTTCCTGAACAATTTGTAACCCTGGTGAAGTATCGAGTTTGCTCATGCGTTTTATTGCAAGATTGATGTCATCGAGAGAGCAATTCATTTTTTTTGCGATCTCAGGCAGGTGGTTTTCCAGCAGTTCTTTCATATGATTTTTCACGAGTTTCTGCTCAAAAGTCATATCTTCGCTGTTCTGTGACATTTGTATAAGCAGACATTCCTGTAAATCACGAGCACCGACGCCGGATGGTTCAAGGGTCTGTATCAACACCAGAGCTTTATTAAGGTCATCAATAGAAAAATCTTTGCGATCCTTGTTATGCAATTGTTCAATTCTGACAGATAGATAGCCCCTATTGTCAATATAATCAATAATCATTTCACCAGCAATTTTGACAGATTCTTCAGCATCTATTAGCCGCCACTGGTTGGAAAGGTATTCGTGCAGTGAAACAGGCGCAGCTTCGGTGTTTTTTATAGCCTCCAGCTTTTTGTCTATTTCCTCTGTCTGGTGTTTTTTGTGAAAGGATTCATCCTGATTTATGCTTTCTTTAAAATTCTCATCTATCCTGTCAAATCTGCTGAAATCTTCGGTTTTTTCAAGATAATCTTCTCTTGTAGAATCGTTTTCATCAGACTTAGCCTGCATTTCGATTTCACTGTCGGTGTTTTGAGGCTCTTCAACTTCAAGTACAGGGTTACTGTTAAGTTCCTGTTCGATCCTCTCCTGTAGTGCAAGTATTGGGAGCTGGAGTATTTCCATTGACTGAATCATATGCGGAGCCAGCTTCATACGCTGCTCCATTCGCATCTGTCCTGTCATCTCCAGCTTCATTTTTGTTTTCTCCGGTTGATTACTGTTAAAAATGTTATTTCAAAATAAATACTTTCTATATTATATCAGCTACTTAATATTGAGCGATTTTTATTTCATTTAAATTGAGTTTATTCTCCAATTCGGCCAAAATTTTAAATATTATTTTAGCGGATTTTCGGGCTGATAATACATTTTAATTAGTCTATCTGCTGTCTACCGAGAATAGCTTCTGTTAAAATTTTGTCACTTGAATATTCAATGGTACTGCCTGAAGGCAACCCTCTTGCCAATCTCGTAATTTTCACCCCAATCGGTCTTAGCAGCGAACTTATGTATAAAGCGGTACCATCACCTGCGATATTAGGGTTTGTGGCCATAATAATTTCACTTACAGGGCCTTTTCTTACCCGTTCTATCAGCTTGTCAATGGTTAAATCCGTAGGTTCAATTTCTTCCAGTGGTGCGATATGTCCGCCGAGTACATGATAAACCCACTTGCACGAACCTGTTTTTTCAAGAGATATAATATCCTTGGGGTGTTCGACAACACAGATTGTTGATTGATCTCGTCGGCTGTCGCTGCATATGTTACAAACAGGTTCTTCTGAAAGGTTGTAGCATATTTTGCAGCTTTTGATTTTAGTTTTTACATCGCTTATTGCCTGCGCCAAAGACATTGCAGAGGCTGAATCTGTATTTAAAATATAAAATGCCAGCCTCTCTGCAGTTTTAGGGCCTACACCAGGCAATTTGGCGAATTCCGATATCAGTTTATTCAAAGTTTCTGTATAAATGTTGCTCATAGTCTGTGTATTAATTCACCCATTGAGTCATTTTGTCAAGATTCTTCTTTGCTTCTTATGTCAGTAACAGAAGCTTCAAACTCTATAAGTACAGCTTTTACAGCAGGATCATTTATTAATTCATTTTTTATCCTGGCGTTGTTTTTTTGTATTGGCTGTTCTTTTTGTTCAGAAGAAGCCTTTAATGTTTCTGGGGCAGCATCTTCTTCTATTGCAAAATCAAGATGCTTAAAATGCTCTGATAAGGTTTTAAAAGCTTTTAATATAGTTTCAGCTCTGCCATTACTCTGACAGATATTCATTGATATTTTCTCTGCAGGTTTGAATCCTATTGTTAAATTGCCGTTTTCAAAGCTTACGGGTTTTGCCGGCTTTAGGAGTCCAAATGTTGCTTTTCCGAGTTCTTCAGACATATCATTAAGCAACTGATCCCAGTTGGTCACCAAATATCGCAGATCGATATTGTTATCTGGAACTTTAACAATAGCATCTTCCATGGATAGGTCATCTAATTTGCTGGTTGTCGGCTTTGAAGGGTTAGTCAGTTTTTTTTTTAATGTCGGCATTGAATTGATCTGTTTCACCAGCTGATCAACATTTAAAAAATGTTCACTTAAGGCAAACCTAAGCATGCAAGCCTCAAGGAGTGCTCTGGCGGAATCACTATTTTTAATCGTCCATCTCATTTTTTCGAGAGTGGTGACATTATAAACCAATGCTGCAATGTCAAATTTTTCTGTCAATTGGCTTATATGCTCTTTCTGCTTTTCAGTTAGAATAAGAATATCCGTTTTACCAGCAGTAGATTTGAAGACCATAAGGTCACGCATATTATCTATCATGGAATCAACAATCTGAACTTCGCTCATTCCAGCGGTTATCAGATTGTCTGTCAACTGTAGTGTTGCCGCAGCGTCACTTGAACCGATTTTTTCTATAAGACTATATATTTTTTCGCTGTTGGGGCATCCTAAGCATTCTTCGAGCAGATTAGTTGTTAAGGTGCCATCGCATGTACTTATTAATCTGTCCAGCAGGCTCAGAGCATCTCTCATTGAGCCGTTAGCCAATTTTGAAAGATGAATTATTAAATCATCTTCAAATTTTATCTTTTCCTCTTTGAGAACGAACCTGAGATGTTCTGCTATTTGTGCAGGGCCAATGTTGCAGAAATCAAATCGCTGGCATCTCGACTGAATCGTGGGGATGACTTTATTGGGTTCGGTAGTAGCAAAAATAAATTTTACATGGTCAGGTGGTTCTTCCAGTATTTTTAGCAGGGCATTAAATGCTGCCACCGTTAGCATGTGTACTTCGTCGATAATATAAATTTTGTATCGGCCTCTTGCGGGGCGGTATATCGCGTTTTGCCTTAGCTCCCTTACCTGTTCAACGCCATTGTTAGAAGCACCGTCTATTTCAATTACATCGATGTCTTCCCCTGCGTTTATTGCGATACAGCTTTCGCATTTGCAGCAAGGTTCGGTTGTTGGTGAATCTGATTTAAGACAATTAAGAGCCTTAGCAAGGATTCTTGCCATGGTTGTTTTGCCTACACCCCTTGTTCCTACAAACAAAAATGCATGTGCAACTCGCCCTGTTTTTATAGCGTTTTTCAGTGTTTGTGAAACAGGATCCTGCCCCACAACATCATCGAAACTCTTTGAACGGTATTTTCTTGCAAGAACGGTATAAGCCATTGTTTTTATATTCAAAAAAAGCGGCCGGGTTTACCACAGCACAACTGAGCATTCGCTTATGGCTGCTCGGTTCCCCGCCTGACCAATTTCACGGGCTCTGTCTGCATGGGACCCGGCCATTATTATTTCTGACCTGTAATATTTACTACATATTTTAAGGCTAGTAATGTAACACGACAAATAAAAATTTGCCACAAAAACATTTTAAATTGACAAAAATTAAGGAATTATCTAAGATTATAGCGCATAAGAGTTGTTTGATACAGTGGCAGTAGAGGCGATTTTTTTTTAGGGGAGAAACATGAAAGTAAAAATTGAAGATACATGTACAGCTTGCGGCCTTTGTATTGAAACTTGCCCAAGTGTTTTTGAGATGGGCTCTGACATTGCAAAAGTTATCTCAGAAACAGTTCCAGCTGAATATGAAGAAGATGTTCAGCAGGCAGCTGATGAGTGTCCGGTAGAGGCAATTATCGTAGAATAACCCCCGATTACGAACCGGATAGTTCTTTACTTCTGTCGCATGCACTTTTCAGGGCCATTTCTACCAGATTGCCAAAGCCGCCTGCCGCAAATGTTTCTAATGCCGCTTGGGTAGTTCCGCCTGGTGAAGTAACTTTTTTACGAAGTATGGCTGGGCTTTGATTGTCTTTGTCGGCCTCTATAGCGAGTATAGCAGAGCCTTTAGCTGTTTGCAGAACAAGGTCTTTTGCGACGTTTTCTTCGAGACCAAGTTTTACCGCTGCTTTTACCATCTCCTCCATCAGCAGGAAATAATATGCAGGTCCTGACCCGCTGACAGCTGTTACAGCGTCAATTAGTTCCTCATTTTCAACTACGACGGCTTTTCCGATGGCATCAAATATTACCTTTGCTTCATCCAATCGAGATTTGGCATTTTTATTTGCATAAAGTGCACTAGCCCCTTCGCCCACAAGAGCTGGGGTGTTCGGCATCACTCGCACGATTGCAGCGTCGCCGAGATTTTTTGCAAGATAAGAAGTTGTAATTCCCGCGGCAATCGAGATAAAAAGTTTTTTCTTACCTGTGGTTTTTTTGATATCAGCTAAAGCGTTTGCCATGGTCTGGGGTTTGACACTCAGTATGATGATGTCAGAATTTTCTACCAGTTTGCAGTTATTCTCGGCAACCGTTACGCCATATTTGGTCTGCATGCAGGAAAGTCTTTCTGCGTTGATGTCACTTATTGTTACATCTGATGGGCTGAATAAATTAGCTCCGATTATGCCTTTTATGATGGCTTCTGCCATATTTCCACTGCCGATAAAGCCGATAGTTGTCACTTTTTTCTCCTATGCTAAAGTGTTGCCAGTGCAATTACTAAGAGAATATAATAGTCACATTGGCAAAAACTGCAATGTAAAATTTGTCAGTTGGTTTTTGATTTGCTCCTTTGTGAAAAACAAAGATGGCTGATAAACCGATGCTATGAAAGTGGATTTTTAGCCGGTAAGCAGTTCGAATTCTTCTGTGCTGAGTGATTGTCTTAGTTTTTGCAACGCTATTAATTCTACCTGGCGAACCCTTTCTTTTGTCAGTCCGAGATGGTCACCGATTTCTTTTAATGTTTTCTTTTCTTTTCTTACCAGTGAACCTAACAATCCAAAATGGTTTATTATTATGTATTGTTCACGCTCGTTAAGATTGTCTTTTATAACATGTGCAAGGCTTCTATGGGCTTTTTCAACAGCTTCTACACCAGGTATTGTGTTATTTCGCATATCCTGCTGGATATCTGACATTGATTCATGGCTTGCTTTGTCTGGTCTGGTGATTTCAGCGGGTATTTTTCTTGCAAAATCTTTCGCTATTATCCATGAGCAGTAAGTTGCAAATCGGAAACCTCTGGTATAATCAAATTTTTCGACAGCTTTCATGAGAGCAAAATGACCTTCGCCGACCAGATCGAGCATATTAGCACCGCGATGAATGTGTTTATTGGAAATGCTGACGACCAGTCCAAGATTAGCCTCAATTATGATATTTTTAATTGCTTCCGCCTGCTGCAGGTAATCTTCAATTAGTTTAAGCTTATTGCCGGAAGCATGCAGCTGTGAAATATCTTTTTTATTTAAGTCAGCCAGGTATTTTAAATAGTTATATTTTCTAAAGAGTTCAATTTCCTGATCCCTGTTAAGCGGTTCATTTTTTTTAATTGACTTTATGTATTTTGAAATCGAACCAGCGGACAATTGTTTTATTATTGGTGAATCGTGAGTTGTTTGTTGAATAAGGTTTATTTTTGGGTTTAGAATTTTCTCATAAGCATCAGGTGCAGTAAATTCGTCGCTTGCGATAAATTCTGTTTTATGCGCAAGCAAAGCTTTAGCACGCCGCTGGTTTATTATCCTGTAGATAGAACTTTTGCTCCTGCTGAAGTGGTCCATAAGCTCTTTTATTGTAACATCTTTTTTGTATAGCCTGTAAATCTCAACTGCCTGCTCAGGTTTTATGACTCCAGCTGCTTTGCTAAAAATAGGTTTGTCGGGGTGTGCTTTTTCATAATTAATCAAAGTGTAGCGTATTGTCTCATGAGCATGACTGGTTTTCTGGACTATTTGTTCTATAGTCTGGTGCCTTGAAGCATCGCTGTTACTGCTGACAAAATGGCGGGCAAGTTCTATAATCTTATGCTTTTCATTTCCGGTTAGTTTTTTAAAATTGGATGCATTTTCAAGGAGTTTAAGATTTTCACTGCGGAATTTTTCTATCACTGAATCTGAAAAGCCAAATCTTTTTTTCCCATCTGCAAAAATATATTTCCTTGCTAATAGCCCTTTATTTCGCCAGCGATTAATTGTTTTAGTTGAAACATCGAGTTTTTTTGATAACTCTTCAATTGTGTATATCTTTTCGCTTTGTTTCGAAACTTCCTCTGCCAATTGGCTGCTTAATTTGGCAATGAATATTCGCAAGTCACGGGCCAGCTGGTCACCTTTGCACATTTGTTGACCTACTTCGTCTTTGATGCGAAATTCAGTGATCTTGTAGCAAATAAATTCAAAGGAATATTCTTTGTCATCTTCTATTATAGTAAGAAGGTTTTCCGCGGCTTGGAGTTGTTTAACGCGTTTTTGGTAAGGCGTAAACCTCATCTGACTTAGCAGCCGTGACAGATTTTTATTTTCTATATTATACATTTTTACCCGTACTAATTACACAATAAGATTTTCCCATCTTACCAAGTGTCTATTTTAGCATATGGATATAAAAAAACCAGCGATTTTAATCACTGGTTTTTAAAGTTAAGCAATTTTAAATTAAGCAGCACAAAACTTTTTGGCAACGTCAACTGCCGTTGCAGCATCGGCTGCGTAGCCATCAGCACCAATCTTGTCTGCATAACCCTGAGTAACAGGAGCTCCACCGATCAAGATTTTTGCTTTAATGCCAGCGTCCCTGATTGCCTTAATGGTTTTTTCCATTGAAGGCATTGTAGTTGTCAGAAGTGCACTCATGCCGATAAGACCTACACCTGTTGCCTTTGCCTGTTCGACGAATTTTTCTGGCGGAATATCAACACCAAGGTCAATCACTTCAAAGCCTGCGCCTTTCATCATCATAGCAACGAGATTTTTACCGATATCGTGCAAGTCGCCTTGTACGGTTCCGATGAGGAATTTTCCGATAGGCTTAACACCAGCCTTTGTAAGCTCAGGTTCGAGAACTTCCATAGCGGTTTTCATTGCCCGAGCTGCGATAAGTACTTCAGGGATATAAACTTCGTTTCTTTTGAAACGACCGCCTATTACATCCATACCAGCGATAAGACCCTTATTGAGAATTTCTTCAGCAACCATGCCTTCACCTATAGCGGCCTTTGTGATTTCAAGTGCTAAATTCTGGTTACCTTTAATGATAGCTTCACTTAATGCATTTAAATCTGCCATTTTTAGTTTACCTCAAAAAATAAATAATCTGCCAATTATGTTTATTTTTTATTCAATCGACTTTCGTGTATATTAAACATTATTCTCATTATCAAAACAAGTAATAAAAGTTTTTTTGATGTTGCACGATTGGTTTTTATCAGATAGCTACATAAAAAAGCAAATTTATGCCATTTTCATTGACCTTTTGGAGTATCTAAAGTAGCCTGAGACCTTGTTTTCTGTATTGGCAACGAGTTTTTAGCAGAATAACTATAAAAAAAACCATGAACGTTGTATAGCATTTTGCGTAAAGGTAGTAAAATTAAGAAGTTCTTTGATATGGCTAAACCTGAGATGTTTTGGATAAGTTTTAGTTTTTTTGGAAAATGTGTTTATGAGCAATTATATTGTTTTGGTAAAGCAGGTTCCGGATGTATCACAAATCACGGATAATGCTTTTGATCCGCAAAGCGGCACCCTTATCAGGAGCAGGCTTTCAAATATCATCAATGATCTTGATGCACAGGCTTTGGCATTTGCTCATCAAATGAAACTCCAGAGCGGCAATGGTGGTAAGGTAGTCTGTTTAACGATGGGGCCGCCAATGGCAGAGGAGGTTTTGCGTTATAGCCTTAGCAGGTGTGCAGATGCGGCTGTTCTTTTGACCGACAGGGCTTTGGGTGGCGCTGATACCGTTGCTACTGCTAATCCACTGGCGTTTGCGGTAAAGAAAATTGTCAAAGACATCTTCAGTGGTGATGAGGATTATTATGTTGTAAGTGGAATGCAGTCGGTTGACGGAGATACAGCACAGGTTCCTCCTCAAATGGCTGCTGAGCTTGGCATATCATGTATAGCTTATGCTACCGGTTCTGAATTTAAGAACGGCAGGTTTGAGTTTACCCGGATTATCAGTGGTGGAAGTCAGGTTGTTGCTGCAAAGCATACACCAGCTATAGTGACAGTTGCCAAATATGAATACCCGCTTTTTGCAAGCTTTGCAGCCACTCGCAAAGCCAACAAGTTTGGAGTTTTTAGCTGGACCAATGCGGATATCAATGCTACACAAATTGGTGCCCAAGGTTCTAAAACGAGGGTTATCAGGGTATTCCCGCCCGGTAAAAGTACCAGAAAAGCCCAGGAAATAACAGATGTTACCAGCCTTGCTGAAAAAATCAAAGCCGATTTTACCGGCGCTGGATCACAAAAACAAGGTTTTAGCGGCGATTCAAATGGTTATATTCTACCAGCAAAGAGAGCAGATAAACTCGACAGAAGTTTTGAAAGCACACAAAAAGAAAGTGATGATTTCAGATTTTTCGCGGAAAAACTCAAGTCTCTCGGCATCAAAAATGTTGATGGAATAACTGAAGAAATAAAAGAAAAAATTCTTGCTGATAGTAGTGCAGCGTTTCATAAAAAAGCTCTCGATGACATGGTCGAGGGTTTGAAGCTGACCAAACCTTCATATTCAGGACAGGTATGGGTTGTTGCTGAACACAGTAAAGGCACAATTCACCCAGCGGCCTTTGAGTTGATAGGCAAAGCTACGGATTTGGCAAAGTCACTTGATACTCAGGTTGGTGTTGTTCTGGCAGGCTATAAGGTCGAATCAATGGCCCAGGAACTTATTGTCGGCGGTGCTGATAATGTCTATGTGATTGATGATCCGCTGTTGGAAGAATTTGACCCCCACTCTTTTCAAAAAGTAGCAGCTGATGTTATTAAGAAATATAGCCCTCAGATAGTATTGTTTGCTGCCACGCCTCAAGGCAGAATGCTCGCCCCGTTGATTTCTTACAGTATTGGTTGTGGGTTGACAGCAGATTGTACTTCTTTAAACATAAATGACAGCTCAAGAAAAGGGCAGGTTGCTGTGTTGCTGCAAACCAGACCGGCATTAGGTGGTAACATCATGGCTACTATCTGTACAAAAGATTCAACCTGTCAGATGGCAACGGCAAGACCTGGAGTAATGAAGAGACTTGAAAATGTTCCATCGAGAAAGGGAAAAGTCATTAAACACCAGGTTGCTCTGACAAAAGATGATATTTCTCTCGATATAATAAGCACTGAAATGGGGGCAGGCAAGGTTAGTTTTGATTCCGATGTAATTGTCGCCGGCGGCAAGGGTATGCAGAGCAGGGACAATTACGACAGGCTTGTTGGTTCGCTTTGTGATGCTTTGTCACAAAATCTTGGAGTATCTGTGGAAAAAGGCGCAAGCAGAGCCGCAGTTGAACAAGGCTGGATCGACAGAGTTTACCAGGTAGGGCAAACCGGAACTGCTGTCGGGCCAAAGCTTTATGTAGCTCTTGGAATTTCCGGTGCAATTCAGCACATGATAGGTGTGGCAAATACCGAGACTATCGTTGCGATCAATAGTGATCCCAACGCACCTGTTTTCAAACAGTGTGATTATTATATCGTCGGCAATGTCGAAGATGTTGTTCCTCAGTTAGTTAACGCTTTAAAGGGATAATTAAGTGGTAGATAATAAAAACTACGATCAGGTTTCTGTTTTAATAGTCGGTGCAGGACCGGCAGGTCTTGCCTGTGCAATACAGCTAAAAGTTGAAAAGCCGAATGTGGATGTTTGTGTCATCGAAAAGGCTTTGGCAGTTGGCAATCATAACCTTTCAGGTGCTGTTCTGGAAGACAAAGCCCTTCATAGATTGCTCGATGCTGCTCAGCCTGATTGGCGTGATAGTGACGAGGCAAAGGATATTCTCTCCCAGAGAATCGAAAAGGATGACATCCTGTTTCTGCTCGGCAAAAAATTAAGTTTTAATATTATAGCAGTAATGAAGATTGCTAAGAAGCTTGGCTTAGGTTTTGGTGAAATGCTTCATGGCGGTGACTATGTTGTATCTATAAGCAAGCTTACAAACTGGCTTGGTAAGATTGCCGCTAAACTTGGTGTTGAAGTACTGACAGGTTTTGCCGCTGAAGACATAATCTATGACAATGCTGCTGGTAAAGCTGCTGGTGTAAAACTTGTTGACCAGGGGCTCAATAAAAAAGGCGAAAAACAGCCTAATTATGTAGAAGGTGAGGTTATAAAGGCTGATTTTATTGTTCTCGCAGAAGGTTGTGATGGTCTGCTTACTGAAAAATTCATTAAAAAGGCATCACTTAAAAGATTTGCGCATCAGATGTATTCAGTAGCTGTAAAGGAATTGATAAAAGTAAGCCCGGAGCAATATGAAAAATTTACCGCTTCCCGTGTGGTGCATGCTATGGGATATCCGATCTGGACACCTTTGATTGGACCAGGTATTTTTGGTGGCGGAATTATCTACCCAGGTGCCAAGGATCATATTTCTGTTGGTATGATTGTCGGCGCGGACTGGAAATATCGCAATTTTAACCCGCAAGATGCGCTTGTAAGGTTTAAAAAGCATAAATTCGTGAAACAGTTTATTAAAGGGGGCGAAGTTGTTGAAGCAGGGGCGCACATGATACCTGAAGGCGGCTACTATGCTGTGCCGAGAGACCCGCAAACCGATTCTATCGGCAAGGGGAATGTAATGCTGCTTGGTGATAGCGCCGGTTTTGTAAATATGCAGAAGATTAAAGGCCTCCACCATGCTATTGATTCAGGTATGCAGGCCGCTCATGCAATTGTTGCGGCTTATGACAGTCCGGAAAAAGCCGCTGTCAAATACACCCAATTGGTTGAAACTTCCAATATAGATAAAGAAATGAAGTCTGCAATGAATTACCGCCAGACGGTAGCTAAATTTGGCAACCTGATAGGCTTCCCTCTTTCCGTATTCGGCAAGCTGCTGCCTAAGTTCAATGTTGAACAAGATTACGAAGCTATGACCGAGGCTGATTATAGGCTCAAACCAGATCATAATTTTGATAAAGATACGTTTATTGCAGTTGCCGCTACAGAGCACCGCGAGGAACAGCCTTGTCATTTAAACATTATCAACCCTAACATTTGTATGCAGAAATGTTCTCCTAAATACAAATGTCCATGTATAACATTCTGCCCCGCAGGTGTTTATGAAACAATTAATGGTCAGCTAAAAGCAGCGAACCCTTCAAACTGTCTTCATTGCAAGACCTGTCAGCGGAAATGCCCATTTGATAATATAAGATGGACTGTTCCAGAAGGCAACGGCGGGCCACGCTATAAGAGAATGTAGTACTCCCAGGTGTAATGTTTGTTTGTAGTTAATAACAAAAATATCTTTGTGTACAGAATCTCTCCGCTGATTTGTCACTTGGGAAATAGAGAAGTAATAATTTGCTGATTATTGCAGCCAGTTTTTGGGGAAAATGATAGAGATTGGTGTAATATTGAATTTTCTGCTCAAATCTTCCAATAGTGCCTCAGTTCTTCTTATCTGAAGTTCAGTAGGCATGACTTTCATACCATCAGCTACAACGCAAACCAGAATTGTTTGCTCCGAGCCCGGCACTGCAGCCCATTGTCTTTGCCATTTTTCAGTTGCCAGAATCTCACCGTCGATACCGCCTGAGCCGTTGAAGATAACGAAATGACAATTCAAATCTTCAACTTTTTGGTTATTTAATGATGCGAGCTGTTCAATGCTGCCGCCACCGGTACCACTATAACAGACTTTAATGTTGTTCCACCTTTGCGGGGACTGGTATTGTTTTGAGGTAATAACCTGCTCAATAGAGTTCAGATGATAGTAACTTGAAAGGCAAAAGGGACCCGCCGATGGGGCATTATTTCCCAAAGCCATCAAAACAATTGCCCCTGCGGTCATTGAGACCAACAAGGCTGCGAGCACTTTTGCTACCCTAGGCTGATTTGCCATATATCTATCGTCCCTGCAAAAACTAACACAACAGATGAATAATCACGATCCATGTCGCAATTATTATATATACCTGACATCGGAGATTACCAGTGAATTACTTCAATTTTAGCTTAAAAAATAAAAATATTTTTTCAAAAATGTCTTCTACCAAAATTTGTTTTTGAGCTTACTTTAGAATTTCAGCATGCATCAAACCTTGATAGTCTTTTTCGTTAACATGGCCCATTCATGCCAATGCCTTAATCCTACGAACATCTGGTCATTTTTAATTCTAACAATTGCCCATCCGCCGTATATAGAAGTATTAACATTATAAACACTAATACCTCTCCATGAATATATCATGTCCTCGTGGCTGTGGCCATGAAAGATTCCGATAATGTTGTAATCTTTAATGACATTGTAGTATTCATTTCTGTCTGCTCCTTCCCACCACCACAGGCTGTCTTCATCCATACCATAATGGTGGTAGAGAATTACGGGTCTTTTGCTTTGACCGACGTTTTCCACAAGGTCTTTAATGAGAAAATCCAGACTGCCCATAGGCTGTGAAATTTTACCTTCGCCGAGCTTTTTGTCTATTCTTCCGGGAAACAAGTTAAGATTAACAAAATGAACCTTTCCCCAGTCCCAGCTGTAATGATACCCGTTACTGCTGACCGCTTTAAGCCCTTTGCGGGTTTTATTTCGCTCTTTTACAGCATCCATCGCCGCATGACCAACGCCGTTAAGCTCACAATCATGGTTGCCATATCCTTCATAGAC
>CAZBKA010000052.1:0-19547 GCA_964492365.1 uncultured Pirellulales bacterium | reverse complement strand
GCCGAGCTTAGGAACATATACTTTTGCGGTAGTATTGGCGGGTATTTTCAAATTGAAATCTATCCGACTTTTTGGTGTATAAGAATAATAGCAACGAATATCGCCTTTAATAGTTGGTACGACAACTACGCCGGTGTTTAATATTCCTAATTGTGGTTTGAACTGAAATTTTTTATAACCCGGCTCTAAAGGTATTATACCTGCGGCATGTCGGGGCAGGATATTGGCTAAGGTTGAACCCCAGGCATGGTTCCAATCACAAATCTTTTTATCAGGATCATAGTCCCATTCTTCGGTAGTGATTGTTGAGCCTACATCGAGCATGTGCCACCAGCTATGGTTTTTCTTTGAGAGCATAAGTGACATTGCATACTCATCAAACCCAGCGGCATATAAACCTTCGAGAATATACTGAACACCATAGACGCCATATCTGTCCCCTCTTGTTGTTACATATTCACCTACGGATTTTTTGTATTTATCCGGGACCAGACCAAAAGCCAATGAGTATGCATTGGCGTGCATGGAAGAGTGGGTCGAACCTTCGCCATCAACATAGACATTTTTTTTGGTATCGAAGAAAACATCGTTGAAGCTTTTCTTTACCAGGGCAGACCTTTCGGCAAAAAACTTTGCATCTTCTTTTTTGTTAACTGCCAGAGCGAGCTTTTCCATCAGTACCAGAGTGCGATAATGAAACGCGTTTATGGCTGTATTAACAGGTACAAAGTCATAATCATCCCGCAGGTCGTTAGACGGAGGCCAATCTACAACGTCCATCATATCCACATATAAACGGAGATCTTTCTGCAGGAAATCCTGAGTAACGAGACCTGTCTTTGTGCTTATCAAACCATCTTCTCTTGCGAGTTTCAAAAGTGTTTTTATTTTTAACTGGTCATAATACTTTTCGATAAGTTCAGTATTAGCGGTGTACATGTAGTCCTGGTAAACCATGAAAATCATATGCATCGGCCATTCGGTCGGGAACGTAGGATTGGCAAAGAGGAAATCAATCGTGTGCCTAGCTAAAGTGTATTCGCGGTCGAGGCAATAGCCCGTAAGCTGATTGATATAAGCGTCGGCTTCGTACGGCTTGCGTTCCCTCTGCCCATCAATATATGCGCCGGCAAAGCTTGTTGCTTTGAAGGAATATTTGCAAAGATCCCAGACCTTGAACAAGTCCATATTATTGCAAAGGAATTGCCCTATCGAGTTGTCATACTGATAATTATAAGTAAGCTGAGTTACCATTGATTTGTCAAGTTCAACGGGGCTGTCGATTATTTCACAATAACGGAAAGGTAATACTCCGCCGATTTTTTCGGGCATCCAGATAGTGTGGTCGGGTCTGTTCTCAGGCAATTCGAGCTTTAAGGTTGTCTGACCTGGTGTTAATTTTACCTGTGTACGGAAGAAAGTGACACATTCTGAATAGGGGTTTTGCTTCACAAAATTATTTTCTGTTTTTTCTTCACCAAGGAGTATTTGAATTGTTTTTTCAGCTTCTATCGGCTTGGGGAAATCAATTTTCAGCGTTGCGAAAGCATCTCTGCCAAAATCGATGTAATAATGGCCTTGAGATTTTTTTGTAAATTCAGTTGCGGTGACAACGTTTTCAACAATCGGGTAACGATCCTGCCAGGGATAATCGTAAATATTAATTGTTTTTTTCCAAGGCTCGATACCATATTTACCGGCTACTTCAGCAAATTTCCAACTGCTGTCATCAAAATCAGCGTTATCCCAGCCCTGCTGAAGTTTGTCCGAACATTTGAACGAGTTATCAAAATAGATAATTTTGCTTTCGCCTGATTTAAATTTTACAACAACTTTGCCGATGAGTCCGCCTGCCCATTCGTCATTATAAGCGCCTATCGCAAGAATGTTTGAACCTTTATTAATATAGCTGGTGACATCAATATTATAGGCATGTCTGTTCCAATTAAAAGTTACAATATCATCGTGAACTTTTGTACCATTGATTGAGCAATTAAAATTATCATCTGCAAATATCTGGATTAACGCAAAATCTATCTGGTCGGTATTGATATCAAAACTTTTTCTGAAATACTGCCAACATTTGACTGGGCCATACAAAGGACCATTCCATATCCAGCTACAATCATCAAAGGTGGAAAAAAGAAATTCAGCTATCGTAAATTTTCGGGGGGCTGACCATAAGCTGGGCTGATTTTTTTTGTTCCAGGTCATAACTTTCCAGTGATATTGACCTGGCAGCAGAGATTTGCCCTGGTATTCGATATTTTCGGATATGTTTGATTTTATCCTGCCGCTATCCCACATATCGCCTGTGTTTTTGTTGATGTTTTCTTCATTTGAAGCGACAATTATACGGTAGGCTTTCTGATAGTCCGCTTTGAGGTCCGAATTGACTGCCCAACCAAATTCAGGGGTTTTATCAGTAATTTCAGTAAGCTCAGCATATTCCATGAGTTCGCACATCAGGTGCGTCGGTGCGGGAACCTGAGCAGATGCTATTGCACCTAACAAGAAAAAAGTGGTTATTGTGATATGCAAGATAAATCTATTTTTCATATTGTTTCCTGTTAAAAAATCAGCTATGCAGGGGGCATTTTAAAGACTATTGGTAATTTTTGCAAACTCAAATAAATCGGATTTATACATTAAAATTGCCTGAACATTTTTGAAATATATAGTAGAATAGCGGGATGGGAATTTTGAATGATGTAAACTCGCAGAAAGATATATTCGGCACGCTTGACAGAAGCGGTCACGGGGATTTTACCCTCAGGATGGCACCGCTGATAGATATAATTTTTCTGCTTCTGTTATTTTTCCTGGTAACTGCTAATTGGAGACCAAAGGAAAGTTTTCTACCGGTGCAGCTTCCCGCTGTTTCGGATGGTACTAAGACAATAGTAAAAGCTGAGCCTCTTGTCATAGAAATAAAATCAATACCAGCGGGTTGTGTGGTTCAGATCGGTCAGAGCATTGCGGTGGAAATTGCGGATGGAACCACAGATGAAAATCTGGCTTTGATGATGGAAAAATTAAAGCAGTGCATGGTCGAACAGAAGAGATTTATTTCTGATCCGATAGAACTTGTCTGCGATAAGAAACTGAAGTGGCAATATCTGGCGGAAATTTATAATTTGATGTATGGCTGTGGGCTGACTGATATTACATTTGCTATGACGGAATGAAAACATGACAGTCTGGATACGCTTATATAAAACAGCTCTGGTAATAATATTCACTCTTAACCTGTCACTTGCTGCAAATATTCCGGAAGCAAATGATATCAACTGTATTATCGAGCAAAGCCAGACTATCTACAGGAATTTTATGAAGCAAAGCTTTATGATACGGATGCAGCTGGAGTACAAGGAGAAATTTTTCAATTCCCAAGATAAAGAAAATTTACGGTTGCTGGCTCAAAAAGCTTCAACAGAATTAAATCAGCTTATAGATAAACAGGAAAAACTAAAACAGGCAATTGAAGACTACAGCGGCGATGACTGGGAACAAAAATTCGGTGAAAACAGACTTTTCAGAAGATTGGCAAATAATATTTCTCTGAGTAGAGAAAATATGCTGAAAACTGATTTCGTCACGGCCATTGCCTGTGATGAGTACAATAAAAACAGAATTTTCAAAAATATTTTAAATGTTATTGAGTCAGATCCCAACCCCGGCGAATATGTTGAACTACTTAGAGCAAAGATATATGCTAATCTGTCAAAGGTTGATATTGCTTATTTCGATACTGCAAAAAAAGAACTATCAAAACTTTTCATTCGTTCGAATATTCTGCAAGAAACGGATGTCGAAACTTTGATAGAGGATTATAAACTAACATATGACAAACCAGAACAGAGAGACGGCATTTTAAATTATGAACTTCCATCTCCATTGGCTAATGACCCGGAATTTGTATTGCCTGTAGTGTTTTTGCAAAGGAAGCTTGATGAAAATGCTTTTGAAAAATGGATAGCAAAGAATCCTGAAATAAAACCAATTCTGGGAGCTTTGGTTTTAGCAGACCTGGATAGTAAAGCTGATTTTGAGGATATTACCACTTTCGAAGTTAAGCTGGCAGTTTTATCGGCATGGAACGAAGGGGCGGTAAAATATAACAAACTGTTAGAATCTCTTTGTTCAGTCGATAAATTTAAAACACCCCTTGTGCTTTATGTAACAGCGATTTCATATGCTGAGACTAAGCCTGAAGAATCTGTAAAGCTGTTAATAGATGCGAGCAAAATGCAGAAAAATAATTTTGACAAGATGCTTAATATTGAACCAGCAACAGCAGCATCACAGGGCTGTTTGCTGGCATATAAAACTTTTGCGAAAGAGAAAGCTGATAAAGAATTAACAGTCCTGACGTTTGAAAATTATTTTCAGCTTGCAGAAGGTGATACTGATCAAAAAATAAAATACTTATACTGCGGCGTGCTTAACAGCCTGGGGGAACAGGGGCAAAGCAGAGAACTGCTGGAAGAAATAAGTAATGATGATGCTTCGTCATACCGCTGTCAGGCGAAATATGATCTGATTACTGATCAGATACAAAGCGGATCACAAGCTGGAGTAATAGAGAAAATCGAAGAGCTTATTTATGACAGCCGAGATGCCAACCAACCAAAAACGGAGCTGGAAGCAACAAGAATATATTGCCGATTGGTTCTTAACAGCACTAATAAGGATAAAGCTGGGAAAGTTTTATCGGTACTAAAGAACACACAAATAAATTTTGATGATGAAATTTTTATCTTTATAGCTAAAGCTTATCTTCTGACCGATGGTTTTGTCGAATCTACCCAGACAATGCTGAAACTTGAGGCTAAATGCGGTTACTGCGGAGAGGTGCTGGATATATTCGAGCATATGACGGACTTTCTTGACAGGATGCAATATAAGCAAGCAGAGCTGATTGATCTTGAGGAAAATTGCAGAAAACTTTTTGCGGCTTTTGATAGTTGTTTTGATAAATCACAAAAATCGATTGCATTGCTATATTTGACGGAAATATCGGTATTTTCAAACCAGGGCGATGCTTTAAGGCTTGGAGAAATCGAGAAACAGATGGATTTTGCTGTTATTGCGGGAAGTATCGAGGAAGCCGAGTTGATTCGATGTCAGGCAAGGCTTGCAATGTATCAGCAGAAATTCGCTCAAGCGGGGAATTTATGGGGGAAATTCTGTGATTTAAGCAAAAACAAGGGAGATTTGCCGACAGAATTAAATGACAGATGGTGGCAGGGCAAATATTATCAGCTTTATTGTTTTAAAAATTCACCAGATGCAAAACAAAGCGAATTATTGCATATTATTGAGGTTTTAGAACGTACGTACCCAGACCGGGAGCAATTCTGGGATTTGAAAATATCGTATTTAAAGTAAACATATTTATTGGGCAGATAGTTAAAATCTTGCTTTAATTTTATCAATAAATTACAATACGGTGTGTTAGATTTTATGGATAACTTATTTTAACGGGGACATAGAAGTGTCGAATTCCAATAAAAAAAGAACTAAAGCAATATGCAGTTTCTGCGGCAAAGCTGCGAGCCAAAATGATACTTTTATCGAAGGTCCTGACAACGTTTGTATTTGCAGTGAATGTGTCGACCTTTGCAGCAATATTTTTTCACAAAATAAAAAACAAAAAAGCAAAAGTACAATAGATCTGGCAAATATGCCGAAACCCAAAGAGATCAAAGAATATCTCGATCAGTATATCATAGGTCAGGATAACGCTAAGAAATACCTTGCTGTGGCAGTACACAATCATTACAAAAGGCTCTTTCATGCTGACAGTGACAATAATGACGTTGAGATTGACAAGTCAAACGTATTGATGATAGGACCAACCGGGTCAGGTAAAACTTTGCTGGCAAAAACCCTGGCAAACTTTCTGAAAGTGCCTTTCGCTATTTGTGATGCTACAACAGTGACCGAGGCTGGTTATGTTGGTGAAGATGTTGAAAACTTTTTGCTGAGGCTTTTGCAGGCGGCTGACGGTGATGTTGAAACAGCACAAAGGGGCATCGTGTATGTCGATGAAATAGACAAAATAGGTAAAACCAGTCAGAATGTTTCCATAACCCGTGATGTTTCGGGGGAAGGTGTTCAGCAGGCACTTTTAAAAATGCTCGAAGGAACAATCGCCAATGTGCCGCCTCAGGGTGGAAGAAAACATCCGGAACAATCATATATTCCAATCGACACCACCCATATATTATTCATATGCGGCGGAACTTTTGTCGGTATTGATAATATTATCAAAAAACGACTTGGTAAAAAGATGATTGGATTCGGCTCGGAGCTGGCTAATGATACTGATGAAAAGAAAAATTACAGTGACTTGATACAGCAGGTTACCGCTGATGACGTTATCGAGTACGGCATGATACCGGAAATGACGGGAAGGCTTCCTGTAATTACTACACTTTCTGCACTTGACGAAAAAGCACTTATTCAGATATTGACTGAGCCTAAGAATGCTCTGATTAAGCAGTACCAGCGATTCTTTGAAATGGAAGATGCGGAACTAATCTTTACAGAGAAAGCTCTGCATTGCCTGGCTAAACAGGCCCTCAAGCGTAACACAGGAGCAAGAGCACTGCGAGCCATAACTGAAGAGCTTATGGTAGATTTGATGTATGAGCTACCTGACCAACCCAAGCCTGGCAAATACGTGATCGATGAAGAAGATATAAAAAATAAAACTGAGTTTTTTCTGCCAAAGCTCAAAAAAGAATCCGCTTAACACATAGCTGATAATTGCTATTTTTGCTGTTGGTTTTGTTTGAAAGTTGCAAGCTGAATATCGGTTGCAATGCTTTGGGATATACCTGCAAGAGCGTATTGTACATCAGAAAAACAAATATCTTTGTCAACACGCAGAATTACGGTTCTTTGATCGGGAGCGGTATTTTCAAGCTGAAAATTTATCAGATCGGTTAATTTTGCAGCGATATCATCGGTATCTAAAGATGATACCTTTGTCGAACCGACGGCAAAATCTACCTGGCTTTGCGACTGGAGCACGGTCACAGTTACCGAAGCATTGCTTTGCTGATCATCAAGAGCATAGCTGCAATTATCCGGTACATTGACCGGAAAATTTTCTGCGTCTATATATTGAAACACAACCAGAAAAAATATTATCAGCAAAAAAACAATATCAATCAGCGGCGTCATGTTGAATGACTTTGATGATACTCTAAACTGGTTGATATTCCTTAAAGCCATAAGAGCAGTTCATATTAAGAATTATAATTTTTCTTTTCCGGCTGGTGTTTGAAGCAGTTCTTTTTTAAGACTAATCTTTATCTGCGCCATTACATCATCAGCTTCGACAACTGCCTCACTTACTAAAGTCTCTATTCTGTTACGGAACACACCATGCACTGCCAGCGAAGGTATGGCGATTACCAGTCCCCAGAATGTTGTCACAAGGGCAACAGATATTCCGTCGGCCAAAACTGCCGGCTGAGGCTGACCACCCGCAACTACTATTGCATCGAACAGCTTTATCATTCCAAAAACGGTGCCGAATAAACCAACCATCGGGGAAACATTGCCTATCAGATTTATCCATTCTATCCTGCGGAGTAAAATCAAAGCCTGGTCCTGGAACGACTCAGCGAGTACACTTTTAATGCGGAACCAGTCTGATTTGCCTTTTGCAGTGGCTTCTAAGACAGCAATGCTGACAAAGTCTTCTTTTTCTGAAAGACTTTGCTTTAAATTGCGATGACCTGTATTTTGAATTACTTCCGCGATTTTGCTACCGATGCCTTGGGGGACAAGTTTTTTACGGCAAATAGTCAGGCTGTAATCTATTGCAAAATACATTGCAGTAAGTGACATTGGCAAAAGAATAAACCAGACAATCGGACCGCCGGCAACTACAAACTGCTGGAAAAAAGTTTGTCTTTCAACTTTCGGCTGTGAACCTGTTTGCGATGGTAAATGATCTGAAATAAAAATTACCGCTAATACAACAGCGAATAACAATATCAATAAAACAGCTATAATCGAAATTCTTTTCATCATTTGAGTCCTAAGTAAGCTGTCACTTTTCTGCACTTCCATTTATAAGAATGCTACTGCCTCCGGTTTTTTCGGCAATAACGTTAAGTATTTCTCCATCACCAGGCTGAACCCAGAAACCAATAGTATTAACCTTGGTATCAGGGGCGAACTGTTCGAGCAACCCGGTTGTCTCATTCGTAAACTGATCTGAGTTTTCTTCAGCAAGCTCAAATCCATCAGTAAGAAAGTATATCACACCTGGACATTTCTGGCAATGGTCCCGGAGTTTTACTGCTATTTTGAGTGCTTCTAATGCGTTAGTTTTTCCTTTAGAATCTATCGAATCAATGAATTTAAAGGCGTTTGACTTCGCGGAATTGCCGGCGCGAACCATTTGACCAGAGGCAAGCTCGAATACCTGCCCATCACCAAAAAATATCACATAAAAATACTGATCAGCTTGTAAATCGGATATTGACTGCTTAAGGTTCTGGCGTACCTGCCCAAACAGACCTTTCATCGATCCGGAACAATCAACAACATAACAGATGCTTCGTTCATATGACTTACTTCCGAAAAAATCGACTGGGCTTGATTGAGGCTGTTCGGCTTCATCAGCAATATTCGGCAAAGCTTCAGCTTTTTCGAAAATGTCTGGTGATAGAGCATTGTCAGCGGAATTGAAAATTTGACCAACATTGGTGTCAGTAATCTTATCGTCTGCAAATGTTGCTGTTGAAGATTTTTTTCTCACTTTCGGCTTGTGCATAACAGACTGCGACTGGGCAATGTATCTGATTTGTCCAAGCGTTGCGAAGTGAACCTTGTCGGGGGTAGAAGTCGGCAATACACCATGTGAAATTTTCACCACAGCAAAACACACCAGGATAATTATATGTAAAAACACAGAAGCCACAAATGCGTAAAATCTGGTTTTACTTTTTTTTCTGGTTGGTGTCGACATTATTTTTATTGAGTCGATAGCTTAAACTTATTTGATAACCTCAACCTGAGACAAGCCCGGAGTCATCATATTATAGACAAGTATTGCATTTCCGTTGTGTAAGCGAATACAGCCTCTTGAAGCAGCCTTACCTATCTCATCAGGAGCCTTGGTACCATGAATCGCAAAACCAGTTCTGCCTAAGGCGGCACCAGAGACGCCTTCGAGTGAGACCCATCTTGAACCAAGCGGATAATCCGGGTCCTCTGATTCATAAGTTCTGCCTGTATCGGGGTCTGTCCATGGAGGAGCAATCAGCTTACCACCTGGCTTGGCAATCCACATCCCTGTCGGGGTATCATAACCTGGCTTACCGATACCAATTGGAAAACTTTTCACAAATGTATTCTGCAAGTAGATATCCATCCTGAATGATGAAAGATAAACTTTTGCATGGAAAGGCCCATTTATGACTTTTAGTGCCTGACCAATACGGAGTGATCTCGGATTATCTATGCCATTAATCGTCATTATAATTTCATAAGGAATCTTGTATTGGTTTGCGATGTTCTGGAACACATCTCCGGACTGAACTTTGTATACTGCACAGAGTGTATCGGCTGGGAATATTTTTTTACTGAAAAGCCAAACATCAGCAATCTTTGAAAGTTCATCCCTGATTAATTGACCTTGCTGTGCATTTATATCCATGTGCAATATTTCATTCAGCCTGTCTCGTGCTTCAATTACCTTAGGCGGGTCGACAGTCATGCAGTCGGTTGCCTTTTTAATGTACTCATCAATTTTTGCACTGGCCTGAGCAATCGGGTCTATCACAGAGGCAACTTTATTAGGGTCCGCTGCGGTGGTTACGGTATTGCCTGTTAATTGAGCAGCATTCGGCAGCGAAGACGGCTGCTGGGTTGCAGCTTGGGTGTCCTGCGGCTTGTCTTTGGGCTTTGATTGATCCTGCGATACAACCGGTTCCTGCTCGTCAGTTATCTTCTTTGGTTTATCTGAACCAAAGGGGTTATAAAAAAACGCTGTAACTACAATAGCTACAAGCAAACCGAGAAAAATATAAATCCATCTTTTATTGTTTCCTACACCGGCTGGATATCTAGCCATAACTACTCTCCTTGGATGTTTCTAAAATCCATTATTTCTTCATCTGTAACCAAAAAGTCCATAGCCATATCATGCTGCTGAACTGGAATTGATTCTACCACTTGTTCTGAAAAAGCAAAACCACATTTACATGCAATAAGCTTTTTATTTGCAAAAAATCTATCATAATACGCCCCACCCCTACCGAGACGGTTGCCCTTTTTGTCAAATCCCAGCCCCGGAGCCACCACCAGGTCTATATCTTCAAAAGGCACGGGCTGACCTTTTATAGGGTTACGTAAACCAGAAGCTTCAGTTGAGAATCCCTTTTCAAGAGAATTTATTTCAACTGGAATCATATGCCTCTGCTGCCAGGAAATCTTTGGAACCACTATGGTCTTTTTTTGTTGCCAGGCATAAAGAATAACATCGGAAGTATCTACCTCATTCGGCATCGTCAGGTATATCATTATAACAGAAGCGTCCTGAAACTGAGGTAATGATATCAGATTTTTAAAAGCTTTTTTGCTCTTCTGAACACAAAGTTCTTCACTCATTTCCAGCAATTTGCTTTGTATTTGCTGTCTTAGCTGTGCCTTATTCATCTAAATTACCTTTACCGTCAAAATCAACTGTACTGTTACTTTGTATCAAGCTTTTAAGGTTTTGTAAATACCGGTTAATATTTTTTTCATAACCAGCGTTTTTAGGGGTGTAATACTCCTTCTTTGCCTCTTTGGGCATGTATTGCTGAACAACAAAACCGCCGTAACTGTGCGGGTATTTATAACCAGCTCCGATTCCGGCTTTTTTTGCTGAGAAATAATGATTGTCTTTTAAATCCTTCGGCACAGGCACAAAGGTGTTGTTTTTTACATCAGAAACGGCAGTCCAGATCGCCATTGAAGAGGCGTTAGACTTTGGTGCACATGCAATATAAATGGCAGCCTGTGCTAAGGGTAATTGTGCTTCTGGAAATCCAACAAACTCGGATATCTGCATTGCTGAAGCTGCCAATACAGTGGCCATCGGATCAGCATTTCCAACATCCTCTGCAGCACAGACACAAATACGTCTGGCGATAAACCGAGGGTCCTCTCCCCCTGCTATTAATCTTGCAAGCCAATAAACCGCAGCATCAGGATCACTGCCTCGCATACTTTTCTGCAATGCACTTGCTAAATCATAGTGACTATCATCTTTGTTATCGTAATTAATCGTTTTTTGCTGAATTGATTCTTTAGCTATTGCTAAATCAAATTTCACAGTTGAGTCCGATGACCTGCTTGCCTGTGAAAGAACTCCAACTTCAAGTGCGTTAAGAGCTTTTCTTGCATCACCATTGCACATTACACATAAAAACCTGAGGGCATCTTCGTCGGCTTTAATATCGTATTTTGCAAGTCCCCTGGTACTATCTTCTATAGCTTTCCTGAGCAAAATAAAAATGGCTTCCTCACTGATAGGCTCAAAACCAAAGACACTGCTGCGCGAAATCAAAGCTGAATTTACTGAAAAAAACGGGTTTTCAGTAGTGGCACCAATCATAATTAACAAACCGCTTTCAACATCATCAAGCAAAACATCCTGCTGGGCCCTGTTGAATCGGTGAATTTCATCTATAAACAAAACGGTTCTTATACCTTTTGCACAAAGGTCATCTTTTGCTTGTCCGATAATATCGCGTATATCTTTGACGGTAGCAGCCGGTGCACTTAGATAATGGTAATTTGCTTTGGTATAATTTGCGATTACCCGTGCAAGAGAAGTTTTACCGGTACCAGGCGGACCATGAAATATCAAACTGCTCAATTTGCCAGACTCAAGCATACGCCTTAATAACTTATCTTTACCAAGAAAATGATCCTGCCCCACAAAATCGTCGAGACAAACCGGCCTCATGCGCACAGAGAGAGGCTCCACAGAGGCAATATTGTTGTTTTCACTATTTGAAAATAATGTGTTATTCTTTTCAACCATACCGATATCATTATAAAGGTTATGAATCGCTATGTAAAACATGTAATTTGGGCTAATCGAAAATACTGCAAACGGAAGCCTAATTAACACCTTTTTAAATTTGAACCAAATACTTACGCAACTCTGTTAGTAACAAAGTTTGCTATCGCCAGTAAGGCCTGCTTAGCGGGGCTGTCGCTGACAGCAGCCAATGAATCAATGGCCAGATCAACAAAATGCTGTGCACGCTTGCTTGCATATTCCAGACTGCCGTTATTACTTAGTATCTCAGCAAGGACTTTCCTGTCCTGCCTTGAGTTTTCAATTTTTAGTATTAACGACATCTTCTCTTTCTCATTTACAGACGAAAGCTTGTGTATTAAAGAAAGAGTTAATTTGTTTTTATCAGCATCTCTACCAGCAGTCTTACCAGTCTGTTTTTCGTTGCCGATTATATCAAGCAAATCGTCTGTTATCTGAAATGCAATGCCGATATTTTTACCAAATTCATTTAAAGCTTCAACCTTGTCCCCTGATGCATTTGAACAAACCGCTCCAAGTTTACAGCAACTGCTGAAAAGAGCCGCAGTTTTTTGACTGATAATTTTTATATACTCTGGTTCGGTAAGCTGAAAATTATCTCTTTGCAGCAACTGAGCCAGCTCACCTTCACAGACCTGCGAAGTGGCAAAAGCAATAACCTTATTAATTTCAGGATCAAGAGAACTGCATATAACGGAAGCCCTACTCAATAAAAGATCACCTGCAAGTATAGCGGTTTCATTTCCGAAAAGCCTGTTTACGGTTGCATTGCCTCGTCTGATGTCACCTTCATCAATAACATCATCGTGCAGTAAAGTCGCCTCATGAACCATTTGTATAACCGCAGCAACCGTTATATGAACAGGTAATATCCCACCACAGCAAAGACCTGAAAGCAAGACTAATCCCGGTCTAAGCATTTTACCAGACCTGATGTCTACATGTTCAAATAACTGATTTACCGGTTCATGCAAACTTTCGAGCTGGGCATCTATGCAATCATGAACCTCCAACAATTGAGATTCAATGGGAGCGAAAAACTCTAAATTATTATACTCAGACAATCGTCGCATAAAAATCAGAAGCCTTTATTTCGACGGCTAAAAATATATATAGTAAACAGTTAATCAACTTCGTGCATACGCGAAGAAAAGCTTCCTGAGTTTTTCAGTAACCGGACCAGGTTTGCCATCACCGATGGTTCTGCCGTCGATGGCAACAATTCCAATAACTTCAGCGGCACTTCCTGTAAGGAAAAACTCATCAGCAGTATATAAATCAAACCTTGTGAGGTTTTTTTCAATAATTTCAAAACCATTTTGTATGCCAAGCTTCATAACAACGGCCCTGGTAATTCCACCAAGTGAACCGGAACTTACCGGAGGAGTAGAAACAACTCCGTTTTTGACAATAAATATATTATCGCCTGTAGCCTCAGCAACATATCCCATATGATTATACATTATTGCTTCAGGCACATTTGCATCAAGGGCTTCTATTTTAGCCGAAATATTATTCAAATAATTCAAACTTTTAATTTGAGGCGGCAATGACAAAGGGTGATTACGAATCGTAGTTGCACTGATAACTTTCATACCCTTTTCATAAAACTCTTTAGGATAAAGCTGAATATTCGATGCGATGATGATCACACCTGCTTTTTTGCAGGTAAACGGATTCAGCCCCAGAGTACCAATGCCGCGTGTAACCACGAGACGAATATAGCCTTCCTGAAGACCATTTGCTTTAACTGTTGTTCGGATGGCATCTGTCATTTGATCTTTGGTCATTGGTATTTCGAGTCTGATTGCTTTAGCTGATTCATATAGACGGTCAATATGAGCCTTCTCTTCAAAAACCTTTCCTAAATAGACACGGATACCTTCAAAAACACCGTCACCATAGAGCAAACCATGATCAAAAACAGATACTTTCGCATCTTGTTCATCAACCAATTTGTCATCCAACCAAATCTTCAATGCCATAACAAATTCTCTTTCTTAAAAAATATAAAAATACCACTTAATTTTTAACTTTTCCATCTGCCAAGACCACTGTTCTTGATGCCCTGTGAGCGATTCTGTCGTCGTGAGTAACCATTATGATAGTCTGACCAGTTTTGTTAAGCTCTTCAAAGACATTCAGTATACCATTTCCTGTCTCAGAGTCAAGATTTCCTGTTGGTTCATCGGCTAAAAGCAAAACGGGTTCGTTCATAAGTGCCCTGGCAATAGCGACCCTTTGGCGTTCCCCACCTGAAAGCTGGTAAGGCTTGTGTTTTACTCTATGACTTAGACCGAACCGTTCAAGCATATCATATGCCCTTTTTTTGGCCTTTGAGCGGACCTTAAACCAACCCGCCAATGAACTTGACGCCATTACCGGCAGGTAAACATTTTCGGCAACATTCAGTTCATCCAATAAATGGTAAAACTGAAATACAAAACCTATTTTATGGTTGCGGAATTTGTTCATCTGCCCACTACTAAACATTGCAATATCTTTGCCTTGAAAATTAACCACCCCCTGGTCGGGCTTATCCAGTGCACCTAATATGTGCAAAAGGGTGCTTTTTCCACTGCCTGATGCTCCTGTTATCGCAATAAACTCACCCGGGGCGACAGAAAAATCAACCCCCTTGAGGACTTCTATCTTGCTTGCTCCAAGGGAATAAGATTTGACAATTTTTTTTGCTTCTAATAAGTATTTATCTTTGCTCATAGCTGATTCACCTGTAAAGTTTGTACCGGCTTTAATCTGACTGCCCGCCAGGTCGGGAAAAAAGCTCCCAACATGCAGGCTAATATAGCAGAAAATACTATTGTAACCAAAACATTAAAGTCCAGTTTGCTTGGAATATCACCTATGGAATAAATTGACCTGTCCCATAACTGAAATCCAAAATGGACAAAAAGCCAGTTTTCAATATCATTCATCCTGAGCAAAAAAACCCAACCTGCAAACGACCCAATTGCGGAGCTTATTACACCCATAAAAAAAGCAAAAATAGAATACATAGTAAGAATACTAAAACTCGAAACACCTACGCTCTTTAAAATTCCAATGTCTTTGCTTTTTTTGTTAACAATCAGATAAAAAACAGCAAAGACAACAAAAACTGTTGTAAGACCGACAAATAAAAACATCATACCCATCATTTTCTGCTCTTTTTCCATTGCAGCAATGAAAGAACGACGGTTTTCTTTCCAGCTTTGTATTTTTACATAATCAAGCAGATTTGCATTTTCCTGCTGCTTCATCTCCGCAACGTAATTCGCCCAGAGAACGGCAACTTTTTCACAACCTGCGTCCATTTTCAGGTCATCTTTAAATTTTATGTGTATTGCATTTATCCTCTTTAAATCTCCGTCCATGCCACAAAGCTGCTGGGCTTTATTGAAATCAATATATATCATACCACCATCAACTCTTGCCAAACCACTACGAGAAACATCACTATAGTAAAATGTGCCGGTCTTTTCCTCACCTGCACCTGCCTGAGCTAATGCACCCTTAACAGTCAGAGGGAAACTGCTTATAACAAAAGCTGCTTCATAGGGATCGCTGTATTGGTATTGGCCCCTTGAGTCCCTGTCTATCCAGATATCAATGCCGAGCACACACCCATCAAGCCTGGTATTGTATGAAGGTGAAAAAACTTTTGAAATATCCTTTTTGTTATAGTAAACGCTTTCACCAAACCCGGTTGCTTTGCTATGCATAACCGGATCGACTCCCATTATCTCCAAACCCACACTTCTTCCTGAATCAGGGTAAGTTATTATCGCATAGCTTTTTATGACAGGTGATGCGGCTTTAATAAAATCCTGTTCATTAAGTATTCTTAGAAAATCTTCATAGTAACCAAAACCTACAAGTGAATCACTTGTCAGGACACAATCGCCTGTAAAGTCATGGTTTTTCTGCTTGTAATCATCAACGAGTCCGGTCATTACTGTCATAACAATGACAACAATGAAAACGCAAAGTGCTACTGCCAATGAAGCCAGATAGCTTATCCGCCTTTTAAACAAATAACGAAATGCCAGAATAAATTTATACATTTAAATCTTATTCGTACCTCAATATTTTAACAGGTCTGACCTTTGCGGCGACGATTGCCGGCAACAAGACACCCAAACAGGCTGCAACTGTTGCGGAAATAACTATAGGCATCACGGCATCCCAATCCATTTCATTCGGAATTTTTGTAAACAGATATACACTGCTCTTCCATAGCTTGAGTCCCAGTGCAGAACTTACCCAGTGCTCTACAATATTGACATTTTTAGTTATGAGATAACCAAGCAAAACTCCGAAACCTGCGCCGATAAAACCTACACAACCGCCAAAACCAAGAAATATTCCCATTATTGTCGATGTTGAAGCACCACAGCTTCTGATTATGCCAATATCCTTTCGCTTTGTTTCAACTATCATATAAAAGATACAAAAAATCAAAACAACAACGCTAAAGCTGACAACACTAAAAATGGCAAGCAATACCTGCATTTGTTTTCTGAATTCAGCTACCAATGGCTCCTGCATCTGCTTTGATGTTTTAATAGAAATCAGGGAAGATCGATAATCACTCCAACCAAGTTCACTCTTTGCGAAATTTTGCCATAACCCCGCTATCTGAGCCATGGATAATTCGATGTCACTATCTGCTTTTAGTTTTATATGTACCTGATCTGCTATGGGCAGGTCTATATCGGGGTATAATTTTTCCTGGAGTTTATCGATTGGCAGAAATACAAAATTTTTATCTATTTCATATGTACCGGTAAAAAATATATCAGTTATGGTAAAAGCAATATTCCTTCTTTTAAATCTACTTTCGCCTTGCACGGCATCATCTTCGATCAAAACACCGGTGGTAAGGGCAACCTTTTTATCGATGTTTTCTTTCAAAACAGCTTGAACATCGTACTCATCGGTAATCGGGTCAGGGTCTTCAGTAATCGCAATGCCAATAAAACCGCCAAGAATATCTTCGTTATTGGATGGATTGAAAGTCAATGGATTTAAGCTATCCTTTTGCTTCAGCAGGCTTTGTTTGAGAGCAACAACCTGGGCCCTGGTTTGAATATCAATTCCCCATATTTCTACTGCCCGAACATTACCACTTGCCAGACGCAGCAATCCTTGTGTTGTGATAACAGCGGTGGCTGCTTCTACAGATTCAATATCTTTGAGACTTTCTATGAGGTGGTCATATTTTTCTATCTTCATCCCATCGGACGCTGCTATAACAACATCGCCGAGAGTATCAGAAGCACTTGCCTCGAAGGCATTAATAAAACCAGTAAAAAGACTTGATACTACTATCAGCAATGCGCAAGAGAAAGCAACCGCAGCAATACTTAGTAGTACTATTTTTTTCTTACTTAAATATCGCAGCCAGATAATATATTTCAGCATTGTATTCCCGATCCATTATTCAGAAGATGGCTTTAGAAGTGGGAACAAGATAACATCACGTATTGTCGTAGCGGATGTAAGCAGCATAACAAGTCTGTCAATACCAATACCAAGACCACCAGCTGGCGGCATAGCATATTTCAAAGCGTTAATATAGTCCTCATCCATGGTTGCCATTGTTTCTTCCTGACCGCGAAGCTGAACCCTGAAATTTTCTTCCTGAACAGCCGGGTCGTTAAGCTCGGTATAAGCGTTCGCAAGTTCCATCTTACCAATAAACAATTCAAATCGTTCTGCGTAATCCGGATTATCTTTTTTACGTTTCGTAAGAGGACAAAGTACAGCAGGGTAATCTATCACGAATGTAGGATTGACAAGATTTTTTTCGACGGTCTCTTCAAATACCTCGTTGATAACCACAGAATCATCCATTTGTGACTCTTTGAAACCAAGAGACTTGGCTTTTTCCCTGATAGCCGCAATATCATCAATATCACAGCCGCTATATTCTTTAAGAAGTTCGGCATATTTAGCTCTTCGCCAAGGCCTAGTGTAATCTATGGGCATATCATCAAATTGGACAGTATTACCATTACAATATTTTTCTACCAGCAGACAAACAACTTCTTCTGCTATATCCATCATAACATTGTAATCAGCATATGCCTGGTAAAGTTCCATCATAGTAAATTCTGGATTATGACGTCTGCTAAGGCCTTCGTTGCGGAAATTGCGGTTGATCTCAAAAACCTTCTCCATTCCGCCGACCAGCAATCTCTTCAAGAACAACTCGGGAGCGATCCTCAGATAGAGATCCATATCAAGAGTATTATGATGAGTAATAAAGGGCCTGGCAGCGGCACCACCAGCAATTGCCTGCATCATAGGGGTTTCAACTTCAAGAAAATCTTTCCCGATTAAGTGCTGACGAATACTTGCTATCATCTGACTTCTGAGTTTGAACCTGTCCATCACTTCAGGATTGGCCCAAAGGTCAACATATCTCTGGCGATATCGAAGGTCTACATCCGCAAGACCATGGAATTTCTCGGGTGGCTGCTTCAATGATTTGGACAAAAAAGTTACCTTATCTGACCATATCGTTATTTCGCCAGTTTTTGTCTTTCCGACCTGCCCCTCAGCACCAATGATATCACCAAGGTCAAACAGCTTGACTAACTCCCACTGCTCAGCGAGCAATGTTTTGCTTAAACCCACCTGAATGGTCCCCTGGACATCACGAAGTGTAAGAAAAATAAGCTTTCCAATATCTCTCAGAAGTACAATCCTACCTGCACATCTGCCTCGCTGTGTTTCGTCTCCATCAACAAACCTGGCCTTGACTGAAACTGAAGATTCGGTTCCATCATATCTGCTACCATAAGGGTCAATTCCCAATTTTTCAATAGACTCAAGGCGTTGCTGCCTTTGTTGTTCAAATTTATTTTCTTCTGCCAAACCAAAATCCTTCTTATTTTATTTTCCCTGTTCACTTACTGAAATGTAATTGCCCGACTGTATGAGTTTGCTCTTTACAACCAGCACGCCAATCGCCAACTGAGGATCAGCATCAAGCATATCCTGGATTGAATGTTTCTTTACAGGTATGTTTTCGTCATTATGACCCGCTTTTACGAGCACGTCGTTATCACGTCTGGCATCAAACATAGCTTTAAACTCATTACTTTTAAGTTTTACCTCAACATCCGGTGTAATTCCCCAATCTTTTCTACCTTTTTCTTCGACCTCTTCTTTACTTTCAACCCTCTGACCTGAAGGCAAATGATAATATGCCATCGTATATTTCAGCTGAGCCAGACCACCATTAGAATATTGTGTTATTCCCTGAACACTACCTTTGCCGTAAGTTCTATCACCTACAATAACAGCCCTTTTGTATTTTTCATCCTGCAGCGCACCAGAAACGATCTCTGAAGCACTGGCAGAAGATGAATTTACAAGAATAACAATAGGATAATCAGGATGAGTGTTGCTGCTATTAGCATTAGCATAAGAAGGTATACCAAATCTTGGCTGGGTT